>UQDF01000016.1 GCA_900539765.1 uncultured Porphyromonas sp. | reverse complement strand
CTTCGACTGGGGGCTATGATTCGTCCGACCGCAAGCGGTCGCTTCCTCCGTCACCGGCACTCGTCTTATTGCACAAGAACGGAACGAGTAATCCGCTGTAGGGATGCTCGGCTCGAGACGTGTAGCGAAATGTAGGGACGCACGATCTGTGCGTCCGTCCCCGTTAAAGGCTCCTGCGTCAAGCTGGTTCGACAACGGACGCTCAGATCGAGCGTCCCTACAGAAGTCGTATCCGTGCGTCCCTACAGCGGGTTACACGTCTCGCTTTGATGGAGACGGACGCACGGCTCGTCTTCCTATATTCTGGGTTCAGTCGAAGGGGCACAACAAAAGGAAGGCTCGCCTCATGAGGTCGTGTGGACCTGTGAGGCGAGCCTTCCTTTTCGTTGCTTATATCTATGAGGAGACTACATAGGGTGCTCCTGAGATAATCTTTACTTTAGAGCTGCTATACGAGCTGCTCTGTGAGGCGGGTGTTACTTAGCGGGAGCGGTCTCGGAGACTTTCTCCTCGTCGAGCTTCTTGGCGCGGTAGCTGGCATCAGATCCTGTCTGACGGCTCTGCGCCTCGATCTCGTCATGCTCCTTTTGCGACATTACGAGGAGCTTGTCATACTCGGGTAGACCTGTACCGGCAGGGATGAGGTGACCGCAGATGACATTCTCCTTGATACCCTCGAGCTTGTCTACCTTGCCCGATATGGCAGCATCGTTGAGTACCTTAGAGGTCTCCTGGAAGGAAGCTGCCGAGATGAAGCCTCTCGTCTGTAGCGCTGCCTTTGTGATACCCTGTAGGATCTGGTTGGTCGTAGCAGGCATCGCATCACGTGCTATAGCGGGCTTGAGATCACGACGCTTGAGGGAGCTATTCTCATCTCGTAGCTTACGGCTCGAGATGATCTGTCCAGGCTTCATAGTGGTGGAGTCACCGGCATCGGTGATCACCTTCATACCCCAGAGCTTGTCGTTCTCCTCAGTAGCATCGTTTTTGTCCACAATCTGCTGTGGCATCAGGAGGGTATCTCCTGGATCGATGACCTGTACCTTGCGCATCATCTGACGGACGATCACCTCAAAGTGCTTATCATTGATCTTCACACCTTGTAGACGATAGACGTCCTGAACCTCGTTGACGATGTACTCCTGTACGGCCGTGGGGCCCTTGATGGCGAGGATGTCAGCGGGCGTGATAGCGCCCTCGGAGAGGGGCATACCAGCACGTACATAGTCGCCAGGCTGTACGAGGATCTGCTTGGTAAGCGGTACGAAGTACTTACGTATCTCGCCTAGGCGGGAGGTGATAGAGATCTCCTGGTTGCCACGCTTGATGCCACCGAAGTCGATGGTACCATCGATCTCTGCTACAACAGCGGGACTCGATGGATTGCGTGCCTCAAAGAGCTCCTGAACACGAGGTAGACCACCCGTGATATCGCCAGCGCCAGAGATAGCGCGCGGTGTCTTGGTGATGATGTCTCCCTGAGTGATCATATCGCCATCATCCTTGACTAGGTGCGCACCGACAGGGAGGTTGTACGAGCGAAGCACATTGCCCTGCTCGTCTAGTATCTGAGCCGTCGGGATGAGGTTGTTCTTGACACCCTGCTTGCGGATGATGACCATCTCCTTGTGCGAAGCGCTTTCGTCGGTTTCGTACTCGAAGGTGACCTTCTCGACAAGATTCTCGAAGACAAGACGACCTGAGAACTCGGAGACGAGTGCCGTATTGTGTGGATCGAAGTTGAGCAGCGTATCGTCCTTGCTGACGGTAGCTCCGTTTGCAAAGAAGATGGTGCTGGCATAGGGTACCAGCTCGTGCTGCAGTATGACACCTGTCTTGGGGTCTAGGATGCGCAGCTCGGCAGTACGATTGACCACGATGTGTGCGGGGCGCAGATTGCCATCTCGTCCAGCACGCTCTACGTCTACGTAGCGTATGTCTGAGTACTCGATGGTACCAGAGAATCGTGCACGTACGGTGGCGTCTGTCTCTTGGTTGCTTGCAGTACCACCAGCGTGGAAGGTTCGTAGCGTCAGCTGTGTACCCGGCTCACCGATGGCTTGCGCAGCGATGACACCGACCACCTCACCGCGCTGTACGAGCTTGTTGGTGGCGAGGTTGCGGCCATAGCACTTGGCGCAGACTCCGTTTTTCGTTTCGCAGGTGAGCACCGAGCGTACCTCGACGGTCTCGATGCCAGCAGCGTTGATGGCAGCTACGGCTACTTCGTTGATCTCCTCACCAGCACGTACGATGTACTCGCCAGTCTCGGGGTGCTTGATATCATGGACGGATGTGCGACCGAGGATACGCTCGCCTAGGGTGGCGACGACGGTACTATTCTTCATCACGTCAGCCATTTCGATGCCTCGCAGTGTGCCACAGTCCTCCTCAGAGATGACGACATCGTGCGAAACGTCTACGAGACGACGTGTCAGATAACCAGCATCTGCCGTCTTAAGTGCGGTATCGGCTAGACCCTTACGAGCACCGTGAGAGGAGATAAAGTACTCTAGCACGGAGAGTCCCTCCTTAAAGTTGGAGAGAATCGGGTTCTCAATGACCTGTCCACCGCCTGAACCACTCTTCTGAGGCTTAGCCATCAGACCACGGATACCAGCGAGCTGACGAATCTGCTCCTTCGAACCACGAGCTCCTGAGTCCATCATCATGAAGATGTTGTTGAAGCCCTCATCGTCCTGAGCTAGCTGTCTCATCAGTGAAGCGGTGATCTTGTTTGACACATTACTCCACGTATCGATGATCTGGTTGTATCGCTCTGTATTGGTGATAAAGCCCTCGTTGTACTGTGCGAAGATCTCCTCGACACGCTCATTGCCCTCGGCGACGAGTCGCTCTTTGTCCTTAGGAATGACGACGTCTTGCAGACGGAAGGAGAGACCTCCCTTGAATGCCATGCGGTATCCGAGGTTCTTGATCTTGTCTAGGAACTGAGCGGTCTTGGCAAAGCCACACACCTTGATCACATTAGAGATGATGGAGCGTAGTGCGCCCTTACCTAAGGTCTCATTGATGTAGCCAACCTCGGTGGGTACGTTTTCATTGACCATGATACGTCCCATGGAGGTCTCGATGATCTTGCTGACGAGCTGATCGCCCTCAACGACGTTATGGATCAGGACATTGATCGGTGCGTGAATGTCTAGCTTGCCCTCGTTGTATGCAATCTGGGCCTCCTCGACACCATAGAAGGTGAGTCCGCTACCCTTGACCCCCTTGCGGATCTTGGTGATGTAGTAGAGTCCCAAGACCATATCCTGCGAAGGAACGGTGATAGGAGCACCATTGGCGGGGTTGAGGATATTGTGCGAGGCGAGCATGAGTAGCTGAGCCTCTAGGATAGCTTCGTTGCCTAGTGGTAGGTGTACAGCCATCTGGTCACCGTCGAAGTCGGCATTGAAAGCGGTACAAGCCAAGGGGTGTAGCTGGATAGCCTTGCCCTCGATCATCTTAGGCTGGAAGGCTTGTATACCTAGACGGTGTAGCGTCGGAGCACGGTTGAGCAGTACGGGGTGTCCCTTCATGACGTTCTCTAGGATCTCCCAGATGACGTTGTCACGACGGTCTACGATACGCTTAGCGCTCTTGACTGTCTTGACGACTCCACGCTCGATGAGCTTGCGAATGATAAAGGGCTTGTAGAGCTCTGCTGCCATATCCTTGGGCAGACCGCACTCATGCATCTGTAGCTCAGGGCCGACGACGATGACGGAACGTGCCGAGTAGTCTACACGCTTACCGAGTAGGTTCTGACGGAAGCGCCCAGGCTTACCTTTGAGGCTGTCTGAGAGAGACTTGAGGGGACGATTGTTTTCACCCTTGAAGGCACTAGACTTACGTGAGTTGTCGAGGAGTGAGTCGACAGCCTCCTGGAGCATGCGCTTCTCATTGCGAATGATCACCTCGGGGACGCTCTGCTCTAGGAGTCGCTTGAGACGATTATTGCGCAGTATGACACGACGATAGAGCTCGTTGAGATCACTTGTGGCAAAGCGACCACCATCGAGCGGTACGAGTGGACGTAGATCGGGTGGTATGACTGGTACCACCTTGAGGATCATCCACTCGGGGCGGTTGATATCCTTAGATGCACGGAAGGACTCGACGACGTTGAGTCGCTTGAGTGCGTCTAGACGACGCTGTTGTGAGGTCTCGGTCTGAGCCTTGTCACGGAGCTCATAGGAGAGGCTATCTAGATCTAGGTTGGAGAGCATCTCATAGAGTGCCTCGGCACCGATCTTTGCGACAAACTTGTCAGGGTCGCTCTCTGGTAGGTCGTAGTTGTCTGGATGGCTCTGATCGAGCTCGTCTAGCTTGGCTTGATACTCCTCTTCGGTAAGGATCGTATTGACCTCTAGATCAGAGACGCCACTCTGCAGTACGATATACTTCTCGTAGTAGATGATCGCCTCAAGATCTTTTGACTTGAGATTGAGCAGCGAGGCGAGCTTGTTAGGGAGACTACGGAAGTACCAAATGTGCGCAACGGGTACGGCGAGCTTGATATGTCCTGTACGCTCACGACGCACTTTCTTCTCCGTAACCTCTACACCACAACGGTCGCAGATGGTACCACGAAAGCGTATGCGCTTGAACTTACCACAGTTACACTCGTAATCTTTGACTGGACCGAAGATTCTCTCGCAAAAGAGTCCGTCACGTACTGGCTTGTATGTTTTATAGTCAAGAGTATTCGGATTCGTAACCTCTCCATGTGATGCCGCTAGGATCTCCTCGGGAGATGCCAAGGAGAGCCTAATGGATGAAAAGGTGGTCTTGCTCTTAGGGGCTGTCTTGTATGCCATAACTAAAGTCTGACTATATATAGTGTGTAAGGATAGGGGAGGGGATTACTCAATATGTACGCTGAGGGCTAGACCCTTGAGCTCATTGAGTAGCACGTTGAGAGACTCGGGGAGACCTGGCGTGGGCATATTGTCACCACGTACGATCGCCTCGTAAGCCTTAGAGCGACCTACGACGTCATCACTCTTGATGGTGAGGATTTCCTGCAGGACGTGTGCCGCACCGAAGGCCTCAAGTGCCCACACCTCCATCTCTCCGAAGCGCTGACCTCCGAAGTTGGACTTACCACCGAGAGGTTGCTGCGTGATCAGTGAGTACGGACCGATCGAGCGGGCGTGCATCTTGTCATCGACCATGTGACCTAGCTTGAGGAAGTAGGTGACACCTACAGTCGCCTCCTGGTCAAAGGGCTCGCCTGTGCCACCATCGTAGAGCTTCATCTGACCTCCTCGTGGTAGACCAGCCTTGTCGGTCCATGCATTGAGGTCATCGAGTGTGGCTCCATCGAAGATAGGGGTCGCAAACTTGACGCCGAGCTTCTTTCCTGCCCACGCTAGGACGGCCTCAAAGATCTGTCCTAGGTTCATACGTGAAGGCACACCTAGCGGGTTAAGACATATGTCTACTGGCGTACCATCTGGCAGATAAGGCATATCCTCACGACGTACGATCTTGGAGACGATACCCTTGTTACCATGTCGTCCTGCCATCTTGTCGCCGACCTGTATCTTGCGCTTCTTAGCGATTAGGATCTTAGCGGTCTGGATGATGCCTGAAGGTAACTCATCACCGAGAGTCTCATCGAGCTTGCGCCTATTGACCTCTGCGATCGTGATCTTGTCCTTCTTGATATAGTTAGCGATCGTCTGCTTGACAAGGTCGTTAGTATGCTCGTCATTGGTCCAGTCTGACATTCTCAGATCATTGTAGTCTAGATCGAAGAGCAGAGACTTGGTGATGCGTGTACCAGCCTTGACCTTGACGACTCCGATGTAGTCGACGAAGTCTGTTGCTGTGGTCTTGTGTTTCTTCAGTATGATCTGAAGCTTGGAGACTAGCTCCTCTTTGAGAGTTGCCTGTAGCTTGGAGAGCTCCTCCTCGTAGCGTTGGTTGATCTTACGTGTAGCTGCTATACCTCCCTTACGATTGGCTCGTGAGTAGAGCTTCGTGTCGATGACCACACCCTTGAGCGAGGGCGAAGCCTTGAGCGAAGCGTCCTTGACATCACCAGCTTTGTCGCCAAAGATGGCTAAGAGTAGCTTTTCCTCAGGGGTGGGGTCGGACTCGCCCTTTGGCGTAATCTTACCTACTAGGATGTCGCCTGGCACGATGCGAGCACCGACACGGACGATACCATTAGCGTCGAGATCTTTGGTAGCCTCCTCACTGACGTTGGGGATGTCTGCCGTAAACTCCTCCATACCGCGCTTCGTCTCACGTACGTCGAGCGAGTACTCATCGACATGTACAGAGGTGAAGAGATCCTCTGCGACGACACGCTCGCTGAGCACGATAGCATCCTCGTAGTTGTACCCCTTCCAAGGCATGTAAGCGGCCAAGATGTTGCGTCCGAGTGCTAACTCGCCATCTTGTGTGGAGAAGCCCTCGGTAAGTATCTGACCCTTGGTGACTCGGTCTCCCTTACGGCAGATAGGACTTAGATCTATCGTGGTAGATTGATTGGTCTTGCGATACTTGGGTAGCTTGTAGGTCACCTCTGAAGGCTCGAAGCTGACTAGCTCCTCCTCCTCTGTACGATCATAGTCGACCACGATCTTGGTGGCGTCGACATAGACGACCACACCATCGCCCGTAGCCTCTACCTGGGTACGAGAGTCTGAGACTAGTCTGCGCTCGATACCTGTACCTACGATAGGAGCCTCGGGAGTGAGTAGAGGTACTGCCTGACGCATCATGTTAGATCCCATAAGGGCACGGTTAGCATCGTCGTGCTCGAGGAATGGAATGAGCGAAGCTGCAATCGAAGCAATCTGCGTCGGAGAGACATCCATCAGGTCTACCTCCTCAGGCTCTACTACAGGGAAGTCTGCACCATAGCGCGCCTTAACACGAGAGCGGATGAAGTGTCCGTCGTCGTCTAGGGGGGCGTTACCCTGAGCTACGGTCTTGTCCTCTTCTTCCTCAGCGGTAAAGTAAGCAAGCTCTGAGTCGTCAAAGTCTACGGTACCTTCCTTGACATTACGATAAGGAGTCGTGATGAAGCCTAGTTCGTTGATCTTAGCATAGACGCAGAGAGAGGAGATGAGTCCGATGTTTGGACCCTCAGGTGTCTCGATAGGACAGAGACGACCATAATGAGTGTAGTGTACGTCTCGCACCTCGAAGCCAGCACGATCTCGAGTCAGACCGCCTGGACCTAGTGCCGACAGACGACGCTTGTGCGTGATCTCAGAGAGTGGATTCTGCTGATCCATAAACTGTGAGAGCGCATTGGTCCCAAAGAAGCTGTTGACAACCGAAGCGATCGTCTTGGAGTTGACTAGATCGACGGGGGTAAAGACCTCGCTGTCACGTACGTTCATACGCTCCTTGACCGTACGCGCCATACGACTCAGTCCTATACTAAACTGGTTGTATAGCTGCTCACCGACAGTTCTGACACGACGGTTAGAAAGGTGGTCGATGTCATCGACAGGAGCCTTACCATTGACGAGCTTGATCAGATGACGTATGATCGCAACGATGTCCTCAGCCGTGAGGATCTTGACGTCGGGATCTATATCCAGTCCTAACTTGCTATTGATCTTGTAGCGCCCTACATCGCCTAGATCATAGCGCTTCTCTGAGAAGAAGATGTTGTTGAAGATCTCCTTGGCACTCTGATCATCGGGTGGAGTAGAGTTGCGTAGGAGGTTGTAGATGAAATTGTAGGCAGCCTGCTCAGAATTGGCTGAGTCACGCTTGAGCGTGTTGAAGATGATCGAGTAGTCCATGATCTCTTGGTCTGTAGACTCCTGATCGGATGTGGCTAAGTCACGACGTAGCAGGATGGTCTCGATACCATTCTCTAGGATGACCTGAGCATTGTCTTCGTCTAAGATAGCATTTTGCTCTACGAGCGTGTTGTATCGGGCGAAGGTCTCAGTCTCTCCTGTCTCCTCCTCGCTCTCCTCATCGTAATACTTCAGTATGACGGAGGCCGCTAACTGTCGTCCATAGTTAGCTTGTAGCGACTCTAACGTGACCGGGATCTCCTCAGCGATGCCAAAGAGGTCGAGGATGTCTTTATCCGTCTCATAGCCGATGGCACGTAGGAGGGTCGTGATGGGGAGCTTCTTCTTACGATCGATGTAAGCGTAGAGTTCGTTGTTCGTATCGGTAGCAAACTCAATCCAAGAACCCTTGAATGGGATAATACGAGCCGAGTATAGTCTCGTCCCGTTGTTGTGCAAGCTGGATCCAAAGAAGACTCCTGGTGAGCGGTGTAGCTGAGATACGACTACTCTCTCTGCACCATTGATGACAAAGGTCCCCGCAGGTGTCATATAGGGGATAGAACCTAGGAAGACGTCCTGTACGGTGGACTCAAAGTCTTCGTGCTCGGGGTCTTCGCAGGTGAGCTTGAGCTTAGCCCTCAAGGGGACACTATAGGTCAAGCCACGACGCAAGCACTCCTCTATCGAATACTTAGGAGGATCGACGAAGTAGTCTTCAAATAGAAGCTTGAAGTTGTTGCGAGTGTCTTCGATGGGGAAGTTCTCAGAGAAGACTTTAAATAATCCCTCTTTCTTTCTACTCTCGGCAGGAGTATTGAGCTGAAAGAAGTCCTGAAAAGATTTGAGCTGCACCTCCAAGAAGTCAGGGTACTCCATTGGATGAGCAATAGATGCGAAGCTCTTTCTAGTATTAGTTGGTTTGGATGCCATCGTATGCTTCAGAGAGAAATGGTAATTGTAGGGGAGAGGAGCTGCTCTCACAGGGAGAGACGGGGGGAGCAGGTACTCACTAAGAGCTGTGAGCTACTACTCGAGAGTTAGAGCTATAGGTGTCTAGCTCTAGAGACTTGTGTCTAAACCTATCTGACAACCCAAGACACCTCCTCAACGTATAGAAAGTGTCACATAGCCTTGTGACAGCTTCGTCCGTGAGTGGTGCCTCCAGAGAGCAAAAGATGCGAAAAGGCTAAGAACTCCCCCCATACGTATCAAGGGGGGAATCCTTAACCAATATGACCTGTGTCAGACAGGTGTCAAGCGGGTTTACTTTAGTTCAACCTCAGCACCAGCCTCCTCAAGTGCAGCCTTGAGAGCCTCAGCTGTAGCCTTGTCGACACCCTCCTTGATGTTGGTAGGTGCACCGTCGACTAGCTCCTTAGCCTCCTTGAGACCAAGACCAGCGTGCTCCTTAACAGCCTTAACGACTGCAAGCTTAGCAGCACCAAAGCTCTTGAGGAATACGTCGAAAGAGGATTTCTCCTCAGCCTCTGCTGCAGCACCAGCTGCAGGACCAGCGACAGCAACAGCTGCAGCTGCTGGCTCGATACCATACTCCTCCTTGAGGAGCTCCTTGAGCTCGCTTACTTCTTTTACTGTGAGATTAACAAGAGTCTCTGCAATAGCCTTTATATCTGCCATGTCTGTATTGATGTTATGTTTGTTTCTGATTGAAGTGATTTCTTAGATGTTTATTGCCTCTCGGCTAGGGTATCTAAGACCCCATGGATAGTGCCAGCTGCTGAATCAAGCTGCCCGAGTACGCCCTGGATTGGTCCCTCCAGCATAGCTACAATGTCAGCAATGAGCTCCTCGCGACTCTTGATGTTGACCAGAGTCTCGAGTTGGTCAGCTCCGATGTAAAAGCCCTCCTGAACGTACGCAGCCTTTAAGTCGGGACGTCCGAGTTCCTTATTGTCAGAGCGGAAAGCCTTGATCGCTTTAGCAGGAGCATTAGCAACCTCTGAAAACATGACGGCCGTGTTGCCCTTGAGAGACTCGTAGAGCTCAGCGAAATCGACAGAGTCGATTTCGCTGAGGGCACGACGCATCAGTGTATTCTTGACTACGACCAGCTTGACGCCACTCTTATTGCAGAGACGACGTAGCTCGCTTGTCTTCTCAGCATTGAGTGCCTCAATGTTGGTCAAGTAGAAGTTGGGGTAGCTCTCTATATAAGAGTGTAACTGCTCGATGACAGTTGACTTCGTTTCCTTTTTCATAGAATCGTGTTTCTTAATTGGTGAGACGTTATTCTACTACGGATACGACTGACTTGGGATCGACCTTGATCCCTGCACTCATTGTTGTAGAGAGGTAGATACTCTTGATATAGGTTCCCTTAGCAGAGGCCGGCTTCAGGCGTACCACCGTATCGATGAACTCCTTAGCGTTTTCTCTAATTTGCTTAGGCTCGAAAGAGATCTTACCCACTGAGGTATGTATGATACCTGCCTTGTCGACCTTGAAGTCGATCTTACCAGCCTTTACCTCCTTGATTGCAGCACCGAGATCATTTGTTACGGTACCGCTCTTGGGGTTAGGCATCAGACCACGCGGTCCTAGTACACGACCCAAAGCTCCGATCTTGCCCATGACGCTAGGCATAGTGATGATCACATCAATGTCAGTCCATCCAGACTTGATTTTGTTGATGTACTCATCGAGACCGACATAGTCAGCCCCAGCCTCTTGCGCCTCTGCCTCCTTGTCTGGAGTACAGAGTGCTAGGACACGTACCTCCTTACCGATACCATGAGGCAGTGAGACAGTGCCACGCACCATCTGATTAGCCTTGCGAGGATCGACACCCAGACGAATGTCTATGTCTACTGAAGCATCAAACTTCGTGAAGGTGATCTCCTTCAGGAGCTTGGAAGCCTCATCTAGTGAATAGGACTTGCCTGCTTCGACCTTACTCGCTGCTATCTTCTGATTTTTTGTTAGTTTACTCATTTCAGTTGATTGCGATTAGAGATTCTCAGGTTTCGTACCCGTTACACTAATCCCCATACTACGAGCTGTACCAGCGACCATCTTCATGGCCGACTCGACAGTAAAGCAGTTGAGGTCAGACATCTTATCTTCTGCTATAGTCTTAACTTGATCCCAAGTGACTTTAGCTACTTTGATTCGGTTGGGTTCTGCTGAGCCACCCTTAGCCTTACTAGCCTCTAGCAGCTGTACAGCTACGGGAGGTGTCTTGACGATGAAGTCAAAGGACTTGTCAGCATAGTAGGTTATCACGACTGGCAGTACCTTGCCAGCGCGATCCTGAGTCCTGGCATTAAATTGCTTACAAAACTCCATGATGTTGATACCCTTAGCACCAAGTGCTGGGCCTACAGGAGGCGAGGGGTTAGCGGCCCCTCCTTTGATTTGCAGCTTAAGCTGCCCTGCAACTTCTTTTGCCATTTTGTTATTCGATTATATTGTAAACAGATACACACGGAGGTCATCACTGCATTTAGGGTAGTATCCACGTGACGCAAGTAGGGGCCTTTAAGTTGGAAGCTAGACCACTTCTCGAAGCTGTCTGAGAGGAGTTAGCACTACGCCTATGTGAGCAACTATGAGTCGGTATGCTCGATCCGTAACAATCTCCTATTCCTTCTCGACCTGTGTGTAATCAAGCTCCAGTGGAGTCTTCCTACCGAAGATCTTCACCATCACCTTGAGCTTTCTCTTATCACTCTTGACCTCATCGATTGTTGCTGAGAAGTCTGAGAATGGGCCATCGATGATCCGTACAGACTCGCCGACGCTGTACTCGACGTCAAAGCGTCCAGCGCCCTCAGCATCGCGATCTGCTTGTCCCAAGAGATCCTGTACTTCTTGAGTACGTAGGGGCTCGGGCGATAGCTGACCATCAGTCATACGAGAGTTCAAGAAACCTATTACATTAGGTATCGTACAGAGCGTGTGTTCGGTGTCTCCAACGAGTGCAGCCTCCACCAGCACATAGCCAGGCATATAGGGGCGCTCTTTGACCACCTTCTTGCCATTGCGCTGCGAGACCACCTGCTCGGTGGGTACTAGTACACGACGTACGTACGAACCTAAAGTTCCATTGGACTTAGCCGCTTCTATATACTCACAGACTTTCTTTTCCTGTCCGCTGAGGACACGAAGAACGTAAAATCTCATGGGTTGTGAATCTTGACTCATGTCTTTAGTTTAGATTAGATTCGATGATAGAATACGGTTGATCCGTTTGTGACTACTTGGTAAAGCCTTTACTAAGATGTAGATAAGCGATATCGCTACGGGAGCTTCAAAGCCCTGTCTAGAGGTCGCTGAGCTTGTGTCGCATGCTCGCTTCTAGACTCTGTCTATCTACTGAGGCTATATATCAATGCTCTATACTAGGTGTACAATCTATACTAGACCATACACAAACTGCATGAGCTGCTGGAAAACAAAGTCTACGGCAGCAACAAAGATGGCAATAATCACCGAAGCGATCATAACGACCACTGTGCTATTGATCAGTTCGTTACGAGTGGGCCAGCTAACTTTGTGTACCAACTCATTATAGCAGTTCTTGGTGTAGGTACCTATACGCTTGAAAAAGTTCATAAGAGCATCTTATAGTTTGCACGGGTTGAGAGGCTCGAACTCCCGACACCAGGTTTTGGAGACCTGTGCTCTACCAACTGAGCTAAACCCGTATGTTAGCATCATCTCGTACACGTCTGACTGCCTAATTAGCGTAGGGGTAGTCTTGTGCCGTGTATGAGTCCTGACAAGCAGGACGATCTGCTAGAGATGATGACTGTGGAGGTGAAAAACTCCTCGTAACTCCCCCTCCCACTATGAGCATTGCTCCAATGGGAGCGAGTCTATGTTTAGTGGGGGAGGGAGTTGGGAGAAGTAAGGTTGCTGTCTAGCCTTAGGGTGGACTCTAGATGAGCCCCAGGCTAAGTCAGCTGAGAGTTATTAGTCCTCTAGAGCTGTGATCTGACCAGCACCGACTGTACGACCACCCTCACGGATAGCAAAGCGTAGACCTACGCTACAAGCTACTGGAGAGATGAGCTTAACATCGATGGTGACGTTATCACCAGGCATAACCATCTCTACACCCTCTGGGAGAGTAATCTCGCCCGTTACGTCTAGCGTACGGATGTAGAACTGAGGACGGTACTTGTTGTGGAATGGCGTGTGACGACCACCCTCTTCCTTCTTCAGGATATAGACCTCAGCCTTGAAGTGATCGTGAGGCTTAACCTGTCCTGGGTGTGCTAGAACCATACCGCGCTTGATCTCGTCCTTGTCGATACCACGGAGTAGGAGACCTACGTTATCACCAGCCTCACCCTCATCAAGGATCTTGCGGAACATTTCCACGCCTGTTACGACGCTCTTCTTACCCTCAGCGCCTAGACCGATGATCTGAACCTCGTCGTTGACCTTAACGACACCAGTCTCGATACGACCCGTAGCGACAGTACCACGACCTGTGATAGAGAATACGTCCTCTACAGGCATTAGGAAAGGCTTGTCGATATCACGCTCAGGTAGTGGGATCCAAGTATCTACAGCCTCCATAAGCTCCAGCACCTTCTCTACCCACTGTGGCTCACCATTGAGCGCACCTAGAGCAGAGCCACGGATGATAGGAGTGTTGTCTCCATCGAAGTTGTAGAAGCTCAGAAGCTCACGCATATCCATCTCTACGAGCTCGAGCATCTCCTCGTCATCAACAAGGTCGCACTTGTTCATAAAGACAACTAGACGAGGTACGTTGACCTGACGTGCTAGTAGGATGTGCTCACGTGTCTGAGGCATAGGACCATCAGTAGCAGCTACTACGATGATAGCACCGTCCATCTGAGCAGCACCAGTAACCATGTTCTTGACATAGTCAGCGTGGCCCGGGCAGTCTACGTGTGCGTAGTGACGATTAGCTGTCTCGTACTCAACGTGTGAAGAGTTGATGGTGATACCACGCTCCTTCTCCTCAGGTGCGTTGTCGATAGAGTCAAATGAGCGAGCCTCTGTGAAGCCTGCGTCAGATAGTACCTTGGTGATTGCTGCGGTGAGTGTAGTCTTACCGTGATCTACGTGACCGATGGTACCGATGTTGACGTGTGGTTTCGTCCTTTGAAAATGTTCTTTAGCCATAACCTTGTTCTTATGTTTGTCTTAATCTTGTTCGTTGCAAAGGCTAACCACCCTCCACAGTCTCATCGATCTGTGTCTTAGGTGCTGCCATGTCTAGAGCCGATGCCGGGATTTGAACCCGGGACCTCTTCCTTACCAAGGAAGTGCTCTACCACTGAGCTACATAGGCATATTGTCTGTGGGCAGTGATGGATTCGAACCACCGTAGGCTTGCGCCAGCTGAGTTACAGTCAGCTCCATTTGGCCACTCTGGTAACTGCCCGATTGCGATTTTGTCTGTTTCACCGAGTCACTTTTTAGACTTGAGAAAGATGAATGGCGTCACAAACTGAGTGCAAATGTACGAACTATTTTGGAAACACCAAAACTTTCGGGCGACTTTCTTTTCAAAAAGTGCATATCAAGCGTGTGGCGATGCGTAGTAGATAGTGGATAGAGGGGCTTTTCACTAGGTTTGGGTCAAGTCTGGTCGCTAGCGACGACCCGCTACTCACTATCTACTATGTATTAAAACTACTTATTTGCTTTAGCGCGATCTATCTGACGCTTGAGCGCATCGATGGTTTCATCGATAGCCTCTTCAAAGGAAGCAGCTCCCTTCTCAGCGTAGTGATCATATCCTGGCACTATGAGGCGGATGGCAGCAATCTTACCTTGGGTAGCGTTCGACTTGTCTAGTCGCAGGGTGACCTCAGCCTTGCTAATAGTGTCGTCGAAACGTGCGAGACGATCGATCTTCTTTTTTGCAAATTCTTGTAGAGCCTCACTGGCATCAAACTGTAGAGACTGGATGTGTACGTTAATCATAGGTGATACTTGACTTTGTGCTCTAGGGTGAGCGTGATACAATTGTTTGAGCTGCTCGAAGGAGGTGTGAGTGTATCGTGTGGTCGTCTCTAAGTTGCTGTGCCCTAGTAGCTCTTTGATGGAGGTGATCGGAGCTCCAGCATTGAGCATCTCAGTAGCAAAGGAGTGTCTCAGCGTGTGCGCTCCTCTGCGGGGCAATCCTGGCACTACATCGAGTGCTTTGTGTACCACTTGATAGACGTCAGCTCCTGAGAGCGGTCTGCACTTCAAAGTAACAAAAAAATAACGAGACTGACCCACTTTTCGCTCCTTTAATGTGAGATAATTTCTCATTTGCTCCTTGAGAGTCTCTCCGAAGGGGATTATACGCTCCTTGCGCCCCTTACCTACCACACGTAGCGACATAGAGTTCAGGTCGACTTGCTGCGTCTCTATGCTAGCCACTTCAGCACGGCGCAGTCCCGTCTGATAGATAGTCTCTATGATGAGTCGATTGCGTACTGCGAGAAAGTCCTCGGGGTCGGGCGATATTGTTTCGAGAGCTTCCTCGACCTGAGCTTGTGTGAGGAAGGAGGGGAGTGTGTGCTCACGCTTGGGGCCTCGCAAATAGCGGGTCGGATTATTGTCGATCAGACCTCGTAGCTGAAGATACTTGTAGAAGGACTTGACGGCGCTCAGATTCTTATTGACTGTCGTACTAGTCAGCTCGTCGTCCATCTGCTGCATGATCCAATTGCGTACGAGGTCACGATCGGCATCACTGGGCTGCCACTCATCGCTTGCCAGCTCTAGGGCACACTCCATATAGGAGACGATGGCGGGGCGGTAGGTGGTGAGTGTGAGCGGGGAGGCGTTTCGCTCTAGTCGTAGGTACTCCATAAAGGCCTCCAGCGTCCGCTGTAGCTCTTCGGTCAGCATGATGTGATCCATACGATCGTGGCTAGTCACTTGTGTGTAATATCGAGAGCGAAACGCTCAGATTACGTATCTCTACGAAACGCTACAGCATAGGGAGTGGTCGCCTCTTGCCCTGACGCATGAAGTAGATCTCGAGGTTGGGGTTTTGCCCACGAAGGCCTGTCACTCGCTCATTGAAGGCGTCATACAGGATCTCTATATTGCCCACACCTTTGATGAGGTTAGAGAAGGTGTTGTAGCGGATTTCGTACCCTCCGATCCGTCTGACACGGTCGGAAAGCATTTCGTACTCTATCTCGCAGGTACCGACACGCTCCAGTCGCTCCGAGAGAAGCTGGTATTTAAACTGGTAGGGACCGAATTGTATTATGCGTTCGGAGAAGGGTTCGTACTTCACTTGCCACCCATAGGGAAGCTGATAGATCCCCTCGCGATAGGAGTAGGCGGGCTGACCTTTTGAGTCATAGATGATTACATCCTCTAGTATCCCATCACGGAGTACGAAAAGCATCTGCCTGCGCACTATGATGCCGATATGCCGACCTGAGATGTCTGCTCCGACAGCTGTCGGGGGCTCCTGATAGTCATATGGGTTGGGCTGTCTGCTGATATACTCCCACGTGCCGTTGGGGTAGAGCATCACCTCATCGCCGTTGCTCGTGATGGCGCGCACCTGCGCCATAGTATAGGTTGCTCCTAGGAGTAGGAGGAGCTGTAAGAGTAGGGCCTTTATAGTCAAGTGCTGCATAGTCGTAGAGCCTAGATGATATACGCAAAGGTAGTAAAATAGAGAGAATGGCCTGTGCAAAGATCTTACCATACGAAGTGGAGGGTTAGGAGCTTTTTTGTATCTTTACGGAGCAATCGAAAGTCAAGAAAACATTACTATGGCAAATATCAAAGAGTATATAGCGGAGCACGAGAGCCGCTTTCACGAGGATCTATATGGTCTCGTGCGTATTCCATCGATCAGCGCACAGAGCGAGCACAAAGCTGACATGCAGCGTGCCGCCGAGTATCTGCGTGATCACCTGCTCTCACTAGGCGTACAGGAGGCGGAGGTGATGCCCTCGGAGGGTAATCCCATCGTCTTCGGACACTATAAGCAGCCAGGAGCAACGAAGACCATCCTCGTCTACGGTCACTACGATGTGATGCCCGTAGAGCCTCTGGAGCTATGGGAGAGCCAGCCGTTCGAGCCTGAGATACGTGATGGACGCATCTACGCTCGTGGCGCCAACGACGATAAGGGACAAATTATGATCCAGCTCAAAGGCTTTGAGACCGCTAAGGCCCTAGGCTTGGTTGGGGTCAATGTGAAGTTTATCTTCGAGGGTGAGGAGGAGATCGGCTCAGGGAGCTTGTCGCCTTTCTGCCGTGAGCATAAGGATCTGCTAGCAGCTGACGTGATCCTGGTCTCTGACACGACAATGCTGAGCGAGGAGATCCCGAGCATCACGGCGGGGCTGCGTGGTCTCGCCTACTGGCAGGTGGAGGTGACGGGCCCCAATAGAGATCTGCACTCAGGTCACTTCGGAGGTGCTGTCGCCAATCCGATCAATGAGCTGTGCAAGATCATTGCTCAGATCGTAGATGACAAGGGGCGTATCACGGTGCCAGGCTTCTATGATAAGGTGCTGCCACTCTCCGACGAGGAGCGTGCGATGATTCGCAAGGCGCCCTTCTCCGAGGAGGCTTACTGCCGTGCGCTGGATATTCGAGAGACGCAGGGCGAGGAGGGTTACATCACGCTAGAGCGCAATAGCTGTCGTCCCTCCTTTGACGTGTGTGGTATCTGGGGCGGTTATCAGGGTGAAGGTGCCAAGACGGTGCTACCCTCCAAGGCTTATGCCAAGCTCTCCTGTCGTCTGGTGGCTAATCAGGATCACGAGGAGATCTCTCGCCTGATGAAAGAGTATATCGAGCAGATAGCGCCTAAGTCTGTCCATGTGAAGGTGACACCGATGCATGGTGGTGCTGGCTACTACTGTCCGCTAGACCTACCCGCTTACCAAGCAGCTGCTCAGGCGGTCGAGAAGGCCTATGGGGTGGCTCCGCTAGCGATCCGTAGTGGTGGTAGCATCCCGATCATTGCCGCTTTTGAGGAGATCCTCGGACTCAAGACGGTATTGATGGGCTTTGGACTAGAGGAGGATGCGATCCACTCGCCCAATGAGAGTTTTTCGGTAGGTGTCTTCCGCAAAGGTGTCGAGGCGGTAGCTGAGTTTTACCGACTATTTAACTAAGCTGGCATGAGTAGTATACTAATTAAAGAGTCGCTCATCGGAGGAGCGACGCAAGACCTCCTGATCGTGGACAACCGTATCGACAAGATCGGTACGGACTTGCTCCCGATCGATGAAGATACGATCATCCTCGATGGCCGTGACAAGGCGGTCGTGCCAGGACTCTGCAATGGACACACACACTGTGCTATGACGCTCTTCAGAGGGTATGGCGATGACTTGCCGTTGCAGACTTGGCTGGAGGATTACATCTGGCCAGTGGAGGCACATATGACTGAGGAGGACATCTATGTCGGAGCTTTGCTCGGCTGTGTGGAGATGATCCAGAGCGGTACGACCTGCTTCCTCGATATGTACACAGCGCCTGAGGCGACCGCTCGTGCGGTGCTGGAGACTGGCATAAGAGCGAACCTGAGCTATACGCTCTTCGACCGTGGCGATGCGGAGCGGGCGCAGCTAGATCGGGACAATTGCTACCGCTATGAGCAGCTCTTTGCAGAGCTGCCTGAGCGGATCGGATGGAGTGTGGGGCCACACGCTATCTACACCGTTTCGGGCGATCAGCTGCACTTTGCCAAGGAGTTTGCCGAGGAGCATGAGATCCCCATTCACCTGCATCTCTCCGAGACAGAGCGTGAGGTGAAGGATTGCATCGCCGAGCATGGCACGACGCCTGTTCGCTACCTAGAGCAGATCGATGCGCTCTCGTCACGCTGCATTATGGCGCACAGCTTATGGCTGGACGATGAGGAGCTAGACATCTTATCACGTCACGGATGTACGTTAGTTCACAACCCTGCGAGCAATATGAAGCTGGCTAGTGGGGGGCGCTTCCGCTATGAGGATATGAAGGAGCGGGGTATCCCTGTGGCTATCGGTACCGATGGATGCTCCTCAAGCAACGACCTAGACATGTACATCGCTATGCGTATGGCTTCGCTCCTGGGCAAGGTGTGGCGCTACGACCCGACAGCGGTCTGTGCGACCGACATCTACCGCTCGGCGACGGAGGTGGGCTACGCTATGCTGGGACTCAAGGGCGGACGCATCGAGGAGGGCTATCTGGCCGACCTTTGTCTCATAGATCTCAAGGCTCCGAGCATGGTGCCTTGCCACAATCTTACTTCGAACCTCGTCTATGCAGGCTCCTCGACGATCGTCTCGACGACCATCGTGGACGGTGCTATCCTCATGCGTGACCGTGAGATCGTTGGTATGGAGCGCATCATCGAGATGGCACGTCGCACGGCTCACGATCTACTACATCGTAAGGGATAATTTCTCTTTTCACTACCAAAAGCAATACACTACATTATGGACTTTCAAAAATATCAGCAAGCAGCCGACTATATCAAGAGCAAAATATCGGCACAGCCCCGCGTGGGCATCATACTAGGTAGCGGTCTAGGCGGACTAGCCGACGAGATCGCTGACCCGATCGTTATACCATATAGCGAGATCCCCAACTTCGCACACTCGACCGCTATCGGTCACAAGGGCAACTTTATCTCTGGTACGCTGGGCGGTGTCCCCGTGGTGGCGATGCAGGGACGCTTCCACTACTATGAGGGCTACCCGATGGAGGTGGTCACACTGCCAGTGCGGGTGATGAAGCTCCTCGGCATCGAGATTCTGATCGTCTCCAATGCTGCGGGCGGTATCAACTCGAACTTCCACGTAGGTGACCTGATGATCATTAGGGATCATATCAATATGCTGCCCAACCCGCTCATTGGTCCTAATGATGAGAACTTTGGTGTCCGCTTCCCCGATATGACACGTGCCTATGATCGTGAACTGATCGCTCTCGCTGAGACCATCGCTCAGGAGCAAAAGCTAGCACTCCAAAAGGGTGTCTACGTAAGCCTCACGGGACCCTCCTATGAGACCCCCGCAGAGTATA
Organism: uncultured Porphyromonas sp.; assembly: GCA_900539765.1. Classification (GTDB taxonomy): domain Bacteria; phylum Bacteroidota; class Bacteroidia; order Bacteroidales; family Porphyromonadaceae; genus Porphyromonas. Next base: position 18,096 of record UQDF01000016.1, on the reverse strand, counting down.
AGTATTGGCAGACGGTCGGCGCTGATGCTGTCGGTATGAGCACGACGCCAGAGGTGATTGTGGCTCGCCATGCGGGTATCCGCGTCTTTGGTATGTCGGTCATCACCAACGAGGGGTGGCACTTCGAGGGAGACTACACGAACGATGGCGACGAGGTGGTCGCTGCCGCCAATGCCGCCTCCAAGCGTATGGGTGGTCTCATCGCAGAGCTGATCTCACGTGCCTAACTCGATAGACGACGAGACGATCGCCTCACAGCTTGCCTCCATACGTGCTGCACTCCGCACACGTATGGACGGCTCTGTGGCGCAGTCGATGCGGGCGTCAGGACTGGATTACCGCTATAACTGGGGCTGGACACGAGGCTACCTCCTAGAGCTTGCTGCGCAGTACCAGCCCTCACGAGAGCTTGCAGAGGCGCTTAGAGAGAGTGCCGTGCGGGAGCTGCTGATCCTCTCCACGATGCTCTTCCCCCGTGAGGAGCTTACGGAGCAAGACGTAGAGGCTTTTCTAGAGAAGGTTACCAATGTGGAGCTGCAAGAGCAACTAGCCTTTAACCTCCTAGCGTACGTACCACTGGCCATTCGCTGGGCGGAGGTAGTGGTCTTAAGCAACGCTACTGATGAGTCGAAGCTTTACGTGGCGCTCCTCACCATCGCAAACTATACGAAGCGACAGCCCGACAAGCCTTTGCCAGAGAAACTGATGGAGGCGCTAGAGCTGTATGTTTCCACCGAAGAGCTACCGATGCACTGTCGTCGTGTAGCGTATGACCTGTTGATTACATTAGAAGAGCGCACAGCAAGCAATGATTGACACATACTTTATTACAGAGGTGTCGTGGGAAGTCGCCAATAAGGTGGGCGGCATCTACACCGTCCTCTCGTCACGGGCGGGCGAGATGATGCATCGCCACGGGGCGGAGCAGGTTCTTTTTGTAGGGCCTCGTCTGCGACCGATGGAGGAGATGGTAGACTTTCGTGCGGAGACCTTTTGCATCACCTTGCCGAGTCATATCTCGCTACTAGGGGTGGAGCTGCCGATCACGCAGGGCTACTGGATCACGCCTGGGGGTGAAGCGCAAACGATCCTCGTAGACTATAAGCCACTCGCCACAGTCCGTGATCAGCTCTACTACCTTATGTGGCAGCAGTACGGCATCCAGTCCGACCTTGGCTATGGCGATTACGATGACTCCTGTCTCTTTGCTGTTGCTGCAGCAGCGACACTGCTCGCTGTGACACCGCAGCTCGCTCCGCCTAGTAGTCAGCCGATAGCTATTTATAATGAGTGGATCACCGGTATGGGCTTGCTCTATCATCACCTGCAGCAACCTGACCTGCGCTCGCTCTTTATCACCCACGCCACAACCGTGGGCCGCTCTATCTGTAGCAATGGCAAGGATCTTTACCGCTACTTCACGGGCTACTACGGAGACCAGATGGCGAGCGAACTGAATGTCGAGGCAAAGCATGCGCTAGAGAAGGCAGCTGCCCATACCGCGACTATCTTTGCGACGGTCAGCGGGGTGACCGCTCTGGAGTGTACACAGCTCTTGGAGCGTACGCCAGTGGTCTTGCCCAATGGCTTCCACGCATTGGCTACAAGCCGACTCAAGTCAAAGGCTCGCCAGCGATTACTAAACGTTGCCAGCGCACTCTATGGCAAGAGCTTTGACCCTGAGAGCACGACGCTAGTCGCTACCTCAGGACGCTACGAGTATCGCAATAAAGGGATCGACCTCATTGCCTCCTCTCTCGAGAGCCTCCTCCAGCAGCAGGCTAAGCTGTCGTCTGACCTGATCCTTTACTTCTTCATCCCTGCGTGGGTTGCTGAGCCTAGAGCTGATCTTGCTTACCAGCTCAGTCATACTGACCTAGAGACTAGCAAAGCCCCGCTGCAGTATCCTTACTTAACGCACTGGCTACACAACCTGCGGGAGGATGCCCTCGCTCATCGTCTGGGGGAGCTACTCCGCAGTGGTGCGACAGCGCACCGCATCTATCCGATCTTCGTGCCCACCTACCTCGATGGTCACGATGGTATCCTAGACCTCCCTTATTATGATCTGTTGAGTGCTCTTGACTTGACGCTCTTCCCCTCTTACTATGAGCCGTGGGGCTACACGCCACTGGAGAGTATCGCCTATGGCGTGCCGACAGTGACGACCGACTTGTCTGGCTTCGGTCAGGCGATCCTCGAGCTCTATGGCGAGTCCGCTACGGAGAGCCTGTGTCATGGTGTGCAGGTTATCCCGCGTCGTGATTACGACGATGCGTCTGTGACGAATGCTCTAGCGACGATCCTAGAGAAAACTGCAAAACGGCTCCCGAAGTCGTATTACACGCAAGCTCGGAAGACCGCCTCTCATGCGCTATGGGCACACTACTACGACTATTATATAGAGGCTTATCGTCAGATGACCACTTTAGGTTAGTTAACCAGCTGCGTGCGACTATCCTGATCGGCGATGGTAGGCTCCATCTCGGAGCGTGGCACCATACTCTGGGCGAGATAGTCGGGACGATTGGCATAGATGTATAGGACGCTGCCCCCCTTGATGGCATCGATGATCGGACGCGCCAGCGCACGAGGCACTGCAGGGCAACCGTAGCTACGCCCGAGACGACCTTGTCGTATGATCTGATCATTGACATAGGCAGCGCCATGTACGACGATAGCGCGAGCCCGCGCCTGATCATTGTATCCACGCTCTAGCCCATCGAGACGTAGCGAGTAGCCGTTGCTCCCACTGTAAGTCTCATTGGTTAGGTAGAAGCCCAGTGAGCTCTGATGTGAGTTAGGTTGGTTGGAAAAAGAGGTGGCATAGTTCTCCCCGCTGCCACGTCCGTGCGCGCAGAGCGTAGCATAGAGTAGCTTACCCTGCTCCATATCAATGACAAACATACGCTCCTGTGTCGAGGGTTTGGAGAAGTCCACAATGGTGAGCCGTGAGCGATGCTTGTTTGAGATCTGATTGTACCCCCGCACACCTAGGCTGAAGGCCTCAAACGAGAGTCTCCCCTCTAGTCCCATCTGCTGGTAGAGCTGACTGATCTGCTGTCGCTCAGCTGAGGTGGGTACGACCGTCACACGGTGTCCCGTGGGTGGTATATCCCACAGAGAGACGTCAGACCCCGCTACGTAGCTAGGCACGAGTATCATCAAGAGTATCAACCATCTAAGTGAAGAGCTGTGAGGTGTATGCATATCTAGTAAAAAGCTCATTGTCCTGCCAAAGGTACGAAAAAGAGATTAGATTTTAGAGGTTAGAAATTAGAGGGGGCTCTTCTAGTGTTACTAGGAGGACTAGTGCCACTAGTGTCTCTAGCCAACAGCTAACAGCCAAGCGCCAGCCACTTCTCCACGTGGAAAATCCAAAATCGCCACGTGGAAAAAGATAATTCTCCACGTGGGCGAGAAATAAAACTTCGGAGGAATCAAATGAAACTTCGGAGCAAATGTTTCTCTCCTACGTGGAGAATTTTTATTTTCTCGGTGAAGAATCTTAATTATCCACGTGGAGATTCTTAATTTCCTCCGTATCGTTATCAGAAGAGTTTATCTATAAAGATACAGAAGTGTAAGTTAACGTCCTCTAATAGTGAGACATCGGTGCTTGTGTGTGGCTTGTTCATGACTATTTTTCTGTACCTTTGTGATGCTATCTTGGTCGGATTGACAGAGATTAGGACTAGATCCGACCAACACTTATACTAGAGAGCGCCGTATATGCGGTGCCTCAATGCACTGATGTGTACTACTACGAAATGTATCAATAACAGATTACTTTATGAATCGAATAACAAACTTACTACTCCTCCTCGTCCTCTCAGCGACGGCTCTCGTCGCACAGGATGTGACGAATGGCGTATTACTCTCTTGGGGTGATGCAACTGGAGCTATCCGGATCCCTGACGGGGTGACGGAGATAGCGGAAAACTGCTTCTACACGCCTGGAGAGGATGATCCTGACGGATGGGGCTCTTCAGACCCTGTCAGCAATACCTATATCACCAGCGTAGATCTCAACGGAGTGACAAAGATCGGTGACAACGCCTTCAGGGGCTGCACGGGTCTCAAGACCATCAAGGCTCCTAAGCTAGAGAGCGTGGGAAGCCACAGCTTCGAGGGTTGTACAGCTCTGGAAGCACTAGATCTACCGATGATCAAAACGATAGGAGAGAAGGCCTTTGAGAATGCGAATGCGCTGACATCACTCTCACTGGGCAAGTCGCTCGAGTCTATCGTGGGCAACCCCTTTCAAAACAGTACCAGCCTCACCTCGCTAACGCTCGAGGAGGGTTGCGCTAACTACCTCGCAGCCGAGGGGGCGCTCATCTCTCGTGCTGATGGTGTGCTACGTGTACTGGCAGGAGGTGTCCAGAAGGTGACTCTTGGCGAGGAATGCAAGGCTATCGGCGACAACGCTATCTATGGCTGTGGAGCTTTGGAGCGCCTAGAGCTACCTTACGCTCAGGAGATAGGTGAGGGTGCTTTTGTCAACTGCACTAAGCTCACCGAGCTTTATCTGCCACGCTTGGAGCGTATCAAGTGGCATTATCTATCTTTTAGCGGGGTGGGCTCGCTACGTGTCGTAGACCTGCACCTGAGCAATTCGATCTCTGGTCTAGAGTCGCTCTGGCCTGACAAGGAGACGACAACTGTTTATGTCGCTAGCGAGGAGATCAAGACGGAGCTAGCGCAGAAGCTAAAGAAGTGCGAGATCGTCGTCGGTACTCCCTCAGGGACACAGCAACGCTATAAGGTAAATTTCAGCTTCACAGGAGATGGTCAGCTAGAGGCCTGGACGACTGGAGCTCAGGATGTCAATGATGGTGATATGCTCCTAGAGCACTCCCCTGTTAGCTTTAAGGCGATCCCCCGGGCTGAGCAGCAGATCAAGGAGTGGCGTGTCAATGGAGATGTCGTGACCGTAGAGGGTGATCCGAAGTTCCCTCAAATCTATGAGGTCAAGGATCTAACTAGTAATCTAAATGTCGAGGTAACCTTTGAGGCTCGTCCAGAGGGTGCTGACGTTTACTTCCATAGCCGTGACCTTCAGATGGGTACACTGACCTGCGCTCTAGATGATGGTACAGAGGTGAAGTCTGGCGATCGTGTGCCTACAGGTACGATGCTGAATTTTACTGCTACTCCTAAGGAGGGCTACCGCATCGGAGACTGGTTCGAGCAGATTGAGATAGGTGGCGACTTTGAGCCAATAGCTGGACAGAATGGTAAGTCCACCTATCGTTGCGAAGCCCCCGATTCACGAGAGATACAGGTAGACTTTGACCGTATCGAGGGACACTTTAGAGTGAAGTTTGCCTCTTTCAACGAGAAGACTGGCACGCTTACCGCTACTGCTGATGGTGAGCCGATCGAGACGGGTCAGTCCGTCAAGGCTGGTAGCAAGCTTGTCTTTACGGCACACCCTGCTGAGGGCTACGCCGTCGATGAGTGGCAGGTCAATCGTGAGACGGTGCCTAACTACCGTGAGCTGACCTATACGATCGAGAGCCTCAAGGAGGATGTCGAGGTGAATATGGTCTGTAGTCCATCTTCTAGCGCAGATAATAAGCCTGAGATCGTCGATGGTGTACTCTACAAGTGGCAGGCTGAGGGTGATGCAGTCCTACCTGATGAGGTTACTTATATCGCTCCGCTAGCCTTCGAGGGTGCTAATCAGATGACTTCGCTGACGCTCAATAGTAAGGTCAAGGGCATCGGTGATCGTGCATTCCTCTTCTGCACGGCTATGACGAAGTTTGTCGTGCCAGAGGCTAATGAGTCGTTCTCAACGATAGAGGGAGTCCTCTACAGCAAAGATCAGACGAAGCTCATCGCCTACCCAGCAGGTCTTAAGGCTGACAGCTATACTCTAGGGGCTAAGGTCTCTTCGATACAGCCTGGAGCCTTCTTGACTCCTATGCACTTGCAGGCTGTTGAGGTCGCCACGGGCAATACGGCGCTCAAGAGTGTCGAGGGTATCCTCTACACGGCAGATGGCTCGAAGCTACTCTACCTACCTATAGGTAGTCAAACGATCGGGATAGAGGGTCAGTTAGCTCTATCAGATGGACTCAAGGAGATCACGCGTCTTGCCCTCGCTTACAATCCTAGGATCAAGGAGCTGATGCTCCCTGCATCGCTAGAGCGCATCGATGCGATGGCGCTTGCTTATAATGCCACTATGAAGTCTTTCGCATGGGCAGAGGGGGTCACACCTCAGGTTGTCTCGGTCGGCGACTCAGCATTTTACTATGATCGTTCGCTAGAGACGGTTCCCTATATGCCTAGCTGTACTTCATTTGGCAAGGCAGCCTTCGGGCTAGCTTCAGCACTCAAGGAGGTGCATATCCCAGCAGATTGCTCGATAGAGGCTAACACGTTCACTGGCTGTCAGATTATCAGCAATGTCTACGCTTATAGTGTAGAGCCTCCTGTCATCAACGAGGCGACCTTTGGGGATATTTATAGTCCCGAGGAGGCTACGCTCCATGTACAGAAGGGCGCTAAGGAGGCTTACAGCAAGGCTAAGGGGTGGAGTATCTTTGGTAAGATAGTTGAGGAGGACAACCTCGCTGTCGCTACCATCGATGAGCTCGCCATACAGCTCTATCCGAATCCGACGCAGGAGCTACTCAACGTGGCAGGTGCAGTCGCTGACAGTGACATCCTGCTCTACGATATGACGGGAACGCTCGTCGGTACGGCCCGCACAGATGCTATGGGTAGTGCTGTGGTAGACCTCACGAGCTATCCCGCTGGTACCTACGTGGTGCGCGTAGCAGGAGCTGACCGACTCGTGGTCAAGCAGTAAGATCCGAGCGTAGCGCCTGTTGCTCTGGTGGCAGGCGCTACTGCGCTGGTGAGAAGCTCTCGAGCTATCATACGGAGGGACTCTATCGTGTGAACTAGTAGAGCTCTATCCGAAAGAGAAAAAAGGTGGCGAGGATCTCGACGTGAGGTCCTCGCCACCTTTTTTACGTCATCATCTCTAGATGCTGAGACACACACCGATCAAGACGGGGACAAGATAGGGCTTCAACACAGCAGGTCAGGAAACACAACGGACGCACAAGATACGACTTCTGTAGGGACGCACGATCTGTGCGTCCGTCTCCTTTACCCCCCCCCGACGCGCTAACCTTTGACGTAACGGACGCCCTCTCGATTTGATGCAACGGACGCACAGATCGTGCGTCCCTACGCTTGTTACTCGTTTCGCTTGGACGCAACGGACACTGTAACGTTTGACGGGGACGGACGCCATCCGACTCGACACTTTCGTGCGACCCCTACAGCTGGCTACCCCTGAGATCCGTTTGATCTGAACACAAAAAGCGAGCAGACTGCTAAGCTTAGCAATCTGCTCGTCAACTGTGGATATAGTCTCTAAGACTAGTCTTGAAGAGAGCCTCTTGTCGGACTCGAACCAACGACCCCGAGATTACAAATCACGTGCTCTACCAACTGAGCTAAAGAGGCAAAAGGGCGAGCAATCCACATCGCGCCGCTACGACCCGCTACCCTTGCTGCGATCAAGCCCTGGGGGATTCACAGGGAGCTGGCCGTGTGGCACTCGCCCGGATCACAAAGGTACGACAATTTTCTTAATATGCAAGTCTTATCGGACTCTTTTGAATAAGAAATTGCTGTCTACTTGTATATCTCACTGAGTATCTGATCGATCTGATCTCCGCGAAGATCGCGCTGCATGATGACTCCGTCTGGTCCTATGAGCATAATCTGAGGAATGCCCATGATACCGTACAGTGAGGTGGCGTGGCTGTTCTGCTCATCGTAGATCTGTGGGTAGGGGATCTGGAGTTCCTTGACAGCTTGTAGATGGGTGTCGTGGCTCTCCTCCCATACACCGATGCCGAGGACGAGTAGTCCCTTGTCCTTGTACTTCTTGTGCATCTGGATGAGTGTAGGGATCTCGCGACGGCAAGGACCACACCAAGAGGCCCAGAAGTCAACGAGCGCATACTGCCCCTGACCTACGTAGTCTGAGAGCTTGACCTGCTCACCCTCTGTGGTGATGCCCGCAAAGTCTACAAAAGTCTTGCCTGCTTTCGTGTTGATCATGCCTTGGATCAACTCTCTTAGCGTAGTATAGCTGGGGAGTCGCTTGACGTTTTCGCCCATCTCCTCTAGAGGCTTTTGAAACTCCGTGAGATCGTCAAAGAGGTACATAGCATACTGCATAGCACGCAGTACGAGGGGGTTGTCCTTTTGCTCTGCAACATACTTACGGACGATCTCCTGACCAGCAGCTTGGTCGATGGAGTCAGCCTGCATGATGACCATAATGTCTTGCTCGAAGGCGTTGCAAGCATCGTTGGCGGGAGAACCGCTGACGCGCCCATCGTTGAGATTATAGTCTAGCGAGGTCTCCTCGTAGACAAACTGAGCGTTGAGTGGCGTACCCTCGCAAGAGAGGAGGTAGAGGTACCCTTTCTGTAGGTCGTCTAGGGATAGGCTGGCGATGGTGTCGTGGATGACGATACTGTCGATCGGCGTCTTAGGATCAGCCTCATCGTAAAGGTAAGCTGTCAGACCAGACAGGTTGTCCCCGAGCCCATGGAGCTGTAGCGTCGTCTTCTGATCGTTGCGATTACAGCTACTAAGCACTAAGAGCGAGCCTAGTACGATCAGCAGAGAGGATAGGGATAGAGTTCGTTTCATACTATAGGATGTTTGTTGATGATGATATAAACTGGATGGAAGGTGAGTGTGACTCGACCCAACTCATCTGCAAAGTTAGTAATATATTTTTTTGTAAAGTCTCTGAGCTGCCTTGGGGTGTGTATCTGCTGGGGGGCATTGGGTAGCTGCGCTGTGCCTGTATGGCGGAGATGCTCTAGTACAGCAAGTGGATCGGCAAAAGGGATGACGAGTCGCTCCGTGTGGATCTCATAGGAGTAGCCAAGCTCCTGCAGGGTGCTGTGCCATGTAGCTAGCGAGGGGTAGTGTAGTCCTTGTCCCGTGAGCTGTCGTAGCTCGAGGAGGTTGTCTAACCCGAAGGTGCTGACCGCTACCGTCGCCTCGGTTGCGAGCTCTCGGACCGTGCGCTGTAGGTAGGCGCATGGGTCGGCGAGCCACTGTATGGCACTGCTGGAGATAAAGAGATCAATGCCAAGACCCTCTAGAGAGAGCTCGGAAGCATCTCCCACACGTAGCTCAGGGTGCGAATCCCTCAGTCTAGGAACCTGCGCCAAAAGTGCTGGGGATAGGTCGGCAAGAGTCCAATGGTCGACCTCGAGGAGCTGATCTACACGCTCCGTCAGCAGACCAGATCCCGTCCCCATCTCGAAGGCGTGAGCAAAGTGGCGCTCCGTCTTAGGTAGATGCTCCTCAAGCAGCTGAACGAGCCGATCGATCACTAGTCGCTGAGGCTCGGCAGCCTCGTTGTAATGCGCTGCTGCACGGTCGAACTGATGGGCGAGAGATGCTGTCATAATACTTTATCGGGTTAGGTATGGATCGTAGGCCTCTTTAGCGTTACTCTATGGACTCCCATAGCTCACTCCACGAGTGCCATAGGTCGAAGAGGTAGTGGTAGCCGTCGGGGAGTAGTAGCGTTGGGACATTTACCGCCTCCCATAGCGTGGCGAGGTTTTTTGCGGGGAAGATTTGATCACGCTCTCCGATGATCGCCAGACTCCACGCTAAGCAAGTGTGGGGTGTTGTCTCGGGCGCTTCAAGAGTAGCCAAGCTGTCGTAGACCGCTTGCAGTTCGTCGCGAAGCTCTGTGGTGGGTCGCTCGGATAGGATGTCGTAGAGCTGCTTGTATCGCTTGCCACCACACATACGGCGGTTGAAGCGCTGACGATTTTCTTCGGTTAGCCCCTCCAGTGTCCCTACGAATATTTGGCTCGGGATGCCCCAATGGTCGTGCATCGGATAGGGCGAGCCACCGACCGCTATCAGACGCTGTGTACTGGGTAGTATAGACCAGTGTGGCACGACCTGCTCAGCAGCCCAGACACCTAGTGACCAAGCTACGATGGTGACCGTCTCGTAGGAGTCCCAGGGTAAGTCTGCGAGGCCGTCGCTCAGCTCGAGGGTGCGATAGTCGTACAGTGCGAGTAAGTCACACCGATCAGGTAAGGTCAGGTGTGAGGTCGTAGCGGGCGTCATACCCCATCCGCAGAAGTATATAATGAGTTGGTGGGGGGAAGCCTGATCTCTGTTTCTCTGAAAAGTGTACTGCATAAGCTCTAGGCAAGGTGTGTTAGGATGACTTGGCAGAGCCGCTTGACATCTGACGAGGTTAGTCCAGCAGTGAGTGAGATCCTCAGACGCTCGGAGCCGACAGGTACGGTCGGGGACATGATGGGGCGGATGAAGTAACCCTCCTCGTGTAGGGCTTGCGCTACGGCTCTAGCTCGCTCACGACTCCCGCAGAGGAGTGGTATGATATGGCTGTGAGGCGTGGGCAGGAGTTGCTTTGGGAGTGAAGCTAGCTCATCGGTCAGCAGTTGCTGCAGCGTAGCTAGGTGCGCTCTTCGCTGGGAGAGGGTGGGGAGCGCTTGCCAGACAGCCAGCACCCACTGAATGATGAGCGGGGGTAGCATGGTCGAGTAGATGAGACTTCGTGAGCGTGTGATGAGTAGAGTACGTACTGCCTCAGAGCAAGCAACATAAGCTCCCATAGATCCGAGAGCCTTGCCAAAGGTTCCGACAAGTAGATCAATCTCTGGAAGTAAGTCCAGCTCTTCGCAAAGGCCATAGCCATGGGCTCCACGGACTCCGATGGCGTGCGCTTCGTCTATATAGAGAGCTACCTTGGGGTATTGCTTTTTGAGCGCTACGAGAGCTTGTAGCGGAGCCAGATCGCCATCCATGCTGTAGATACTCTCGGCCATGACGATGATATGCTGGCAACTCTCGGCGTTGTGATGCTTCTCGATGAGACGCTGGAGGTTCGTCACGTCGTTGTGGCGAAAGCGTTCGAAGGGCAGTCCCGAGAGCCGTATCCCGTCGATCATGCTGGCGTGGATCAGCTTGTCGGCTATCACCACCATACCCGGTAGCTTGAGAGCAGGCAGGATCCCGACGTTAGCGTGGTAACCACTGTTAAAGAGCAAGGCAGCCTTGTGCTGTAGCGACTCAGCGATGAGCGCCTCCAGCTGGTGCATCACCGCTCTATCTCCCGAGAGCAAGCGCGAAGAGGTAGAGCCTAGATCCTTCGCCGAGAGCCTCTGTAGGTTGCCAGTCAGATCGGTTTCACCCGCAAAGTGACAAGTAGCGTCGTGGAGAGCTAGGTAGTCGTTGCTGTTGAGGTTGATGAGCGGTAGCTGTTGCGTATCTTCGAGGGAGGTGTAACGTCCATCCTCTAGAAGCTCAATAGGGGTGAGCGTACGGAGAGCCTGCTCGTCCCGTAGCGTGGCGAGGGTCTGCTCTATATGTGACTCGAAGTGAGACATAAGCCTTAGCAGGTGTGGAGTGCGTTTCGTCAGAGTGGTAATACTGGAGCGAGCTTATTGACAAGCCCCTCCATTCTTAAGAATAAACCTACACAGGATCTAGTAGCACGACGAGTGCAAGCTCTAGATACTGTGTAGGTCCAGATTAGTCAGACGCATGAACCTGTGAGGTCGTCATGCGTGGCGACCCTGCGTCGCGCTGATTACTTCTTCTCTGCGGGGATCACCTCTAGGAGTGTCACGTCGAAGATAAGCGTGGAGAATGGCTCGATAGTAGATCCACTGCCGTTGGCTCCGTAAGCTAGGTCGTAAGGAATGTAAGCGATCACCTGGTCGCCCTCCTTCATTAGCTTGAGTAGCTCAGTCCAGCCAGGGATAACTTGGTTGACTCCGAACTCGATAGGCTCCTCGCTTTTGTCAAACTCAGTGCCGTCGACGAGCGTACCACGGTAGGTTACCTTTACCTTGTCACCATCTACAGGAGACTTGCCCGTACCCTTCGTAGCGTAGCGGTAAGCGAGACCAGACTCTGTCGTGATGACATTGTCTTGCTTGGCAAAGTCCTCGATGGCCTTCTTGCCCTCCTCGATATTCTTGCCGTACTTCTCCTTATTCTCGATCTCTTGCTTCTTACTATAGTAGTTCTGAATATAGTTGTAAGCGGTCTCCTGATCCATTGTCATCTTGGTCGTGTCACCCTTGAGAGCATACTCTAGATACTCTGCAAAGATCTTAGCATCGATACCCTCCTTAGCAAGACCCATGCCAGTCTGCACACCCTGGATCTGTCCTGCGTAGTAAGAGAATTTCGTCGTGTCGGCGATACCCTTCTTGAAGCCCTTGAGGAACTCAACGGTATCTACAGGCATACCTTGCATAGCCATCATCATAAACTGCTGACCGAGTTGCTGACCAGTCATATAGCCCTGGATCATAGCTACACTATCCGTCATAGATGATAGCTCGTTGTTTGCGCCACTCTTCTGAGCTGTCTTGTTACAGCTAGCAAAGGTACAGACCATTGCGACCACTGCGAGGAGTGAAAGGATTGATTTCTTCATTGTAAGTTGTATTTAAGATATTTGTTTGCGATGTATTATTCAGGCTACTTGTCTGTGGGGGTGGCGAGGGGAATAGGTTCGCCCTTGATCACTTCTAGTAGCTCGATCTCGAAGATCAGCGTCGCATAAGGCGGGATCATACCTCCCGCTCCACGCTCACCGTAGGCAAGACCTGCTGGGATGTAGAGCTTAGCTTTGCTACCCTCAGCTAGTAGGCATAGTCCCTCAGTCCAGCCTGGGATCACTTGTAGGAGCCCAAACTTAGTAGGCTCGCCTCGATCTATTGAGCTGTCGAACTTCGTGCCATCGATGAGCGTACCCGTGTAGTGTACACGGACCGTATCCTCGACCGTAGGACGGGGGCCCTTGCCCTCGGAGATGATCTCATATTGCAGTCCGCTCTGGGTCGTTTTGACCTCAGGACGCTCGCCATTGCTCTTGAGGAATGCCTCGTTCCTTTCCTTCGTCTCCTGCATCTGGCGCTCTTGGAGCTGCTGGAAGTATTTGGAGAGAAAAGCTTGCGCCTCCTCATTGGTCATAGCTGCAGGTTGCTCTAGAAAAGCTGCGGTGAAGCCTGCTAAGAGCAACTCCTTATTAATAGGGTCGCCAGGCATCTGGGCGAGATTCTGTGCAAAGCCTACACCATTAGCCACGCCTAGTGCATAGGCTGCAGTATCAGCTGATGAAATCAGGCGTGGAGGCTCAGCCGCTGTGAGTGCGCCTACGCTTACGAGCAGCGTCAGCGCAATAGTCAAGATGCGATGTGTCATAGCTTTAGTGTGTCTATACGATGTCTAGTAGCTCGATCTCGAAGATCAGCGTCATATTGGGGCGGATCACGTCACCAGCGCCACGGCTACCGTAGGCTAGCTCAGAGGGTATCACGACGCGCCACTTACTGCCCACGGGCATCAGCTGTAGGATCTCCGTCCAGCCAGGGATGACCGCATTGAGCGGGAACTCAGCTGGCTCACCACGCTCTACGGAGCTGTCGAAGACAATCCCATTGATGAGCGTGCCGTGGTAGTGTACGCGCACCTTGTCGGTAGCCTTAGGCTTAGCTCCAGAGCCCTCCTTGATGATCTCGTATTGTAGTCCGCTGGGGAGTGTCACGACGCCACTCTTGTGGCGCATGATCTCTTGGTACTCCTTGCCAGCAGCAGCGTTGAGCTCTGACTCCTCTTGCTGCAGGCGCATAAACAGTTGGTTGATCACCTCACGAGCTCGTTCGGTGGTCATCTGTGGCTCACGCTCAGCTAGAGCGTCTTGGAGACCTGCGATAAAGTCCTCAGAGGTGATCGCCTTGATTCCAGACGCTTTGAAGTTCTGACCGATGCTTAGGCCTAGTGCGTAGCTTACTTCGTCTTGTGGCATAGGGGATATTCTGTCTTTAGATGAGAATTACTCCTGCAAAGGTAGCAATTCTTCACGAGATGAGACTGTTGCATAAAGGCGAATCGCTGTGTTGCTTTCGGGATTCGGCTTCGGTCACATACGGAGGTATGCTCCCTTCAGACCTCACCCTCAGCGCCTTGCGCTTCATCCTTTCTGCAAAGTCAGGACAATCTTGCTTGCAAGATTGTGAGACTGTTGACTTTTGCAACAATCTCGAGATGAGACTTCTAATGACCAGCGGAGAGCGACTCCCTCAGGCGAGATACGATCTCATCGAGTGGACACTCCTGCTGCGTGCCGAGGGTCATATCCTTGATCGAGACCTTGCCCTCGCTCAGCTCTTGACTGCCAGCGATGATGACGTATCGACAACCTCGGTTGTTGGCATAGGAGAGTTGCTTCTTCATCTTGTCCGCTGAGGGGTAGACCTCCGTCGGGAGTCCCGCCTGGCGTAGCTCACGTGCTATGGGGAGTAGCTTCTGTAGCTCCTCCTCGCCAAAGTTGACTATGATGATGCGCTCTTCGGGAGCCATCGCTGTGTCAAACTTGCCCAGCGAAAGCATAATGTCGTAGATACGCTCTGCGCCAAAAGAGATGCCGACACCTGAGACGCCATCCAGCCCAAAGATGCCCGTCAGATTGTCGTAGCGCCCGCCACCAGAGATAGAACCCATCGGTGCATCGAGCGACTTGACCTCTAGGATAGCTCCTGTGTAGTAGTCCAGACCACGTGCCAGCGAAGGCGAAAAGGTTAGCTCCGTCATCAGGTCGCTCGTGTCGACATGATCCAGGACGTACTCCAGCTCTTCCAGCCCCTTGAGTCCTATCTCGGAGTCAGCGAGTAGCTGTCGTAGCGTTGTCACCTTGTCACGATTGCTCCCCTCTAGCGTCAGCACCTTGCGAACGGGCTCTAGCGAGTCGGGCTCAAAGCCACTCTCGACGAGGTCCGCTAAGACAGCTTCCACAGAGGTCTTGTCCAGCTTATCCATACAGATGGTCAACTGGGCTAGGCGGTCAGAAGCTTTGATCACCTCAGCAATCCCCGCTAGTATCTTGCGGTTGTTGAGTAGTAGTGTGGTACGCAGGTCAAGCCGACGGAAGACTTCGTCGATCATATAGACGAAGTCCACCTCTGGCATCAGCGAGTCGGTGCCGATGACATCGGCATCGCACTGGTAAAACTCGCGATAGCGACCCTTCTGCGGTCTGTCGGCACGCCATACGGGTTGCATCTGGTAGCGCTTGAAGGGGAAGGTTAGCTCGTTGCGGTGCATCACCACATAGCGAGCGAAGGGTACGGTCAGATCGTAGCGTAGCCCACGGTCACAAAGGCGAGCCGCCAACGCTGCGGGAGACTCCTCCGTAAAGGTCTCAGCGTCAATCCCCGCCTTATAGTCGCCCGAGTTGAGGATCTTAAAGAGTAGTCGGTCTCCCTCTACACCATACTTGCCCGTGAGCGTAGTCAGCTGCTCCATAGCGGGCGTCTCGATCTGCTCGAAGCCGTAGAGCGCGAAGACAGAGCGTATCGTCTCAAATATATAGTTGCGTCGGCGCATCTCCTCAGCACCGAAGTCTCTTGTTCCCTTAGGTATCGAAGGTTTACTCATAGCGTTTAGCCGTTGCGATTCGTTTGTATAGCGTTTGTGTCACGGGGTAGTCATTGCGCTCATCAGCTGGATAGTGGGTCTCCTCGAGCTTGGACCACTCCGCTAGGTTGATCTCTGGAAAATGTGTGTCAGCATCAGGTACGACCGTATCCACCTGTGTCAAGTTCAGGTGCGTAGCGAAGGGTAGGCCACTCTTGTAGAGCACCCCGCCTCCCATGATGTAGGCGCGCTCGTAGCCCGCCTGCTGGCAATGCTGTAGTGCCTGCTCTAGGGTGGAGGCGACATAGTGCGTCTCGGCATCGCCCTCGGTCAAGGTGCGAGAGACCACTATATTGTAGCGGTTGGGCAGTGGACGAGCGCCGATGGAGTCCCAGGTGTGTCGCCCCATAATGACTGCGTGTCCCGTCGTAGTCGCCTTAAATCGGCGCAAATCATCTCTCAGACGCCACGGCATAGTGCCATCACGCCCTATCGCACGGTCCTGCGCCGTCGCCACTATAATCCATACTTCCATATCCAGACAAACTAATTTGGGAGCTAAGGTACGAAAATTAGAGATTAGAAGTTAGAGGTTGGAAGTTAGAGGGGTGGGCAGAGTCATCGCATTCGAAGTGGTATATAATAAGGAGAGGCATCCCGATCATCTGTGCGGGGTGCCTCTCCTGCTATGTTACTATATAGTAAGGTGTCAGCTCTGTTGCTGAGGAGACTTCTTACTTATCTAATGCACTGTACCACCTTTGGGTAGGTACGTACGACTCGCTTAGCCTTAGTCTTATTCTGCAAGTCTTTCTGGAGCGTGATGGTCATAACGCAGATTGCGGGATCTTCGTAGGTCCTGAGAGAGACAATGCACTGATCTCCCTGAGCATTGTAGACATGCAGCTCTTTGTCTCCATCTTGTGTTATCTCATACCGTTGGTCGAAGCCATTCGTCTTGAGGTAGCTCTTCATCTCTTCGGACTCTAGGTCTTCCTGACTACCTACACATAGTAGGCGACAGTTGATGAAGACAGGAGGAAAGAGTGGTGGCTCCAATAAGTAGCTTACATACTCTATGTTGCTCTTGGCGATCATCTCCTTTTTAGTGTTGAAGTAAAGGGTGGTGCCACTAGCGGACTTCTGCTCGTCGTAAGTACGTAGTCCGAGATTGCTCTCGAAGGCCTTAATCTTATCAGCATTGAGGGTTGCAAAGTCTGTCACAGAGGGGAAGTCCTTAACATCGGTCAAGATCCCATGCTGAGTCTTGATCGGATCGGGTGGCAGCTTCTTGCCAAACTCTATATATAGTATGCTCTTGAGTTCAGGTTTGGGGTCATTGTATAGACGCACGTAGATGTCTGGGTCGTCCTCTTGGGTCGCTTGAAGTCCTGGTTCGTCACGACCATCGACAGATACAAGGATCTCTTTGAAGTCTTTGAAGCCTAGCTTATTGAGCATCGCTTTCGTTCGAGGACACTCAGCTACCTCCTCCTTGCTGTAGGCTGCTATGATGTCAGCGACTTTGGGGGCTCGTAGTCCGTAGAGGACTCCCGTGATGGTCGTGAGGTTGGTATTGACGAAGCCTAGGAAGTTCTGATGATTGGTGAAGTCAATGCCTTGCTCCGTACGTCCTAAGGCCTTCTCGTAGGCTAGGACCTCGGGGTCTGTGATGTGTAGCTCTTTGTTGTACTTAGCAGAGAACTTCAAGAGAGGCATTTCCTGCTTGATGTTTGCTGGGTCGTCCTCTACGATGACCATACAAGTTGCGCTCTTGTCATTGGCTTTCAGCGTGATGGTAGCATATCCCATGAGGAGAGCTGTCACCTCGCCAGTCTCACTGACCGTGGCTACCTCAGGGGTGTCAGACTCAAAGGTGACGATCGTCTCCTGTGGTGTGACGGTGTAGCCGATAGTTGCTTTTTCGCCTTTCTGGACTGTGATCTCAGGCGTTGTGATCGTTAGGACAGTCTCGACGGGAGCCTCCTTAGCGACTACCGAGACAGGGCAGGTAGCCTGCTTGTCTCCGACATGTACGATGATGCTAGTCTGCCCCTCCTTGACAGCCTGTACGACCCCTTGCTCCGTCACAGTGGCGATCTCTGGCGACTGGCTCTCATACGAGATGGCGAAGGTCACATCCTTAGGCTCATAAGAGACCTGCAGAGCCTGAGAGTCTCCAACATGCATCGTGAGCGACTGAGGCACTACTGCGATGTTCGTTGGGGATAGATCTGGGCAGTCTGACTGACAGCTACTGATCCCAAGGAGGAGTGCTAGAGCTGCAATAAGATAGATGTTCTGCTTCATAGTTTATTATAGAATTGCTGATTGATGTAGCACGCTAGAGCTTGGGCATTCACAAGTTGCTGTATGCAAGTCCGTTGATTGATACTGATTTTTGTTCTTATATTTGAGATAAGCTTGTTCACTAGTTACACAGCTTGATTTGTAAATGTGCCAAAGAGGGAACTTTAGTGTGATATTATGATGTGACAAGAAATTTCAAAGGCGAAATTAATCAATCTTTTTCTAAGAGACAAGCCTAAGGTCAAGGGCGTAGATTCAACTATCAAATGCAACTGAATTGGTTTCGTCGAGCTTTTGATAAAA
>UQDF01000015.1 GCA_900539765.1 uncultured Porphyromonas sp. | reverse complement strand
GGGTGCGATCCATTTTTTGTAGGTATGAGTTGCATTTACTAATTGAATATACGGACCCAACATGCCGATTGCAATTGAGTCACGAGACGTTAATCCCCTAGATTTCGGTATCTTTGTACAGCAACTTTGCAAAAGTGATACTATGACGGAAGCTTTGACACTTCGTCATCACAAGCAGAACAACACAATTCATCTATACAAATACCACTCTATGACACAAGAATCATTCATTCGCCTAGATGGCAAGACCACTGCGACCGAGATCAAGAAGGAGATCGCCCAGGAGGTACAGCAGATGGTCGCTGCGGGGCAGCGCCCGCCCTGTCTAGGTGCTATCATCGTGGGGCATGACGGTGCCAGCGAGACTTACATAGCGAGCAAGATCAAGGCTTGCGAAGAGGTCGGCTTTATCTCTCTGACGAAGCGCTTTGACGAGTCGATCACGCAGGAGGAGCTCATCGCCGAGATCGAGCAGCTCAACAAAGATCCCGAGGTAGATGGCTTTATCGTCCAGCTACCACTGCCGAAGCATATTGACGAGCAGGCGGTCATTCACGCAGTAGACTACCGCAAGGATGTGGACGGCTTCCACCCGATCAACGTGGGGCTCCTCAGCCTTGGCGAGCCATGCCTCGTACCTGCTACGCCTAAGGGGGTCATCGAGCTACTCAAGCACTACAATATCAGCACGGAGGGCAAGCATGTGGTGGTCCTCGGACGAAGCAACATCGTAGGCAAGCCGATCGCTCAGCTCTTCCTCCAGAAGGGTACACAGGGCAATGCGACCGTGACGATCTGCCACAGCCGTACGAAAGACATTGCCTCCATCTGCCGTCAGGCTGACATTGTGGTCGCTGCTATCGGCATCCCACTCTTTGTCAAGAAGGAGATGGTCAAGGAGGGTGCCATCGTCATCGACGTGGGCATCACACGTGTACCCGACGCAACGAAGAAGAGTGGCTCTCGCATCGTGGGCGACGTCGACTTTGACGAGGTAGCTCCGCTCTGCTCTTACATCACGCCTGTGCCAGGCGGTGTAGGCCCTATGACGATCATCACGCTGATGCGCAATACGATCCTGGCTCGCCAGCTACGCCAGAAGTAATCTCTCCCTATGTCCCTCCTCGATCTCTGGCACGATCACCCGCGTATCGTAGAGCTTCGACAAGCCCTACAGCAGGATCATTGTGTAGAGCTCGAGGGGGTGACCGCCTCGGCGCCCGCCTTTATCCTCGCCACCTTGGTGCGTGAGCACCCTTATCTAGTGATTGCCGAAGATGCCGATAGTGCGGGCTATATGCTGGGCGATCTAGAGGCTCTCGGGGTCAAAGCTTACTACTACCCTTCAGCTTTCAATAGACATATTAAATATGGTCAGCGAGAGCCAGCGCAGGAGGTCTTACGTGCCGAACTGCTCGCCAGCCTTGCTGCAGGCGACACCCCGCTGATCGTTTCTTACCCTGAAGCTCTTGCCGAGGCGATACCCTCCCAGCAGGAGGTCGCCCAGAGCTGCTTCACGCTCAGCGTAGGCGATGTGATCTCTCGTGACACGCTGCGAGAGCGACTACTTGAGGAGGGCTTCGAAGAGGTGGACTACGTTTACAGCCCTGGACAAGTGGTCTACCGTGGTAGTCTCGTGGACATCTTTTCCTATGGTAGTACCTATCCTTATCGCATTGACTTCTTTGACGATGAGATCGATAGCATACGCCGCTTTGACATCGAGAGCCAGCTCTCGGTGGATCAGTGCGAGCGTGCCGAGATAGCCCCCGCACTACAGGTCAAAGGCGATGCCGCAGGCGAAAGGACCTCGCTCCTGTCGCTCCTATCCCCTAACTATCAGCTTTGGATCAGTCGCTACGAGTCGCTCGCTGAGCAGTGGAGAGCGCTCTACGATGCGGAGCTGGCGGTGGAGTACGAGGGTGCTTTTGCCACGCAAGAGGATATGCGCGAATTACTACTCCCTCCAGACAAGCTCTCGGCTGAGGTAAAGCAGCGCACGAAGATCCTAGCCACCCCGACGAAGGGACTCTCTTTCGTTGACCAGCGGATTACCTTTGCGACCAAGCCACAGCTACTGATTCATCGGCACTTTGACCTATTGGTTGAGGAGCTGCAAGTACGCAAGCGGGGCTTCTTCAAGAGCTTCTTCCTCTCCGAGTCGTCCGCACAGGCGCAGCGTCTCAAGGAGATTCTCATCGAGCGCGAGGCCGAGGAGCTACTCCCCGAGTGGGTGCCACTAGTCGTTCACGAGGGCTTTGAGGATAAGGACTTGGACGTCTTGCTCCTGACCGATCATCAGGTCTTCGACCGCTACCACCACTACCAGCTCAAGAGCGACCGCATACGCAATGCCGATGCGGCGATCTCGCTCAAGGAGCTACACGCCATCTCGCCTGGCGACTACATCGTCCACAGCGACCATGGCGTGGGGCAGTTTGACGGACTCCTCACCACGGAGGTAGACGGCAAGCCACGTGAGGTAGTCAAGCTGGTCTACCAAAACAAAGATGTACTCCTCGTGAGCATCCATAGTCTGCACAAGCTCTCGAAGTACCAAGCGCAAGAAGAGGGCGAGCCACAGCTCAGCAAACTAGGCACGGGAGCCTGGACAAAGCTCAAAGAGCGTGCGAAGACCAAGATCAAGTCGATCGCTCGTGACCTCATTGCGCTCTATGCAGCACGCAAGGAGCAGCCAGGCTTTGCCTTTTCGCCTGATAGCTACCTGCAGCACGAGATGGAGGCTTCCTTTGCCTATGAGGAGACGCCCGACCAACTGAAAGCGATCGAGCAGATCAAGGCGGATATGGAGAGTAACCGCCCGATGGATCGACTGGTCTGCGGTGACGTGGGCTTTGGCAAGACAGAGGTGGCGATACGAGCAGCCTTCAAGGCGGTCGCCGACAGCAAGCAGGTGGCGGTCTTGGTGCCGACGACGATCTTAGCTTACCAGCACTACCAGACCTTTAGCCAGAGACTAGAGGGGTTGCCTTGCCGTATCGAGTACCTTTCAAGAGCTAAGAGCGACAAGCAGTCGAAGGCTATCCTAGCAGATCTAGCGGAGGGACGAGTAGACATATTAATAGGTACGCACCGACTGCTGGGCAAAGGGGTCACCTTCAAGTCGCTCGGACTGCTCATCATAGACGAGGAGCAGAAGTTTGGCGTCAAGGCTAAGGAGCAGCTCCGCAAGCTTCAGGTCAACGTAGATACGCTCACGCTCTCGGCGACACCGATACCCCGTACCCTGCAGTTCTCCCTAATGGGGGCTCGTGATCTCTCCAACATCAATACGCCTCCGCGCAATCGTCAGCCAGTCACGACACGACTCATTCGCTGGTCGCAAGAGACCATCGCCGATGCGATTGGTTACGAGCTAGCACGCCATGGACAGGTCTTCTTCGTCCACAACCGTATCGAGTCGATCCACGGCGTGGCGGGACAGATCGAAGAGTGCGTCCCCGGCATTCGCATAGCGATCGCTCACGGCCGCTTGACTCCGAGCGAGACGGAGCGGATACTCCTAGACTTTGCCGAGCGCAAGTACGACCTGCTCCTAGCTACGACGATCATCGAGAACGGTATCGACATGCCCAATGTCAATACGATCCTGATCAACTCCGCTCATCGCTACGGACTGAGCGACCTGCACCAACTCCGTGGTCGTGTGGGGCGTGGTAGCCAGAGGGCTTACTGTTATCTGATCACCCCTCCCCTAGGCACCCTTACAGAGGCTGCTGCACGGCGAGTCAAGGCTATCGAGAGCTTCTCCGACCTGGGTAGCGGTATGCGCATCGCTCTGCAGGATCTAGACATACGAGGCGCTGGCAACATATTAGGTACAGAGCAAAGTGGCTTTATTGCTGATCTAGGCTTCGAGACTTACCGCAAAGTCTTTGAGGAGGCGGTGCGAGAGGTCAAGCAGGAGGACTTTGCAGCGCTTTTTGCCGCTCAGACGGAGCAGCAGGCAGAGCTGGGCAATGCGCTCACCGACACCACGATCGACACCGACCTAGACCTCTCCCTACCCCACGAATACATACCGCAAGACAGCGAGCGCATCTTGCTCTACCGCGAACTAGACGAGCTAGCGAGCGACCGCGAACTAAAAGAGTTTGCCGATCGCCTGCGAGATCGTTTTGGCGCACTGCCACCGCAGACCAAAGGTCTTCTTATGGTGCCGCGTCTGCGACGGCTGGCCAGCCACCTCGGCATCGTCAAGGTGTCGCTGCGTCGTGAGCAAATGATCCTCTTCCTCCCGCTCAGTGGCTCGGCATACTATCAGAGCAAAGCCTTCGACATCCTCCTCAAGAGCGTGGCTAGCTACGGCAAAGCGTGCGAGGTGCGTGAGAGCCGTGAGGGGCATCGCAGTGTCAAGTGGCATCATGTCACCTCCGTCTACCAAGCCGACAAGATCCTCTCGACGCTCTACAAAGCGCTCTTCGCCCGCCCCGACCAGCAATCTTAGGAGAGATGCACGGCTCGAACGCATACCCTGATTTCATAAATCTCTCGAGTAACCCGCAGCAACGTGTGACACTGGAATGTGCGTAGTCATGAAGGGGGAGCTGGATAATTTGTTTATTGGAGAAATTGTAGTACCTTTGCAGTCGCATCGGTTAAGATGTATGACCGCGAATGGCGAAGGGTAGTCCTTCAGTCAGTCGTCAAGCCAGGAGAGGTGGCAGAGTGGTCGATCGCGGCGGTCTTGAAAACCGTTGACCTTCACGGGTCCGGGGGTTCGAATCCCTCCCTCTCCGCTTTAAGTACTCTGGCAGTACCGCCAGAGAGTACTACTGAAAAAGTATAAGTATCGTAATTCCAGCGAGTTACGGTACTTTTATTTTATAGTCCTCTACCTCTTCACTCTTCTGAGTAGTCACGGATATTGCCTAAAAATGCCCCAAAAGAGGCTTCTATGGCTACAATCTGGCTACACTTTTATGGTTTGTGCCAAAGCAGAGTGGGCAAACAGATGATATCAGGGGGCTGGGGGCAATCCCCCGAGCTGGCGCCTCATAGTCAGGTGATACTGCGGCACGATAGCCACGTGGAGAATGTCAAATCCCCACGTGGAGAATCTGAAATTTAGAGGTAGAAACGAGTAACGATATGTAGAGACGCACGTAATGGATGCTGTAACCTTTGACGGGGACGGACGCACAGATCGTGCGTCCCTACTGGGCACGTAACGCTGTGACACCCCGGACGCACGTAATAAAACAGAGACACCTCACCACATCACGTGACGATTAGTGTAGGGACGCACGATCTGTGCGTCCGTTGTCGTTACAATCACAACGTCGCAATATTTGACGGAATAACCTTTGACGGGGACGGACGCCCTCCGACTAGACACTTTCGTGCGTCCCGACACGGGCCGTCTGGGTGCGTGCGTCCGTTGTCGAATGACGCGTGTAATCCGTTGGGACCCCGTGCGACGTGACAAGCGCTCAGGACTGCCTGCTGTGATATTCGTCGCTATCCCAGCGTGCCACATTGTTTTCGATGTAGTTCGCTATGTTGTTTCCCTCTTGCATGTTCCTAATGATGCGGTCATAGAACCTTGACTGCCAGTCAAACGCTATTTTATGCTTCCGTGCAAACATGGTGACCTCGCGCTTGACGCCCCCTACAACTATAGCTAAAGTTTCTCGAACAGTCTCCTGGGCAGCAAGCTCCGTACTTTGATTGATCGACACGATAGCATGAACATGGTTCGGCATGACTACGAATAGCGGAACGCTAGCATAGGGGTTATGGACGGAGACCGTCTCCCATTGTTGCTGACAAAACTCCCCTATAGGACTGAGATGCATGATGCCATCTTGTATTTTGCCGAAGTAATGTCGCTTATCCTTAGTGCAGATGGTTATGAAGTAGATACCTGCTTTGTAATCGTGAAAAGAAGCGCGAGGAGATTTTCGATCATTATAACAAGGGGGACACATACAAGGAAGGTGTTTAAGAATACAACGCAAAAGTAACAAAAACAGAGATGCCCCACCACATCACGTGACGATTAGTGTAGGGACGCACGGCTAGTGTCGAGTCGGAGGGCGTCCGTTGTCGTTACAATCACGACGTTGTAATATTTGACGGAATAACCTTTGACGGGGACGGACTACAGCGGGTTACAAGGTTTAGTGGGGGGTGTGGGGACCAGGCGTATGCTTTTTTTTTGGTACTTTTGGAGCTATAACGACCTAAGAGACTATTTATCCCGTGGCTAAGAAAGCGATCGCCGAGACCCCGATGATGCGGCAATATATGCAATTCAAGAAGAAGCATCCCGATGCTATCTTGCTCTTTCGTGTGGGCGACTTCTACGAGACCTTTTCCGACGATGCCATCGAAGCGTCTAAGATCCTCGGCCTCACGCTCACCAAGCGTGCCAACGGAGCAGCGCAGCATGTCGAGCTGGCTGGCTTTCCCCACCATGCGCTCGACACTTACCTGCCTAAGCTGGTGCGGGCAGGCAAGCGGGTGGCTATCTGCGATCAGCTCGAAGACCCGAAGCTGACCAATAAGTTGGTCAAGCGTGGCATCACCGAGATCGTCACCCCTGGCGTGGTCACCACGGACAATGTCCTCCAGAGCAAGCAAAACAACTTCCTCGCAGCCGTCTACCCGCAAGCTAAAGGGGAGAACCGCTACGGCTTAGCACTGCTCGACCTCTCGACGGGAGAGTTTTACGCTAGCGAGTGTACCGATCAGGTACTCGCCAAGCTCGTCTCTGGCTACAACCCCAAGGAGATCCTCATCGAGCGCAAGCATCGTGACCATCTGCAGCGCCTTCTCCAGCCCGAGGGGCATCTCTCGGACTACGACGACTGGATCTTCTCCGAGAGCAACAACCGAGAGCGTCTCCTGCAGCACTTCGGCACGCTCTCGCTCAAGGGCTTCGGCATCGACAGCCTCCCGCTAGCGATCACCGCTGCGGGTGCCGTACTGCACTATCTCGACATGACGAAGCACACCGAGATCGGTCACATCACCCGCATCGTGCGCATCGATGAGCAGCGACATGTGCGCATCGACGGCTTTACGGCTCACAGTCTAGAGCTCACTACCCCGATGAATGCGGGCGGCACCACCCTTCGCCAGATCCTCGATCAAACGGTCACCCCGATGGGTGCTCGCCTGCTGGATCAGTGGATAGCCTTCCCGCTCAAAGAACTCCAAGCGATCCAACAGCGTCAGAGCATCGTCGCAAACCTTGTAGACAATCCGCAGTTGCGTACCCAGCTCACCGACCAGATGAAGGAGATAGGCGACCTGCAGCGCCTCGTGGGGCGTGTCGCTATGGGGCGCATCACCCCTCGCGAAGTGGTTCGCCTCGGACTCTCCATCGCTCTCATCGCACCCATACGCCAGCTCGCTCTAGATGAAGGCGAGGAGACCCTCACGGCACTCTGTTCGCTACTCGATCCCTGCGCGCAACTGTGCCAGCAGATCACCTTTCAGCTCAACCCCGAGGCGCCACAGCAGATCGGCAAGGGGGAGACGATTGCAGAAGGCTTTTGCGAAGAGCTAGACCAGCTGCGACGCTTGCTCAAGTCGGGCAAGCAATATCTCGACGACCTCCTCGCTCGTGAGACGGAGCACACCGGCATCGCCAGTCTCAAGATCGGCTTTAACAATGTCTTCGGCTACTACCTCGAGGTGCGCAACACCTACAAGGAGCAAGTACCCGAAGAGTGGATTCGCAAGCAAACGCTCGTCAGTGCCGAGCGCTACATTACCCAAGAACTAAAGGAGTACGAGGAGAAGATCCTCGGTGCCGAAGATCGTATCCTAGCACTGGAGCAAGAGCTCTTTGCGAAGCTCATCGAGACGCTTCAGCAGTTTGCCAACCAACTCCTACAAGATGCTCAGATCTTAGCGCAGCTCGACGTCCTCGCCTCACTGGCCGCTGTTGCCGAGGCGTATAACTACTGTCGTCCCACGCTCAACGATGGCTACGATCTGGAGATCGTCGACGGTCGCCACCCAGTCATCGAGCGAACCCTCCCAGCGGGGCAACCTTACATCCCCAACGATGTGCAGCTCTCCCCCATCGACTGTCAGATCATGATCATCACAGGCCCTAATATGAGCGGTAAGAGTGCCCTCCTCCGCCAGACGGCACTCATCGTGATTATGGCGCAGATGGGAAGCTTCGTGCCCGCTACCTCAGCCACCATCGGCATCGTCGACTCGGTCTACACCCGTGTGGGCGCTTCGGACAATATCGCCGTGGGCGAGTCCACCTTTATGGTGGAAATGCAAGAGGCCGCCAGCATCCTCAACAACTTGACTCCTCGCAGCTTGATCCTCTTTGACGAGCTGGGGCGTGGCACCAGTACTTTCGACGGGGTTTCCATAGCGTGGGCCATCGTCGAGTACCTGCACAGCACCACGCAGGGACGTGCCAAGACGCTCTTCGCCACGCACTACCACGAGCTCAACGAACTAGCCGACCACCTCGAGCGGGTGCAGTGCTACAACGTCTCGGCACGTGAGATCGATGGCGAGATGCTCTTCCTCCGCAAGCTGGTCCCAGGCGGTTCAGCGCATAGCTTCGGTATACAGGTAGCGAAGTTGGCCGGTATGCCGACCTGGATCGTGGCGCGTGCTGGCGAAGTGCTTCAGCACCTAGAGGCTTACCGTACCGAGAGCAACCAAGACTCCGACTCAGCCACCCCTAGCGCCCCCCAAAGCGGGGGTATGCAAATGTCTATCTTCCAGCTAGACGACCCAGTCCTCACGGCTGTTCGCACCAAGATCAACGAGCTAGACATCGACAACCTCACACCCCTAGAGGCTCTTAAGGAGCTAGACGCCCTCAAGAGGATGCTCAACAACTGACGACTAACGATTTGTAGAGGTCCCACGACCGTGCATCCGTTGTAGTACAACCTGACGTGTAGCGATATCAATGTACTGACACTGTAACTTTTGACGACAACGGACGCCCTCTCGCTAAAACCGAAGTCGGTCGGCACACATTGCTGCGTACCGACCGACTGATAGTGCTTGACTGCTTAAGACTAGCGTGGATAAGTCCAAACGAGTCGGGTCGTATTCATAAGATCTTCCCAATAGTAGTAAGAGAAACTACCAGCGTCTTTATAGTCAACCACAATAAGAGACATATAGGGCTTGAACACGCTCTCTGGAATCTTGAGATAAAACTCGTAAGAGAGATTGTCCTGACTGATGGGCGTGTCACTGACCTCAATACATTGGGGAATAGCGATATATTGTTCCGCTTCATCATCGTAGATACGCCAGTATGGCTGAGCATTGGGACGTTCGTAATACTCTCCATTAAAGTGGTGTAGAAGCTGCCCCTTGACCTCCACGCTAGTAGCTGTGAATTCATGCTCATCACTTGCCATCCACTCTCGCAAAGTCTTGGTCGCACTCACGGTAAAGGCGATGTAGCCGTACACGGATTGAACCTGATAGGTACTCTTTATCGTTACCTGTTGATTCATATTCGCAGGAGCCTTCTTCGTATCATAGGTCAAATAAAACAGCCCATCGGAGTTGGTCGACTGGATGTAATACGTACCTTGAGGGACTGCATTCCCTAGCTGCGTAAAACGACTGGTGCTGGGCATTGGTCTTCGGGAGTTATTATAGGAGCCATCTTTTCTCAAGGTGCCAGGCTCCTTGAAGTAAAGGTGCATGGGCTTGGACTCGTAGCTTGAGCTACCAAAATAGATCGTCTCCGTCTCGTAGTAAGGGGAGGAGAGGACGATATCGTGCTTAGGAGTGTTGCTCCCATTATTGACCAGCATAGGGATGCGTACGCGCCCATTGTGACGATCGTAGGAGTCTGTCTTGACGAGATAGCGGTAGTAGACTTTGCCGTTACGCTTGACAATGGTTAGGTTCTCCGCATTCCCTTTTGTATTCCTTGGGGAGAGATCTGGAGCCTCGATGAGTACCTCAAAGGGGAAGATACCCTTGGGCAAATTCTTGTATAGATCAAACTCGAGGAACTTATTCCCTGTTTGCGAGGCATCATTGACCAGGTTGGCCTTAAAGAGTAGAGGCTTGCGGATCGTGATCTCCACATTACGAATCAGAGGCGTGATAGCACCAGAGACTGGCTGACCATCTACCCGCTCGTAGGTGTATAGATCCTTAGAATTAGCAGGGGGCGTGTCGTCAGGAGCGTAAGAACGTAGTCCTGCCACCTCAATGGAGTATCGCTCGACAGCATCTGAGGGGATGTTTTTGACCTCGACACTGAAGCGATCTTCATTGCCCCTACGCATCTTCACCTCTGTCTGTGTCAAAGCTCCCATATAGAAGTCATTGTCACTCCACCGCTTGTAATATCTGATATACTGAGCTCCATAATTTGCAGGACCACCCTCATAGGACTTGAAGCGATAGTTCTTATCAGTGATGGCAAATTCGGTGTTGAAGTCATACGTACCAGGACGCACGATGAGAATCTGAACAGGATCCGCCTTGAGCGTAAACATCTCGCCAGAGACCTGCGTGAACTCCTGTAGCTCGATTGAGGAGAATATATTGTTGTGTGCAGGAGCGGCTATCGCCTCAGCCATCGTAGCGTAGCCGTCCGAATTGACCGCTGTGATAGTCACCTTGTAGTGATTGTTGCGGATGATCGGGAGGACGCGATCGCTGACGATGTTCTCCTTATTTCGCTTGGCAACGAAGTCTACCTTGTAGTAGCGAGTCTCAGTGGTTCCACTATTGAGCTTCTTTTCCCCCTGAATGATCAGAAAGACCTTCTTATCACCATCGTTTTGATGCTCGAAAATCTTGAACTCCGTATCTGCGGAGACAATATGATCAGGGTTATTATTTAAGATAGTCTCCACATCGGGAGGGGTGGTTGCTTTGGTTGGTGCATAGGGAAAGGAAAAGGAGTAGTTGTCCATTACAAATGGAGCTACCGTGCCACTCTTATGCACATTGCAAGCGGTGAAGCCTGTCAGCTGGAAGTCCTTTACCTCAGGAGCTACAGTTACTGTGACCTTGGCGTGACAGCGTAGGAGCTTGACGACCTTGCCTTGTAGCGACTGTCTATCTAGCTTATTTAGCTTAACCTGTACCCACATCGGGTCAAAGGCTTTGGTCTTATCGTTATTGCCATTGGCTGACTCAATGCTTGTCGTCAGCTTTGGCATAATCGCTCCTGCCGAGTTACCAACGAGGAAGTAATCCTGCGTCTGCCCCGTCCAGTCGTAATTAGCCACGAAGTGGAGGTATCGGGGGGCATTGCTCTGTATGAAGGTCGCCTTAAAGCTCTTGATCTTCGTGATAGAGCCCTTCTTACCATCAGGCAGGAAGGCGTCATCATCGAAAGCGTCAGCCGAGGTAGGATCTTCCAGCACAGCATCTGTCGAGTAGAGAAACTGCTGATGCTCGTCAAAGACTAATATGCGTAGCGAAGTGATCTTCTCTACCTCGTCATCGTTGATAGATTCACTCCTGAGTGCTAGGTCGCTTAGATCATCAGCGTGTAGCCCTAGAGTCAGCGTGATTGAGTCCCCCTCCTTACCCTCAGGTATGAGCAGACCGCCCAAAGGCTCCCGGACACACCCTGCGAGTAGCAGGAGCAGTGGCAGGGCTATATAATAAAGATATACTCTTTGCTTCATAAGAATTGGATTACTGCTCGTCATACATATAGGTGTCAAAGATGGGGCGGACATAGACTGTGGGGATGCCAGCGTTATTGTACGAGTTATTGTAACCTCGTCTATCAATCATTTGCTGAACTGTGATGACCTCATGCTTTATGAAGTCATACACCATCCCCTCCTCTGCTACCCAGTAGTAGGAGCCAAAGAGCAAGCCCTCGATCTCCGTTTTTTTATCATTCTGCATCTCGTCAATAAGCTTCATCTCAGCAGAGGTAGGGATACGCCATCGACCTTGATACTTAAAGTCTTTGCGAATCATACGCGTCCACCAATTTGTGAAACCACCGTAATCTTCATCACCCTCGATGTTATAGAACTCTTTATAGTCGCCATTAGTACCAAACTCACCCTCGAAGTACTCGAAGCATCGCGTCTGGGCGTCGAAATAGTACGCTACGATGTTTTGTCTTTTAAAAGGCTTAAAACCAGTATAATAGTTACCACCAGAGTTGATGCCTGTATTATAGTTCGTTTTGAGATAAGGGTTTTTATCACTCCAAAAGGCAGTAGATAATGGTCCGTAATAAGGAGCTGTAGCCGAAAACATTTGCGTGGAGAATTTATTCTCGCGATTCTTGTTGCTGGGGACATCCGTTTTCATCTGGTAAGTGTAGAAAGTCATACCATGTTGGCTCGCGATGATGAATTGTGGTGAGATGAGCTGGTTGGACATGTGATCAGTCTTAGTCATCCCCGTTGCAGGATCCACTGGGGAGCCAATGCGCTCGCCTTCTTTAGGCACTAGAGTTGTGATCTTAAAGTTCACCTCGTTGACCTGAGGAGAGTATCTGTCTTCTCCCTGATACTTGCCGAAGATGCCAATTGTGGAGTGATACCTAAAGTCAGCGTAGACGGGTTTCGTATTGCCATTCGCATCTACTTCTTGCTCCCTACCATTGTGGAAGCGCTGAGAGCGTTCGCCCGTGACGTATCTATTGGGATACTGCAAGACGCGCACCACTTGACTTAGGAGTCCTTTCTTTTGCTTTACTTTGAACTCAATGTGATACGGGATATAGTTGACTGGTACTGGGTGCTTGATTGTGATGACTCCATTGGAGAGGTAATTCGCTGAGGGGGTAATCACGATGCCGTCCCAGTCGGGCGTATTAGGCTCACTTTTGACCAACGTTTTAGTGCCGTTGATCTTGTAGAGTTTGGACTCTGTCTTGCTAAACTCACGACGGTAGTGTCCACCACGCTTGTCGTAATACTCGTACCAAGCACTATCTATCTGAATCTCTACGGGTAAGCTGGAGGCATAGGGTATGGAGATCTCACTGACATCCGCCATAATGGGGCGTTTGTCATACACCTCGAGGTACTGCGCCTTGAGAAGCTCGCCGTCGACAGTCTCAATCAGGTTCCACGGCGTGATAGCTATGTTGGAGGTGATATCCACTGGAGTGTCTTCGTTGAGACTACCTAGCACCTCTATAGAGGTGAGAACGTCATAGAGGTGGTTACGCTCGAGCTTGTGGAGCATATTCTCTTTGACCTCGCCGAGAGCCTTGCGGTAGTTCACAGGTATGCGGTAGTAGTAATTGACCCAAGCATCATCGGCTTTTGCATCCTTAGGACGCATAGACAGCTTGAGACGTAGGAAAGTCTCATTTGTCGAGACGTTACTCCAGTCATGCTCGTAAGCGTAAAAAGGCACTGTACCGTAAAACTTGCCATCTTCCTGGCTGCTCTTATATCCTAGAGCTGTGTAGTCGGTCATAGTCATGGGACGGTAGGCGGAGTTGTGCCAGTCGTTACCATTGGGCTGGTAGGGAGAGGAGCTCCGCATGACCTTGGTCTTCCCTGGGTAGCGTACGAGACAAACTTCGGGTACGCTGCCTGGCTTGACGACATATTGAGTCTCGATACCATTCTGATAGTCCTTGACATTGATATGGTCGATCCTCAGTCGAATCTTGGCAGCCGCACGGTAGAGTTCGATCGTCCCTAGCTCTGCTCTTGGTTTTTGATAGCCCCAAGTGACGGTCTTCTGGAGTGTACCATCCATAAGGAACTTATCCTGTGGAGCTATTCGCCCACTTTCGGGAGCAGGGTTGAGCTTGCTCTGATCGTCCTGCATTAGCTCGTAGAGAGCTGTCTTCGTAGTAACGTCTGTGATAGGCTTGCGGACGTTCACCACAGAGATATAGTCTAGTTTCTTGCCTTCAAGCTTAAGAAAGTCACCCTTGGGGATAATAAAGGTGGCACGACTGCCGATCTCACTACCCGTGAGCGCCTCTTGCCTGAGCGGAGTGTAACGCCCGACGAGTTGCTCTGTCGCAGGGTCAAAAACAAAGAGCTCTATGCTCTCGATCTTGTTCTCATTTAGTATGCTGATGCCGTGAAGTCCGTTCTCCTTGTCACCCTCCTCCTCGCCAACGTGGCTACGGAGCGTGGCCGTGGTCGTCTGCTCGGTGCGTGGTATGAGCGTGAGCTCGAGGAGCTTGCCATCCTCCTCAGAGATGTGCAGAGCATCGTCTGTCCGCTCACTAACGCAACTGGTGAATGCCACACAGACGCTCACGAAGGTGAGTACGGCGCAGAGGAGTATGCGTGCGCTGGTCTGGATATTATATCGAAACATTGTCATTGCGAGTCTTAGTACATTACTTGTTTGATACGCCACCGCTGAGAGCCTCCGCCATCCATATAGCTGTCTTTAGCTCTGTGTGGATCTAAGTTTAGCTCCTTGCCATCGACCGTGATGTAAAACTGAGTGTAGTATGGCTCAGAGGTAAACTCCTGTCGGGGTTTGATCTGGAATGTGTAGGTTTGTGGAGGAATTTGACCGACGATATCTGGCTCTACTACCTGATCGTAGGTATCCCCCGTAAAGAGGTAGTTCAGTCCGTTCGTGATGGAGGCTGACCAAATAGCGCCTACGGGCTTAGTGATCTCAAAGGTCACCTCGACGATCTCGTTGGGTGAGAGGAATACCTCCTGAGAAATATCGTCTAAGGTTCGTTTGGTAGCATTGGTTGTTGCATCGACGACCTTGAGTGTACACGTATACTCTGGTTGTGTGAACTGCATCTCAGACTCAACCAGTCGCCACGGCATCACCTTAAAGTTTATGATTAGATACTTACCATCGGCTGGTACGTTGAGATCGTACTGATAGTGGTGGTTACGTACGATGCTGTAGTTGGCATGGTTGCTAGGTACGTTGCCATAGGCTACATCTAGGTAGGAGTATTCCGACCCTGGGGTCATATTCCGTGTGTTCTGGTTGGTGATGATGGGAATCTTGTGCACGACCCCACTCACCATCTCTATCTGTATGTAGCTGGGAGTGCCGATGGGGGTATCACTGTCCGAATTCCACCCTAATGTAGCTGAGCCTTCGCCGAGGAGTCGCTCTGGGATGTATATCTTCGATTGGAAGCTATTGCCCGTGATGGAGCCACTACCATTAAAAGGCTTTTCGGTTAAAGCTACAGAGGCAGACTCACTATTCTCCATAAAGGAGTGCTGCGTAGCTACATTGCAGATCTTAATGCTCTTGATCTTGCTAACCCCATCTCCCGTCAGGTTGAGGCTGATCTTGGCAGAGGAGCGAACTAGATTGACCGTCTGTTGCTTCGTACCCTTCTCAGGGCTGTCAGGCCAATTGCTGACAGGCTCGAGAGGCTTCGACATATTTGTCGTCGGAGTAAAGGGCTTGGGTGTGGAGACGCTTCCTCCAGTGGGTATCTCTTGGTTCTCATAGATACGCGCCATCGGGAAGAGGCTCTTCTCCGTGCCGTTCATAACGGCACCATTGTAGAGAGGGGTACCCGAGTCACGACTCTGAAAGCTCTCGAGATGTTGTAGGGTCCTCTTCAGATCAGCATAAGATGTCAAACCTTGGAGCGTATTCCTCCAGCTCTCAGGATAGTTTGCCACAAAGCAAAAGTGATACCTAGCCCCCTCCTCGGGCTGTAGCTCCATAAGGAAGGATTGCTCTGTCGTGAAGTGGCTCTTGACGAGTTTACTCTGAGCATCCGAAGCTTCCACCTTATAGATCAAGACTGCTAGCTCGCCTACATAGTCTTCGTAGTCCTTAGGGTCAGACTGTATAGAGGGATAGTCGCCCTGCTCACGCAGAGATGCGTTCGGGAGTTCTATCCCAGCCATCGAAAAGCGCAGACAGGTGATCCGACTAGGATCATCGTCCGGCACGGCTCCTCCGTTCATCCGCTGGCACGATACAGATAGTAGCGTGCTGCTGAGAAGAGCTAGGAGTGTGATGTATAATGTATTGCGAGACATAATAAGCTGAGAGCTATATTTGTGTTAGGGAAGTGATGGATAGTTTGAGGGAGTGGTATACCCTTAGTATCTATTGGTCAGATTGACTGCAAAGGAGTGAATCTGATAGTTGTTGATGAAGATGTTGATTACCAGGTTATTGTCAGGACAATCCTTACACTTGTCTTCGAGCTCTAGGACGATGTCGAAGTCGTGGGTACACTCTAGATTTACGTTGGGGTTCTCTAGTATGACCTTACCGAGGAGATCCTGCTCGAGGAAGTCTTTCTTCTCTTTCTTATTGTGTAAGCGTAGAAGGTTGTGGTAGCCCGTCTTGAGTTCCATAAGTGTGAAGGAGAGGGTCCTAGCGACCTTGTCTCTGTATAGCTCTACGCCTGGGTAGTTGAGTGTAGGATTGTCTAGAGGCATCCTCCTATTGATGAGGTAGGAGCCGTCGGCCGAGTAGGCCAATATGTCAAAGTCGTCAATGTTGTAGCGGTCTTGTACGCTCTCGTGGAGTCGTAGGGTGATGTTGATGCGGTTCGTCACCTCAAGCATATTGATAGCGACCTCGCCAAATACCGTACCATACTCCTTGCGGTCTGGTAGAGAGATGACGCGACTCTCTCCTTGCCACACTTTATGCTCTCCGAGACTGATGGCTTTATCATTCTCGGCCCGTAGGCGTAGCATGACATCTTTTTTGGTCGTCGTGCCCTCTACGAAGTTTTCAAAAGTGAAGTATTGGTCAGCCGTGCCTCCCCATGCGATGAAGGAGTACTGTCCCTTCTCGACAGGAGGTAGCTCGACCTTGTAAGCTTCAGTCAGATCCACCCATCCTGTCACCTTCCTGACTGTGACTAGCACATCGTTTAGGTCAAAGGCGAAGACATACAGCCCATTTACCTCACCCACTGTCTCTGGTGCCTCCATACAGGGAGTCTGATTGTAAAAACTGATGTACACTCCCTGAGGACACTCCTCTAGATCCTCATAGATGATCTTGCTACAAGAGGTGGTGAGTGCTAGGAGAGTAAGTAAGGGAAGTATAATATGGTGAACCCTATTCATAGCTCTGATGTTTGATACAAGTGATAAGAAAAAGACTACAGGGGGCCTTGACACCTCAGTAAGCGGGAGCCTAACGCCCCCTGTAGTCGTTGTGCGATCTACTCAGCTTCTATTTGGATAGAGATGCTGGGTCGATTGATTAGTAACGGTTGACAAGATCTACCGTATAGCTGTGGATCGTCCAGGGGAGTACGCGTAGCTGTACAGAGAGGTGAGTCTTCTTCGTCTCGAGCTCCTCATCGGGGTTGATCTCATCCTTGTCTGCTACACCCATCTCGCCGAAGCCTGTGATGTGTGCATGGTAGACCTGGTTGCGTACCGTAGGAGACTCGCTGATCGTCTTGGTCTTATCGCTGTACTGAACGTCTGGGTTCAGCCAGATGTAGTAGTACATCTCACCGTTCTTGTACTCCTTAGCGCTCTGCTTCTTCTCGTACTCGGTGCCAGTTACGGTGACATCCATAGCCTCAGCCTTTGCCTTGGAAGAGTAGAACTTACCATCAGATAGACCTAGGTAAACAGTCTGAGCATCGGCACCTGCAGGAGCAGCACCATCAATCTGGTCTACGGTGAAGGTAGCCTTGATCTCGAACATAGTCGTGTTGCCCTTCTTGTAGTTGCCCTTAGCGTGTGTGACAGGGAGGACAAACTTGCTAAACGTCTCCTGACCTAGCGCTTTCTTGACGTTATCAAGGCTGTTATCGGTTGCAGTGAGAGCTGCCTTGTAACCCTCAGCATCAGAGAAGAGCATCTTGTCTTTACCCTCGGTAGCTAGAGCGATCCAATCCTTAGATGTAGGAGTGAAGTCATAGACAGGAGCTGCGACCTTCCAGTCCGTGCGATCCTCTAGGACGTTGAACTGTAGTGCGCTACCAGTTACCTGATACATAATATCCTTGACGGTAACCGTTGCAGTCGTTGACTCAGATGTTTTACCCTTAGCATCTGTGAAGGTGCGCTTGATATCGATTGTCTTGACAACCTCATCGTCTACAGTAGCGATAGCACGAGAAGCGACACGTGATACCTTCACCTCGACACGGTTAGCCTTACCACCGATAGCGTCTTCCTTGCTGATGTTGGGTGCGATCGTCGTGTCCTCAGGAGCGGTCTCATTGGTCATTAGGACGATATCCTTCTCAGCGTCGTACTTAGCTACATCTGCGATAGCAGCAACCGTAGCGACAGCCTTCTTGAACTCAGCGTCAAACGCAGCTCCATCGCCAGTCTTACCATCGAGGAGGGTTGTGACCTTGCCCGCCATATCGTTGATGACAACGTAGATCTTTACCTTGTCACCAGACTTAGCCTCTACAGCGAGGTTAGGAGCGAGGATTCCGTTGTTGATACCACCGAAGTTAGCCTCGGTGAATTGATCTGAGCTGATCGTGGTGGCACCATTAGAAGTGGTGGCTACGTACACCTTGATCTTCTTGATCACGTCACGACCCTGCCACTCACCTAATTCGTTGTAGTCCTCAGGTAGATCACGCGTCTCAGGTGCTGGGAAGCGTACGGAGACACCTACGTAGGTGTCGCATTGACCGTTTTGGAGTGCAGCCTCTTGTCTGTCACTCTTGCAGCTTGCTAGCCCGAGCAGGAGTGCTGCAGAGGCAAGAAGCGCTGTTCTCATTCTTAGTTTCATCATTGTTAGTTGATTAGATAGTTATTATGAAGTACTGTTTAAGTTCTTTGTATTGAAGTTTGTCTCCTATTATATTATGGGAGGGTGTTACAAGCTTTGTAGGAGCTTCTCTAGCTCGACTAGATTGGCTGCAGCCTCTTGGCTACCCTGTGCCTTGGCCTGCTCAAGGTAACTCTTAGCCTGCTCGTAGTTGCCTAGCTTGCTGTAGGCGACACCTATATTATTGAGTGCACTGGGATTGTGCTGTAGCTTGCTCAGACGATCTATGGCGACCTGATAGCTACCTGCCTCGATGTCAGAGGCACTAGCGTTGATGATAGCTACTGGCTCATCGGGATACATACGTGTGGCTATGTCAAAGACCTGCTTGAACTCGGGCGAGTCGGCTGGATAGCTCTTAGCGACAAGATACATCTCGTTGAGACTGAGCAGGCGTGGATTGACCTTGATGATCTCACGTGCCTCGGCGACGTCAAACGCCTTGACCTCATAAGCGACCGTGTACTCCGTGCGACGTATCTGCGGATAGTAGTCACGTAGCATAACCTTATAAGTCTCGCCACGGGAGAGCCGCTTGAGATGAGCGTCACGCGCATCTGGCTTTTCGACCTCGTCAATGATGCGGAGTATCTCATCCTTGTCCTGTATGAAGGAAGCCTCAATGACCTCACGCGTCTTGACCCAGTCCTCACCATATCCTGATACTTGTAGCTGATTGGTCGGTAGGCTGTAGCGCTGCGCTAGGTACTGAGCGAAGGAGTTCGAGCGGCGCTCAGCGAGTGCCTTATTGTGGCTGAAGCTACCCTCGGGAGATGCGTAACCTACGACGGAGAGTTGCGTCACCTTGATATTCTTGTCTCCCGTGATCTCATCCATCACCTTGCGCACCTCAGCAAGTATCTGACCATTGCTCTTGTAGTTGGGGTCTAGGTCATGCTTGTCACAGCGGAAGTTGAGTACCGCTGTATGCTTGTCGGCACGTGCCTTGACTGGCTCTACCGCTGGGACGATATAGGAGAGCTGATAGTTAGGCTGGTAGGGATCTGTAAGGAAGGGGGTGCGAAGTACCTGTGACTCCTCGAGCTTGAAGCAGTCGGAGCAGCCGTAGACACGCTCCACCAAGAGTAGATCGGTCTGACTCATCCACTCCTTGCGGGGGATGGTGTAGCTATAGGTGACTCGCTGGGCGGAACCATTCTTACGGCGGAGTGACTGTAGCGCCTCTGTGTCCCACTCGTCACGAATACCAGTAGAAGCTTTGCGCTCCTGTACGATGCTACGCTTACGCCCCTCGATCTGCACTGGGGGTAGTAGCTCCACCACCTCACCACTATCCTTCATACGCAGGGCGGGTGAAAGACGTAGCAGATCGTTGGAGCGGAGGTTAAGCCCATCGAGGACGATCTCCATCTGGACGGTCACGATGTCTGTCGCTTTGCTTACCTCTACATGATCTACAGAGATCTGGTGGATATAAGGCGTCTGAGCTGCGAGAGTCGCTGGGAGCGTCAGTAGCAGTGATATGGCCACTAGGGCGTATTTAATCTTGTTCATAGTCAAGCTGTTCGTCTAGTTTAAAAGAGATATATGAGCGACATCGTGGCGCGTGTCACACCCCAGTAGTTGTGTGCTCCCTCAGCCTCCTTGGTACCACAAGTAGCGCAGGGAAACTTCTCATACTGTATGCGTGCGTAGCCACCTCCTATGGAGGTCTCTACGTTCCAATGCTTGCTGAGTATCCACTGATAGCCATAAGATAGCCCTGCACCATAGAAGTAACCCTGGAAGCGATGATTGTTGAGTGTCTTGAGCCTCCCAACGGGGATGTTGATACCTCCTATATTAAATTGCCCTGTGTGGAGGTGTAGTCCCAGGAAGTGACCATTGAAGACATCACAAGCCCACCAGCGTAGTTCTGGCTGGAGTAGCCAATGCTTGTAACGTGTGTCCTCGTCAAAGGCCCATAGGCTACCGCCGCCACCTATCTCTAGCGTGAGTTGCTTGCCTAGTCTAAACTCGGCAGCAGCGTTTGGTGCTGTGGTGGCTCCGTAGAGGAGGTTGACCTTGCCAGCTACCTTTTGCGCCTCCCCCTGTGCGGGCAGTAGGAGCAGAAGGCAACCTGTGAGGAGGGCTAGGAGTGCCCTCTGTGTGTTACGATAGTGATGCATCATAAGATAGATAAAGCGTATGGGTGTATACGGAGAATTGCAAAAACTCATCAAAAGACAAACTTCTTCCGAAATTCTGATGCAAAGGTAGCAGGAATATTTAGGATCTCTGTTGACAAATTCGTGCTATCATTTGTCTTCTTCGATCTGCGAAATGTTAATTCGTTTTTTGAGCATTGCTGTCCAATGCTATAGGAAGCTTGAAATAGGGGGCTCTTCTCCCGCTGAAAAACTATTCTCGGAGAGCATTTTTTTAAGACTAGAGTCTGTCGGAGCGAACTGCACAGAGGTCTATACATACAAAGATGCGCCAGAGTACAAACGACTCTGACGCATCCTCTCCAATCACATACTAAATGTAGCCTTACGCTCCACTTAATGGGTCACGCTCCTGCACGGGCGTGATGGGCTCGGGCGCTACGTGGTCATCGACAGACCAAAGGTATGCAGCGACGAGCTCGCTGTTGTTGTATGCCTGAGCATTCATCTCGCGGATCCGCTCCAGGAGGGCGTCGCTCTTGGTGACGTCTGCCTCCTGCACCAGCAGGCATGTGTTGAACCCTGGCCATACGGCGGTGTCCTTGTGCGGGATGTCGAAGTTGCTCTCAGCGAGTGCCTTCGGGATGACTTGGTAGACGCTTATCTTCAGCTCCCGCAGGAGCGACTCCATCTGCTCCTGCATACTGACATTGCAGGTGATATATATAAATCTCATACTAGTTATTCTCAACATGTTTCCTCAATCTAGTTACTCTGCGCTCTCTATTGAGCTTGCGCTGGTGCATAGCCGCATAGGCCGTCGGCACCAAGATGAGCGTCACGAGCATAGAGATCAGGAGACCTCCGATGATGGTGATGCCTAGCGGTGCGTAGAGCTCCCGGCCCATACCTCTACTGAGTGCCATGGGTAGCATACCGAGTATGGTGGTCATAGAGGTCATCAAGACAGGGCGCAAGCGTGAGCGGCCGGACTCCATCACCGCATCTCGTATCGTATAGCCACGACGTACGAGCATATTGCTGTAGTCCACGAGGACGATACCATTGTTCACCACGATACCGACTAGCATGATGAGCCCGATGAAGGTCACGACACTGAGCGTGGTACCAGTAATGAGGAAGGCTAAGATAACGCCTACGAGGGTGAAGGGTATCGCAAAGAGGATGATAAAGGGATCGAGCAGTGACTCAAACTGAGCAGCCATCACCATAAAGACTAGGAGCAGACCGATGATAAAGATGAGTGTGAGCGAGGAGAAGGTATCCCCCTGATCCTCCACCTGACCACCTAGTGAGACGGTGACTCCTTGTGGTGTCTCGAGGTCATCGATGATTTGCTCCGCAATCTTAGCTCCATCACCGAGCGAGACACCGTTGAGGTTGCTTGTGACCTTGACATAGCGCTGCTGTGTGAGTCGCTCGATCTGTACGGGACCCTCCTTCTCCTGAATATCAGCCACGGCAATGAGTGGCACCTGCTGTCCCAGGAGGTTGGTCACCTGCATCTCGCGCAGCTTGCTGATCGAGTTACGATAGTCTGGTGCATACTGTATGCGTATATCGTAGTCGGTACCATCCTCGGTATAGGCACCCGCCTTAGCTCCATAGAGGTTCTCACGTACCTGCAAGCCGATCATGCCAGGATTGAGAGCCATCTGCGAGGCTTTGTCCTTGTCCACGAGGATGTGTACCTCACGATTGCCTGTCGAGACAAGCGCCTCGACATTGGTAAACTCAGGATGCTCCTTCGCCTTGCGCTCGATCTCAAAGGCGATCTCATTCATCTCGTCTAGGTTCTTGCCATAGACGACAAACTCTATCGGTGCTCTATTACCGGTCAGCGCTGTCGCCATAGCACTACCACCAGATACGGTCACCTTCTCAATCTCAGGGATCGCCTCAATCAGCGGACGTATATCGTCAGCTATCTGCTGACTGCTACGCTTACGCTCATCGACGGGCTTGAGGTGGCAGAAGATCGTTCCGATATTCTTACCCTCCTTAAAGCCGACGGCCGTGAGAGCACCATCTTCCGTCTGTCCCGAGATGCTGGCTATACCGCCCTCCGTGATCTCAGGGACTTGCTCCTGCAGTAGCTCTACGATCTGATTACCTACCTGCTCTGTGAGTGCATGGGAGGTACCCTGCTCAGTCTCAAACTGGACGGAGATAGAGCCCGCATCAATGTCGGGGATATAGTCCGTACCGACCGCCTTACCTAAGAGAAGTACTATGGCAAAGATCACGAGCGCTGACACGAGGGTGATGCCTTTGTGAAAGACTGCCCACCCGAGGAAGTTGCGGTAGACACGCTCGATGCTTTGGAACATACGCTCGCTCCAGTTGTAGAGCTTGCCGTGCTTCTTGCTTTCGCCATTGCGAGGTGCGGGCTTGAGCAAGACGCTCGAGAGCATCGGCGTCAGTGCCAGTGCGGTAAAGAGGGAGGTGATCATACAGGTCACCGTCAGGACGGCTAGCTGCTTAAACATCACACCGACGATACCACCCATGAAGACGAGCGGGAGGAACACCACAATCGTGGTCAGCGTCGAGGCTGCAATGGCTAGTCCCATCTCCGAGGCTCCAAACATAGCAGCTTGCTTTGGCATGGCGCCTCGCTCGATGTGCTGTGTGATGTTTTCGAGTACGACGATGGCGTTGTCCACCACCATACCGATCGCGATCACGAGTGCCACGAGTGAGAAGATATTGATCGTGTAGCCTAGCAGCCCCATAACGATAAAGGCCGAGATCAGCGACACGGGCATCGTCAGGAAGACGATGAGACTGGACTTCCACTCTCGTAGGAAGAGCAAGACCACTAGGGTCACGAAGAGCAGAGCATACCAGATCGATGAGCTCAGGTTGTTGATCGACGAAGTAACCAGCTCATCCGATCCTATCACCTCAAAGATCTGTACATCTGAGGGTAGATCCTTCTGTATCTCAGTGATCTCAGCACGTACTGCATCGACCACATCGACCGTATTGGCTCCAGACTGCTTCTGTACGAGCAGGGCAATACCCTTGCCTATATGGTTAGAGGCAGAGGCATCGGTCTCCTTAAAGGTATCTCGTACGGTAGCGACATCTTTGATACGTACCACCTTACCATTGACCGCCTTGATGACCGTATTCTCCAGCTCCTCGACACTCTCGTACTTGCCCGGCATACGCACAGAGAAGTCGTAAGCACCCTCGGTGACAAAGCCCGAGGGGACGTTGACGTTGTTTGCCTTGAGCATCATCGACAGCTGCGCCACAGACATGCCATAGGCCTGCATCCTCGTGGGGTCTATCTCGACTCGTATCTCACGCTCCGGCTGTCCTAGATAGATGACCGTACCGACGCCATCGACCTTCCTCAGCGCTGAGGCGATCTGATCCTCGACGATATCCTCTAGGCCATTGTAGTTCTCGTCTGCATTGACTGCGTAGCCGAGGATAGGCATCATGGAGGCGTTAATCTTATAGATGATCGGCGTGTAGGCTTGCGACGGCATACGGGACTTGACCAGCTCGAGGAGGTCTCGAGCATTGTTTGCCGCAGCCGTAATATCCTCCTCCCACTCGTAGCGAAGCTGTATGAAGGATACGTTCTCCTTAGAGATAGACTTGATCTCGACGAGGTTCTCCGCCGAGGAGAGCACCGCCTCCAGAGGCTTGGAGACTTGCTCCTCGACCTCTATCGCTGAGGCTCCTGGGTAGACCGTAATGACCGTCAGGGAGGGGAACTCCATATTCGGCATCAGGTCTAGCGGTAGCTTCGTCAGCGAGAAGACACCGATCACCAGTATGGCGACGAAGATCATCGCCGCCGCAATGGGTCGTTTTACACCAAATTCAGGAAGTTTCATAGGCTTACTTCTTCACAACGTTCACCTTAGAGCCATCGCTGAGCTTGTTCTTGCCATCTACTATGATGGTGTCACCGTTCTTGATCTCATTGCTGTCTATGTAGACCCAGCCGTCCTTGATCTCGCCACGCTTTACGGCGATGCGGCTCACGGTCGTGCCATCTTCGTTGAGCTTGAAGACAAACTCCTCAGCTGTACCTGCTAGACGATAGATCGCATTGAGGGGTACGAATAGTCCCTCACGGTCGGGCAGTGCAATAGAGACATTGCAGTACATGCCCGGCTTGAGCCGGTTGTTGCTGTTGGGGATATTGACCTCCACAGATGCGGTACGTGTCATCGATGAGAGGACGGGAGAGATGTAAGAGATCTTGCCCGTAGCGGGCTCATCGGGATAAGCATCGAAGATGATCGTGGCTTGCTGCCCCTTATCGATATAGCTCAGATCCTTCTCATTGACCTCGATGGTCGCTTTGAGCGGGTTGATCTGACGCAGCTCGATGATCCCGCTCTCGAGCTTGAGATCACTGCTGAGGCTGGGGGTGAAAGCGTAGGTCTCGCCCTCGTTGATCATAATCTCCGTGATGACTCCGCTAAAGGGTGCCGTGATGGAGGTATTCTTCTTGAGCATCGAGACTTTAGCGACAGAGGCGTCGTACTTAGCCTTGACATGATCGTAGTCCATCTGGCTGATGCTCTCCTTGGCTCTCAGACGTGTGACACGGTCGAAGTCGCGCTTGATCGCTTCGTTTTCGACCTGTGCTTGTAAGAGCATCTCGTCCGACATCTCTACGATGACTGCCCCCTTGGGGACAAAGCTTCCCTTGCTGTAGCGTATGCGCTCTACCTTGCCGGGTAGTGCTGTGCCTAGATTGGCACTCTTGGAGGCTTCGGCTGTACCTGAGAAGCGAATGCTAGGCGTAAAGGTCATCTCTTTAGCCTGTGCGATGGTTACGGGGACCACTTTGTCCGTTTCGGACTCCTGATCCTGATCTCCTTGCTTGTTGCAGGCAGTCGTGGTGCCTAAGGTTAGCAGGAGTAATATCGTTGGGAGCAAGTAGCTCTTAAGTTCTTTAGTATGCATATTGTGATGTGATTTTTCTAGTTCTACTCTTCTATCTATTTCTCCTCTCGGGTCTTCGTATGCTCGGTCGCATACTGATAGAGAGCACCTGTGGTCTTCTCCAGCTCAGAGAGCGTCACGGCAGCCTCTACACGGGCGTCGATATCTTCGGAGGCGGCCTTCTCCCACATAGTCTGCGCCTCGAGGATGTCTCGGAGACTGTTCATACCCTCTAGGAGGTTGTTTTTGGTAATGCGTAGATTCTCCTCAGCCTGCTCCTTAGAGAGCTTCGTGAGCTCCATCTTCTTGAGCGCCTCGGCATGCTTAAATCTATTTTGCTGTACCTGCAGGGT
The DNA here is from genome assembly GCA_900539765.1 of uncultured Porphyromonas sp. GTDB lineage: Bacteria > Bacteroidota > Bacteroidia > Bacteroidales > Porphyromonadaceae > Porphyromonas. Next base: position 13,407 of record UQDF01000015.1, on the reverse strand, counting down.
GATCATCTCCTGAGCATCTTGCAGCTCGAGCTCCGCCTTGGCTACCTCCTGGTCGGCCATGTGTACTTGGTGTATCCGATCTCCCCAAGTGAGGAGGGGTACCTGTACACCGATGCCTACCATCCAGTCTCCACCGAGATTGCTCTGGCTACCCTTGTAGATGTTAGGCTCGATCCAGTTGTACCCAGCGGTAAGGAAGACGTTGGGGAGGAACTGTGACTTGACCATCCGCCTGGCCGACTCCGTGAGTGCGAGCTTGTTGCGCAGCATGACGACCTCAGCGCGCTCAGCATTGCTGCTCTCGAGTGCTAAGAAGCGGCTGCTCAGCTGCTCCTCGCTAATGATCGTACTATCTAGCTCTATCTGCTCAGCCTCTAGGCCAATGATCTGCCCCAGTAGCATCTTGGAGAGCTGAAGGCCGTTTTGCGCCTTGACGAGTGTGAGCTCCGCTTCGTTTTGCTTGACCTGCACCTTTAGGACTTCGTTTCTAGTCGTCATGCCCTCGGCGTAGACATTCTCCAAGTCCTGCACGAGGTGATCTAGGAGCGACTTGTAGGTCTGAGCTAGATTCACTTTCTCCTGTACCGAGATGACGCGCCAGTATGCCTCATCGACAGTGGCTAGGACGTCGGCCTCCTTCATCTTGACCTTCTCATGTGCTAGGTCGGAGGTATAGCGCGCCATCTTATTAGCCTCGACGATCTTACCGCCCATAAATATCGGCTGACGTAAGGTGAAGCCACCCGTATAGATCTCCTTAGGAGCTACGCTGATGAAGTCTAGCGGGATGGATAGTCCTGGCGGTGTCACGCCTGGGATGTTGAAGTCGATCGCAAAGGGGCGAATAGCTCTATCTCCTGGATTGATCCAAGCCCCAGCGAAGTCGACGCGTGGTAAATACTTCGTCTTGGCCGACTGGACTAAGTAGTCGGAGGCCACGGCATCTGCCTGCGCCATCTGTATCTGCTTGTTGTGCTCTAGAGCGAGATCTCTACACTGCTCTAATGACATCGGCGCTTGCGCTTGCGACATCGGTGCTTGCGCTAGCTCTTGCTCTTGGGCATACGCCTCGGCACTCCACCCTATCGTGAAGACAAGAGCCGTGCCTAAGAGAAGAATGCCCCTCCTATTATATCTGTTTCTCATGATTTGCTAATGTCTATTCGTTACGACATCACTTGGTGTCGGGATCGTAAGCTCCCTGATACCACTCCTTAAACTCTTTGTTTTTCGCTTTGCTTACTACGATCTTCTCTGGGGTCTCTATGGCAAGGGTTACCGTCAGCTTGCCCCCGAACCAGGTCGACATACTCTGTATCGCACTATGTGCCACGATGTACTGTCTATTGGCTCGAAAGAAACGCCTCGGATTGAGCTCCTGCGCCATCTTCTCTAGTGAGAGGTCGACAAAGTGCTCCTTCTTATCCATCGTCACCACGACCGAAGCTTTACTATCTGCGCGTATATAGGCGATCTTGTCCACCGATATAGGGATCAGCTTGTCTCTCCACGGGATCAGGAAGTGGCTCTTGTAGCTCATCTGCGACTCATTGAGTGCCTGCATCATCTTAGCCATCAGAGCTTGGTTGTCAACCTTTTGCTCCGCATGACTAAACCGCTTCACCTTGTCTAGCGCTCGCTGGAGATCTGTCTCCTTGATCGGCTTGAGGAGGTAGTCAATGCTGTTGACCTCAAACGCCTTCAGCGCATACTCCTCATAAGCTGTCGTGAAGATGATCGGACAGGTGACCTCGATCCGCTCAAAGAGTGAGAAGACGGGACCATCTGCCAGGTGTATGTCCATAAAAGCCAGATCAGGCTCTGGATGACTACCGAACCACTCGACACACTCAGATACACTCTGCAGTATGGTCAGCACCTCTATGTCAGGGTCTATCTCAGTGAGGAGTGCTTGCAGCCCAGTGGCTGTAAAGTACTCATCCTCTACGATTATTACTCTCATATCAGTGGTTTGGCTTTGGGTTCGACTTCTTCTAAGCTTCGGATCAGAGGCAGTGAGACGGTAAAGTGTCCATCCTTAGAGACGATATCTATATCCTTGCCAAAGAGCAAGCGATACTGCTCCATCAGATTGTCCAGACCGACGCCCGTGCTACCCGACTTACTGTCCTCTCGTAGCTGGATCTTATTGTCCACCACGATCTGATTATCTATCGTGCGAATATGGATCGTGAGTGGCACCTTGGCACTAGCTATATTGTGCTTGATCGCATTCTCTACTAGGATCTGTAGTCCCGATGGTATGATATAGTAGTCTAGATACTGCTTGTCCACATCCCACTCCACACGCAGGCCGTCGAAGTAGCGGATACACATCAAGTAGAGATAAGACTGGACAAACTCTAGCTCCTCCGACAGACGCACCACGGCCTTGTCTCGCATCGTGTGCCGGAAGACTGTCGCCAGCTCCTGCACATAAGCTCTAGCGCGCTCATCGTCGCGACCTATCAGCCCGTTGAGCGTGTTGAGACAGTTAAAGAGGAAGTGTGGATCCGTCTGGTTCTTAAGCGCTGTATACCTGTTTTGCAGATTCTCAAAGTCCAGCTCCTGCATACCGACCACCGCTAGGTGATTTTGCTTCATCAAGTAGATGGTCATAGTAAAGAGGAAGGTCACCACGAGGATCACCAAGTCCTTGACATACTGCATCGCAGCATACGCATGATAGCTAAAGAGATCTCTAAACCACCAGCGCTGTAGTTGCGACAAGTAAGGCGATATCAGGACCACCGCCACGAGCAGTCCCAGCAAGATCAGCCAGAGCTGATACTGACGTATCTCGTATCTATTGATCGCCCAGGACTGTATGCTGAGCAATAGATAGAAGAAGACCATATTGACCAGCAGCGAGGCAATCGAATTGAGCGATAGGATCGCTCCTAGGTCAATCTTTCGGTCCGTATCCAGCAAGCTGTAGTAGTAGATCGATGACGACAGCATCACAAACGCCAGCAAGAAGCTGATGATCAGCGTAGCCAGTAGCACGCTCTTGCGCTCATTGCTGAGCAATATGAAGTTCTTGCCTTGTCGCCGTCTCAGACGACCCGTTATGATACGTCTCGTCATAGATCTCTGTCTACTCTATGTCTACTCTATGTCTGCTCTATGTAGTGACTCTGCCACTATCAGTATACTTACGCTAAGGTAGTAAGAAAAAGCAAACCCTATGTCCCTCTCCCTTTAGGGCGAAGGAGATAGGGTCCTTATTTCTTACTTGACACTAGAAGCGATACCCCATGCCTATAGTAAAGACACTGGCATTAGCCTTGTAGGAGTCATCCTTGAGAGAGGTGCCAAAGCGAGAGGCGACATCGTTGACTGTCGACTTGAGATCGTCCACCTGGTTGATGAAGCCATACTTGTAGCCAGCGTTGATCTGGATACCATTGGCAAACTCATAGCCTAGCTGGCAAGCGATACCTACGTCCCATCTCTGGAGAGCAGACTTGTCGTTGTACTCCTCATAGAGGTCTATCGGATCCTTCTTAAATATACCGAACTCGATATCATCTGTCTTAGCAGAGAAGCCTACTCCAAAGTAAGGGCCTACACCTCCGTAAAACTGACCCTTGCCTAGCTCTACCTTACCCAGTGCGTAGACAGGGATCTGCATACCCCACTGGTTGATCTTATTCTCTAGTGAGACAGGACCTGCCTCAGCCTTGAGACCCGTGCCACGGTAGTAGAACTCTAGCTCAGGCTGGATAGCAAAGTTCTCGTGCAGATTGATTCTCATAAACCCTCCGAAGTCAGCTCCAGGCTTAACCTCCGTCTCGAGGACGTTGAAGTCATCACTCAGGATCATACTAGAGAGATTCAGACCAGCCTTGACACCATAGTCAAGTGATACATTAGTCTGTGCGACAGCTGAGAAGGCTGTCATACCCATCAGGGCGGTTGCTACAATAGCGATGATGTTGCGTTTCATACTTTCTTCTATTTGTTTCGTTAGACTTATCTATTTCGAGTCGTATGACCTATCCGATCGCAATAGATCAACAACTCTGGTGCAAAGGTAGAGAGCACAATATGACACCACAACCCTTCACCCACCGAAACGCACATTGCGATGACTGAAACGACCGAAACGCTTACCGAATAGGACTGACTATTAATCACCCTGTCTGGAAATATCCCCAATAGCTCCGTGTCTAGGCGGGCGGGGGCGTCCGTTGTCGAACGATCTTGACGACGTCTTGCTTTGACGGGGGACGGACGCACAGATCGTGCGTCCCTACAGATCGAGGTTACAGCGTTTGATGAATGGAATTGTCGTGCTGACGTAGCTTGTGTAGGGGCGGACCTACGTGTCCGCCCGCAGAATAGACTGCACTCAGGTGAGGACGGGCGGACACACAGATCCGCCCCTACGGTGGAAGCTTCCACCCCGCCGAGCGGTTCACCCGAAGAGAAGTCGACTGAGTTTCCGAAACGAGAAAAAACTTCGCATTTTACTTGCATATGAACTTAGAAAGCAGGACGACGTGGGTGGACGATGTGTGGGGATGACGGGGACGGACGCACAGATCGTGCGTCCCTACAGGACGAAGTGGGTGGACGACGTGTGGGAATCACTATTCCCCGACACAGTTCCGTATCGACATGTAGTCGGATTAAATTATTGTAACGAGCCAGCGTTGATTTGCCGCACAACTATAAGTGTGCCTCTGGATAGCGAGCATTCCACCAGGTGGGGTCGTCTTTGAGCCACTTCTGGAACCAAGCGAAGAGCGTATTCGTCCACTCGATCTTCTTCTCGGGAGCCGTGATGATATGGTCTTCGCCATGCACCTTGACAAAGGCGACCTCACGGCCCAGGATCTTCAGAGCGTTGTACATCTGGATGCTCTCACCGATGGGGACATTCGTATCGTCCGTACCATGGATCAGCAGCAGAGGCGTGTGGATCTTGTCGGCATGAAAGAGCGGACTCTGCTCCGTGTAGAGCTTAGGATTATTCCACGGATAGCTGTCGTAGCTCGCCACCGTACTGTAACCGACACCCCACGTACCCTCACCCCAGTAGGAGGAGATAGCACTGATACCCGCATGGCTGATCGCTGCAGCAAAGATGTCGGTGATCGTCTGCAAGTACTGCGTCATAAAGCCTCCGTAGCTGGCGCCCATACAGCCGATCTTCTTCGCATTGACATAGGGATGCTCTTGGCAAAACTGCTTCGTCGCAGCCACGATCTCGTCGGCCGTCACCTGACCCCACGCATTAACGTGGCGAGCAGCATACTCCTGTCCGAAGCCAGTGGTGCCACTCGGGTTGAGTGTGAGAACCACGTAGCCCTGCGCCGCATACATCGGGAGCGAATAAGAGCCCTCGAAGAAGCGTGTCGTCGGCGAGGTACCTCCATAATAATAGACGATCATCGGGTACTGCTGCGTCGCGTCAAAGTGAGGCGGCAAGTAGTATCGTCCCTCCACCTTGTCACCATTCGGCATCGTGTGCACCCAGTCGCTCACGCTGCCCAGCTCTAGATCCTGCATCTTGCTCTTAGCTAGGTCGTAGAGGAGCGTCTCACGCTTTCCTCTGAGCGTGTAGAAGCGATCCGCATTCATCGCACTCTGCCCATAGTATGCGAGCTGACTAGCATCATCGCTGATGTCAAAGGAGCGCACGAGGTCTTCCGTCGTAGCCACCTGCTCGATCTGCTTGCGTGTCAGGTCGAGGCGGTAGAGGGAGATGCGATCTTTGTTTTCCGCTGTAAAGTAAGCGACAGGTCGGACCGTGCTGACCTTGACCCGCTTGATGGCGGGGTCAAACTCCTTCGTCAGGGGCGTCGCCTGCTGGCTCTGGCGGTCATAGAGGAAGAGCTGACCATCGTACGTATTGGTGATCATCCCCTCAGGCAGGTTGCGTCCGATCCCATCGAAAGCATTCGCATCACCCTGTATGAGTAGCACATGAGGCTGCGACGTGTAGGAGATCGACGAGATAGAGCGCTCCTGGGTAAAGAGTGGCTTGACCTCCAGTGTCTCTAGGTTCATCGTATAGAAGTTGCTCTGAGAGAAGGGGATCTCGGTAATATCCTCCGAACTGCTCAAGATGATCTCACGCGCATCGGGACTGACATCATGTAGATAGGTAGAGCGATGGCCGAAGGTGAGTGGCTGGTAGCGACCGCTCTCGAGGTCGTAGAGAGCGAGGAAGGTGCGCTTGCGAAAGTCTGCCATACGGTCATAGCGTCCCAGTACCTGCTCGGTGATCTTACCCCGTGCGGGGCCTTCCTCCTCGATGGTGTAGATCAACTGCTTACCATCAGGGAGTATAAAGAAAGAGCCTGTGGGGATCTGCTCCGCTACAATACGCTCCTCCTGCGTCTTAGGGTCAAACGTTAGCAACTGCCGACCACCATCAGTCGTGAGCGTGCGGTAGAGCTTGTCCTCTTTGGGCATCCAGCTGGCGAAGCGGTACTCCTCGCTTAGCGTGGAGAGGAGCTTATCGCCTTGGTACAGATAGGTGCGGTAATTGCTCTTCAGAGCGGTCGTCTCACGCTCCGTGAGGAGTGTGTAGCGTCCCGTAGGCGACACCGAGACTGAGTAGAGGTTGCGCCCCGTCATCATATACTCTAGACTCAGATACTCCTTATCGTCGTGGCGTAGCTCTATCTGGCTGTCAGCCTTGGCGGGGATGAGCTTCATACGATACTGCGCCGGCTCATCGCCCTTGGTGAGTAACTGCAGCGTCAGCAGGTGCGACCGTCCAGGCGTTAGCGTGAGAGACGCTGGTGAAGCACCCTTTAGCTCGCTCTGATACTGTGTAGCAGACGAAAGCTTAGCACCATCGAGGGCTAAGACAAAAGGAGCCGTCGCCTCGATCTGCAGCGTCGCCTGCTCGTAGCTAGGCGTGCGAAGACGTATGGCATAGGTCGTGATCGCGTTCTCTGGTGTGCGTAGCGTGACGACACCCTCTGTAGCTTCGGGCTGGGTGCCATGTGTCTGACTCAGCTTGATATGGTTCACTGGCTTGAGCAGGTCGGTAGCGTCGTACGCCTTGCCCTGCACATTGAGACTATCCGATATAAACGGCATCATCACCCTATACTGCTGCACCTGTAGCGGTATGACGGTGAGGGTGTCAGGTTGATCCGTTGTAGCTGACGGAGCTACGGCTTCTGGTTGCTGTGCTGTAGTGTAGAGAGTCGCTAGCACCCAAAGCGGGAGCATCGTAAAGAGTCGTAATAGGTCTCGTTTCATATACTGCTGTTGTTGATTATTCGCCTTGTTAGCATCACTCCATAAGAGCTTCGGCTAAGTTTCCACGCCACAAAGTTAACCTTTTGTTTTCTCTTATGCAGTGAAATCGACCAAGCTTTTCCCAATGCGATGGCTCCCTATCAGCAAAAACGAAACATGGCAGTAACCTTATGGTAACATCGCCACGCTACCTTTGCAGCGTAAGATTTGAAACAGAAGATATATCGTATGCTATACAAGGCTCTTTCCTATACGCTCACCCTGGCGCTCACCCTCTTGACACTCCTAGCGGTCAGCCCTGCACTAACGGCTCAGCCACACGGGCAGCCCATTCCTCACAACGAGGCTGATCTACGACTAGGCACCCTCACGGGACGCATCGTCGACGAGCATGGAGAGGGGCTCATCGGAGCCACCGTGCGCATCATCGAGACGGGTGGCGGACAGGTCACAGACTTCGATGGCAACTACTCCCTACAGCTTGCCCCTGGCACCTATACCGTAGAGATCGCGTACGTGGGCTATGAGACTAAGCAGATCCAGGAGGTACACATTACCGCTGGCAAAGAGACTAGTCTCTCGGTAGATCTAGCCATAGCGGACAATCTCCTCGGCACCGTCGTCGTGACTGGCTCCTACAAGACGAGCAACACAGCGGGTGCGATGAAGATACAGCAGAGTATGCCTCAGCTCTCTACGGTCGTATCGAGCGAGATGATCGGCAAGACGGCCGACAAGAACCTCGGCGAGGCACTCAAGCGTGTCACGGGCGTCACCACTATGAGCAATAAGTATGTCGCGGTGCGTGGTATGGGCGAGCGCTGGAACGAAGCTTCGCTCGATGGCATCCCACTACCTAGTACGGAGAGCAACGCTAAGGCCTTCGGCTTCGACCTGATCCCTACCTCACTCATAGACAATGTGACGGTTCTCAAGACCGCTACACCAGATGTCAGTGGCAACTTCTCAGGCGGTCTCATACAGATCACCACGAGAGACATACCGACGAAGGACTTTATCTCCATCAGCGTCGGCACTAGCTACAATTCGCTCAGCACCTTCCAAACGCAGAAGTACCGCATCAGAGGAGACTGGGACTGGCTCGGCTATGACGACGGGCGGCGCGCCCTCCCTAAGGGACTCCACGAGATACCTTTCGACCCGTACAACCCCGTCCCTGAGCTCTTCGAGCAGAGCAAGCGACTGACCACCGACAACTTTACCATCGAGGAAGGCAAGACCCCGCTCGCACAGAACTACCAAGTCTCTCTCGGCAAGAGCTGGGATCTCAACAAGAGCGGCAACCATCGGCTCGGTCTGATCGCCTCGCTCACCTATCGCAATACACAGCAGCAGACCATCATCGACCACATAGAGCGTGGCGAGTGGATGAATGCCAAGCAATATAATAAGGTACAGGAGAGCTTTGTCGATACGGGCATCCGCAATAGTGGCGCTAACTACAAGTACAACACAACCCTTGCGGGCGTCCTCAACATCGGTTGGCAGCGGGGTACTAACCGCCTCAGCCTGCGCAACACCTATACCCATAAGTATGACAACGACCTCTCAGAGCTAACTGGTCTGAGCGACGAAGACCCCAACCCCGAGAGCAATCCTTACCGACAGCAGGTCAACTACCCTACCTTCCAAGACCTCTTGCAAAACAAGCTCAGCGGTAAGCATCAGCTAGGCGAGTCACTCCGTCTCGACTGGGCGCTGGCACACACCTACGTACAGCGCAATCAGAAGGACGCCGCCTTCACACAGCAGGTGAGCCGACTAGACGAGGCTGGAGAGCGTCACTTCTACAATCAGGTGGGCGTGCAGTCGGGATCGCTCTTCCCGCTGACCCGTGCCTGGTACCTCAACCATGAGCGAGACTTCAACGGACAGGTCAATGTGGAGCTACCTTTTGACCTCTTTGGCAATGACTGGACGCATAAGTTCAAGGCGGGGTACGATGGCGCCTTCAAGGAGAACCGCTTTGAGTTTTGGGAGCTCTCGATGCACCTCTTCAACACACGAGGCTTCGACTTCTCTACTAGCACGATCGCTGACCTCATCAAGGAAGAGAATATGCGCGACGGCGGCTTCGCCTGGGATCTCAAGCGTCTCCAAGGTGACGGACGTATGTACCACGGGCGGGTTATTCAGAATGCACTCTACGCCATGCTCGACGACCGATACAGCGAGCTGCTGCGCCTCGTATGGGGGCTGCGTGTCGAGCACTACCTCTACCAAGAGCTGAGCAACCCCTCTATGTCGATGGGTGAGCTAAACATCGTCGAGCAGGATCGCAAAGAGAAGCCCGTGGCTATTATGCCGTCGATCAATCTCACGATCACGCCGATCAAAGACCTCAACATACGACTGAGCTACAGCCGCAACACGGTACGCCCGCAATTTATGGAGCGCACAGCCTACCGCTTCTACGACCCCTTCCTCGGCGGAGAGATCTTCAACCAGAGCGTCATCTCGACGACCGTAGACGGTGCCGACCTGCGTGTCGAGTGGTACCCTGGCGCTGGCGAGGTGATCTCCATCGGTGGCTTCTACCGCTACCTAGACAAGCCTATCGAGCGCATCGCTCAGAAGACCGCCTCCTTCGCCCGCTTCTACATGTTGATGAATAGCAACAAAGCGCACAGTTACGGTGTCGAGCTAGAGCTACGTAAGAACTTCGGCTTCATCCCCCTAGGCTCCTGGCTCGAGCATCTCTACCTCAACGCCAATGCTACCTTCACGCAGAGCATCGTCACTGGTATGGTCTCACGTGCCGACGAGAGCGGCATACTGCGCTGGGTACCTGTCACGCAGCGCCGACCTATGTACAGTCAGGTACCCTATATGTACAATGTGGGACTCTCCTACGAGAGCGACACCTTTGGGGCTAACCTCACCATGAACCGCTCCGGACGCAAGCTCGTCCTCAATACGAACCAAGCCTATGAGCAGGAGTACGAGGCACCCTTCAGTCAGCTCGACGCACAGCTCTCCTACACCTTCCCCAAGTATGGCGTGACCATCAAGGTCAATGGCTCCAACCTGCTCAACTCTAAGCATATCATCTACACCAACCATGTGGACGACTTCGAGCGTGCCGCTGACAATAATCAGATCCTAGACACGATGCGGCATGGCACCTCTAGCGACTACGACCCAGGTCACGACAACATCGTCTACCAGTACCGCGACGGCATCTCGCTGAGTGCCTCCGTCAGCTGGACTTTCTAAAGAATCAGAGATACTAACACTTCAACTATCTATCATAATATCATGAACAAGACAATCCGTTTACTAAGCCTCGTGATGGCTACCCTCATGAGCCTAGCACTACTTACCTCATGCGACGAAACAGGCAATGAGCCTAATGGTGGTGGCGACAACAACAAAGTCACTGGTCGCACCATCGGTGGCAAGGAGCTCGTAGTCGTCGAGGGACGCATCAATGGCAAGAACAATCACTGGACAGCCGACAAGGTCTACGCACTCAAGGGCATCGTCTCCGTACCGGCTAATGAGACACTCACCATCGATGCAGGTACCACCATCATCGAGGAGCCCACACCATCAGGGGCTACAGGCGTACTCGTCGTAACTCGTGGCGCTAAGATCATGGCCGAGGGTACCGCACAGAATCCTATCGTCTTCACCTCTTCCAAGGCAGTCGATAGCAACGCTGGTCGTCCCGCTCCTGGTGACTTCGGTGGTGTCATCTTGCTGGGTAAGGCTAAGGTCAATACCCCTGTCGACGCTCAGTTTATCGAGGGTCTCAACCAGGGTGTCGAGGAGTATCGCTACGGTGGCGATGACGACGAAGACAACAGCGGTGTACTGCGCTATGTACGCATCGAGTACGCTGGCTTCATCCTAGGCGACAGCAACGAGATCAACGGTCTCACCTGCGGTGGCGTAGGTCGTGGCACCACGCTAGACCATATTCAGGTCAGCTGGGGGCTAGACGACAGCTTCGAGTTCTTCGGTGGTTGCGTCAATGCGACCCACCTTGTCTCCTACGCTTGCGACGATGACAACTTTGACTTTGACAACGGCTTCACCGGTAGCATCACTTACGGTGTCGCTATTGCCAACCCCTCCTCCACTCACTCCGACAGCAAGGGTAAGTCTGACAGCAACGGCATCGAGCTAGACAACAATGCTAAGTCTCAAGACGAGACCTTCTCACTCATACCTAAGACGCACCCCACACTGACCAACGTCTCTATCATCGGCGCATCTACCCGTGTAGCCAACGTCCACAACAACTTCCAGGGCGATGCCTACAAGTACGCAGCTCGTGTACGTCGTGGTGGTCAGATAACGCTCAAGGACTGTATCCTCACTGGTTATCCTAAGGGCTTCGTCCTCGATTCTGATGCCGACAAGATGGAGCATAGCAAGATCGAGGGTAGCTCCTTCCACGGCTTTGACTCAGCCTTTGAGATCAAGAACGGCTCCGCCAAGCCCACCACAGGTATCATCGAGGTGGTCAACAAAGACTCCGCAGCTACCTTCGGTATGAAGGCTCCTTTCGGTACTCCAGCCGACTTCACTGGAGCTCAGGTCGGTGCCTTCCCTGCTAGCAAGGGCAACTGGCTACAAGGCTGGACCGCCTTCTAGTCGTCTTACTAGACGCACAAACCACTAACCAAGTAGGGGCGGACCTCGTGTCCGTCCCTATTTTGTTTGATGCATAGCTAACTCAATAGACGTAAGGTCGTCTAGCCCTTTTGTGGCTTACTGACCTCTCCGACCCAAAGAGAGACTATAAGCAGTAGCTGAAACGCAAAGGCGTAGATCCAATATCTATCTAACCAGAATAAGAGGCTAAACAGAGGGAGTATATAGCTGGCGCCTAAGACTATGAGGAGCTTTTTGACGCCTATGATTGGGTAGTCTCCATGATTGACCTTGCGACACACCCAGACGACCAGTACGATCAATAGGAATGTAACCGAGAGTGCTAGGCTCTTTGCCATCTGCATATGAAGCTCACTAGAGGCTTCTCCTAGAGAAGAGACCATCAGCACCCAAGCGGCAATGAAGGAGCAAAACCATGAGAAGTTACTATCTAGTCGGAATCTGTTTTTCATAGGGGATCGTACTACTTTTCTTTTTTCCTTGAGTCTGGCTGCAAATGTACAAATTATCATTCAGCACTCAACTTCGCACATCTGCGCATTCCATAGCCAAAGGCAAGAGTGACCATTGCGACTCGGAGTAAGAAAGACGCACGTACGATGGTGTGAGAAAATGGTAAATACGAGAGTAGGAGATAAAACTCCTAGTTTACCTCCGACTTGATTTCAATAGACCGTCAGTTTAGAATCTAAAGCCGATTGATATAAAAGGTATTCCAGAGAATAGTCCTCGTCTCTGCTTTGAGTCAGACTCACCCACCAAAAGTCCTCTCATTTGGACTTTGTAACCTAATCCAACGTAGGAAACGTTTCGGTAGGCGTAACGAAATTCGCTAGAGATATTCATCCCAAATCCGTGCTGAGCCTTTAATAGAGTCTCATATTCAGAAGATGGAGCTTGCAGGTCTTTATTTGGAAAGAGATAAGTGTAGCCCATACTGAGACCTTCTATTATTTCCCATCCATTACCTCCTCCGTACTTATAGAAGAGCGATGGACCTACAAAAAGCATCCTAGAGTAGGGATTCTTAAGCGAGAGTTTATCAGCTGGCATATTGAAGCGAAAACTAGATACTGACGCTTCAACGCCAACCCACGTCTGGGGCTGAACGCGCCCTAATACAGTCAAACAATCATCATACACCACAGGACTTACATATTGAGGTGTCTGAGAGACACCGATACCAACTCTTGCATTGACTTCAACTTTAGGGACGATCTGCTTCTGAGCAAACGCTGTAACTACACTGCAAGAAAAGAGAAATCCTGCGAAGAGTAGTGTCATTAAGACACGAGAGATTGTGATGTTTTTGTTAAACATAGATACATCATACGCTCTTTCTCGAGATTAGAAGACTTTGTTTATGGAAAGAGCCTGAGGGAGACTTCTAAATCAAAGCTTCATAGATAAATTGTTTACCTACATCGCAAATATAAGAGAAAATACTCAATTAAACAAATGATAGATTCTTGTTGTGTGCTGCGCACATTCCAGTGTCAAGTGCAACACACTTACAAATGTAGGAAAAAAACTTCA
>UQDF01000014.1 GCA_900539765.1 uncultured Porphyromonas sp. | reverse complement strand
TAGGGTGCGATCCATTTTTTGTAGGTATGAGTTGCATTTACTAATTGAATATACGTGCACCTGTAGAGAAAGACCCCACTTTTTACTATCTTTGTGGCACGTTTATAAAGAATCGGCACATAGAGCTATCTGATCTAACGTGCTGCTAACTAAAAACAAACTAAAGGGCTGAGTAAGCAATAAATAGTAATAAAGGAAGACAGTAATGGTTCGAGTTAGATTTGCGCCTAGTCCCACGGGTCCTCTACACATAGGAGGCGTGCGGACAGCACTCTTTAATTATCTTTTCGCACGTCATCATGGTGGCACTATGGTGCTACGTATAGAGGATACGGACAGCAAGCGCTTTGTGCCTGGAGCTGAAGATTATATCATCGAGTCACTACAGTGGCTAGGGATAGAGATCGACGAGGGCATCGGTAGTGATAATCAGCCCTATGGTCCCTATCGTCAGAGTGAGAGACGGGATATCTATCGAGAGTATGTGCAGCAGCTCATAGAGCGTGGTGCAGCGTACTACGCTTTTGATACTATGGAGGAGCTAGAGCAGGCGCGACAGGAGATGCCCAACTTTAGCTATGATGCCTCTACCCGAGCTAAGATGCGCAATAGCCTCTCGCTACCCAGCGAGGAGGTGTCTCGTCTGCTGGAGTCTGGCGAGGAGTACGTGGTACGCTTTAAGGTAGACCCTGATCGAGAGGTTGAGGTCGATGACTTAATCCGTGGCAAGGTGGTCATCAGCTCCGCACAGCTAGACGACAAGGTACTCTACAAGAGTGCAGACGACCTGCCTACCTACCATCTAGCCAATATCGTCGATGATCACCTGATGCAGATCTCGCATGTGATCCGTGGTGAGGAGTGGCTGCCAAGCGCTCCACTGCATGTTTTGCTCTATGAGGCTTTTGGCTGGAAAGACTCGATGCCCCAGTTTGCACACCTCTCGCTCCTCTTGAAGCCTCAGGGTAGTGGTAAGCTCAGCAAGCGTGATGGAGACAAGCTAGGCTTCCCCGTCTTCCCGCTAGAGTGGCGCAATCCTGAGGATGGCTCTATATCTATGGGCTATCGTGAGCAGGGCTATCTACCAGAGGCTGTGAGCAACTTCTTAGCACTCTTAGGGTGGAACCCAGGTACTGACCAGGAGCTTTTTGCCGATCCTCAAGAGCCTATCTCATCCGAGCTCATCTCCGCCTTTTCGCTAGATCGTTGTAGCAAGAGTGGTGCACGATTTGACTTCGAAAAGGCCAAGTGGTTTAATCATCAGTACATACAGCTAATACCTGTAGAGCGTCTCATGGCCTATATACGCCCAGCTCTCAGTGAGCGAGGCTTGAATCCTTCAGACGAGCAGCTACGAGACGTACTCTTGACGATCCGCGATAAGGCGCAGCTACTACCTGACTTACTCCCCGAGGTGCTTTACTTCTTCGTAGCGCCTACCGAGTACGATGCTAAGGGACTCAAGAAGCACTGGAAGGAGGAGACCCCTAGCTACTTACAGCAGATCATCACGCTCCTCGAGGGACTCCCGAGTGAGGCCTCGCTAGACACAATCGAGCAGGCACTTTACGACAAGATCAATGGTGATGAGCTACCTAT
Organism: uncultured Porphyromonas sp.; assembly: GCA_900539765.1. GTDB lineage: Bacteria > Bacteroidota > Bacteroidia > Bacteroidales > Porphyromonadaceae > Porphyromonas. The sequence goes on along the minus strand of UQDF01000014.1, from coordinate 38,538 downwards.
GGGTAAGGTGATGAACGGTATACGTATGGCGCTCGTGGGAGCTCCTCGTGGAGCACGTATCCATGAGATCATATACCTGCTGGGCATCCCCGAGAGTGTGCGACGTATGCAGTATGCTATAGAGGAGATCCAGCTATAGCTACACAGATCGAAATAATCAATGAACTAAACTTTATATATAACGACTGAATCATGAGTTTGCGTATCAACAAACTTCTGAGCGATGCTGGTATCGGATCGCGCCGTGAAGTGGAGAAGTATATTGTCGCTGGGCGTGTCACGCTCAATGGCGAGCGGGCTGAGCTAACGGATATTGTCGTGGAAGATGATATCGTGACGCTAGACGGCGAGGAACTCCCTGTCAACGACATCTTGCGTGAAGCTCTCTCGATGAAGCACTACCTAGAGGCTCAGCAAGAGGAGCGAGAGTCTAGAGATGCCGACAGAGAGTACACTCCACGAGGTGGAGGACGCTCCAATCGTCCTGCCAAGTCTGGCCCAAAGAGAATGAGGTCAGACCGATATGGTGATGAGCCTAGAGACTCCAAGGGACACTCCAAGGGCAATAAGCCTTACAAAGCTAAAGGAGGAGACACCCATAGTCGTCGACGTGATAATCGAGGCAAAGACTTTAACAATGACGATAGGTGGTGAGTCCATCACCTATCATGTCGCTGGATATGAATAGATAAAAAGAAGCGAAAGGATGCAGATAACATTGGTCAGACATACCGCAGTATCTCCTGAGTGGCAGGTCATCTGCTATGGCAATACAGACATACCACTGGCAGATACATTTGACGAGGAGGCCCCTCGTGTAGCTGCTCAGATAGATCCGTCTCTATATGACCGCATCCTCTCTAGTCCATTGACTCGTGCGCTCAAGCTAGCACAGCACTGCGTACCCCAAGAGACTTCTATAGAGATGGACGATCGTCTGAAAGAGATGAACTTTGGCGATTGGGAGGGGAAGCATTGGGATAGCATCCTCGAGAAGGAGCAGGAGGTATCAGCCTTTTTTGAGTACTTCATCGATCAGCCAGCTCCTCGGGGTGAGTCTCTACGGGACTTAGCACGGCGTGTCGCAGAGCTGCTTGATGAACTCTACACATCAGGGGCTCAGCGTGTACTCCTCTTCTCTCATGGTGGTGTTATCAATGCTGTAAGAGCTATGGCGGGTCGCATCACGCTACAAGAGGCTTTCGCACAGATCCTACCCTATGGTAGCGTGACGACGATCGACTTAGATGAGCTCATACATATAGACCAAATCAAGCTCTAATCAAAAAGTATCGTACTTGCGTACGAAAAGAAGGTAACTGACGTGGGAAAGCGAACTATTTGGACCATAATCATCTTGCTAGTGACAATTGCTACAGCGGCCATACTACTGCAATTGAGAAACTTTAGCTACGTCACTGAGCTATACAATGACTACTTTGAGACTTTGGCTCAGAGAGCATTGGATGAAGTCTCACGCTCGTTGGAGCAAGACGAGGTAGAGCGTCAGTTGCGTTCTGTACTCACGCAAAACGATGTGAAGAGATTTGGTCTGCAAGAATCCCTTCAGGCTGGTGCGGATGGGTTAGGTACGATCTCGCAGAGCTATATGTCTGATGGAAGTGAAGTGTGGAATGGCTATGGCAACTCAGAGCGAGGTACCTGCCCTCCATGGGCAGAAGCTCGTGTGAATAAGCAGGATAAAGAGCATACTAAAGCTTTGCAGAGCAAGCTCCTCAACACTTACTTCTACCATCGTAATCTCCTCGATGAGGTGGTACTACGCACCATACTCAAGCGCAATGATCAGCCTCTCAGACAGAGGATCAATGTAGACTTCCTGCAGAGCGCACTAGTGCGTGAGTTGGAGCTGGTAGGTATCACAGAGGAGTTTGAGTTTACCATCTATGATCGTAAGGGGCAGCCAGTCTACACGACAGTACCAGACACTTACGACTCTTCACGAGGCACCCCCCTCGTGTTGCGGAGGGATCTTTTCGTCCGATCAAGTTCCTATCTAGATACACAAGACGAGCTACGGTTGCCTTATATTGAGTTGATCTTTACAAATCACAATCATCACATGGGCAATATAATCTATACGCTACCCTCAGCTGCTACGCTGCTAGTGATCGTGATGCTTAGTTTACTAGCCATTGTGATCCTCGTACGACAGCAGCACTATCTGCGTGAGCGTAAGGATTTTGTGAGTAATATGACTCATGAACTTAAGACGCCCGTGAGTTCCATACGTCTAGCCTGTGAGATGCTCGAAGATCCTTCTGTTGAGGAGTCTGAAGAGAGACGTAAGCGCATCACTCAGACGATGCTTAAGGAGGTAGATCGGCTCACGCTACTAGTAGATCAAGTCTTACAGTCCTCAACGATGGAGCGTGGTGTGCTCAAGACCTACCCTGTGGAGCTAGATGCTCACGAAGAGATTAGAGATCTAAGCAGTGCCTATAGTATGAAGCTCACGGAGGCTCACGGAGAGCTCGTATTAGCTCTAGAGGCTGACTACCACAGAGTCCTATGTGATAAAATAGCTTTCCAAAACGTTATATCTAATGTGATAGACAATAGTCTGAAGTATCGCAAGGAGGATATACCACCGATCATCACGCTCACCACGCGAAATGATGAAACCTACTTGATCATAGATATACAAGATAATGGTATCGGTATCTCTCGTCAGGATAGGGCGCACATCTTCGATCAGTTCTATCGCGTCCATACGGGTGATCGTCATGATGTCAAGGGCTTTGGTCTCGGTCTTGCTTACGTACAGCGGGCTATCCAAGGTATGGGAGGCGAAGTCAAGGTCTTTAGTAAGCTCGGCGAGGGCACTAAGATGTCACTCCGTATCCCATTTTTAGTACAGAGTAAAGTTAAAATAAATAATAAGGCAAAGTAAACCTTTCTCACTCAATAACATCTAACTAACAATAAACTAGACAATTCACAATCAACCAAATAACAGCTATGAATAATAAAGAGATTAGAGTATTCCTCTGCGAAGACGATGAGAGCTTGGGCTTGATGCTTCAAGAGTACCTTATAGCAAAGGACTATGAGGTAGACCTCTTTACAGATGGCGAAACGGGGCTAGAGGCCTTTGGTAAGGAAGACTATGCTCTCTGCCTTATTGATGTCATGATGCCTAAGATGGATGGATTCGAGCTGGCTAAGCAGATACGCGATGCTAACCCCAATATCCCTATCATATTTGTCACTGCAAAGGATCAAAAGAAAGATGTACTACGTGGCTTCAAGCTCGGAGCTGACGACTACATCACAAAGCCCTTTAGTATGCAAGAGCTAGAGGCTCGTATCTCAGCAATCATGCGACGCATCATCGGTGAGGAGCATGAGGAGCAGCAGTTCTATCAGCTAGGTAAGCTACTATTTGATACGAAGAAGCAGACCCTTACAACTGAGGATGGCAAGGTACTCACCCTAACCACAAAGGAAAACGAACTGCTATCACTCTTCTGCGTATATGCCAACGAGACACTCGAGAGAGACTATGCTCTAAAGACTATCTGGGCGGATGCCAACTACTTCAATGCTCGTAGCATGGATGTCTACGTGACCAAGCTCCGTAAGATCCTCAAGGCAGATCCATCGCTAGAGATTAAAAATGTACATGGCAAGGGTTATCGTCTTGTGACTCCGATGAGAGAGATCCCCAAAGAGCAGATCAAAAAAGTCTAGTCATACCCTCCATAGAGGGTAAAGATACAAAGCTCACAAGCCAGTGGCGACGAGGGTCCTAGTGCCTTCGTCGCCACTGGCTTTTTTTGACCTATAGTGACCTAATACAAGCCTGACATAACTTAAGGCTATAAGCGGGCATCAATCTATGATTTGTATCAAGCGACTATGTCCAGGTGGCGTAATCTAAAATATCCACGGGGATATTTCGGAATCCCCACGTGGAGATCAAACATTCTGCACGTAGGGACGAAATAAAACTTCGGAGGAATCAAATGAAACTTCGGAGGAAATGTTTCTCGCCCACGTGGAGAATAAAAAATCTCCACGTGAGGATTTCAATTTCCTCACGTGGAGATCCGCATACATCGTCACTTAGTTGGCCTTTTGAGCCATCTTCTCTTGATGTCGCTTACCCACGGCAAGCACTGCGATATAGCCCACTACACCTGATATAAGGCTGCCTACTAGGATACCTAGCTTGGCCTCGCTGAGCCAGTCTAGGTGTAGCTGCACATCGTACGACAGACTAGCTATAAACATGGAAACTGTAAAGCCTATACCTCCCAATATAGATACCGCAAAGAGTAGGGCGGGGTAGACATCCTCACTCCACTGATGCTTCGTGAGACGGATATAGACGTAGGTAAAGAGGAAGATGCCGACAGGCTTACCGATGAATAGACCCAGCGTGACTGCAACGGGAAGCGCTGAGATACCACCCATAGCAAAGGTGGAGAAGTCGATGCCTGCATTGACAAATGCAAAGATCGGTAAGATCAAGTAGTTGACCCAGCTCGTGAGCGCATGCTCTAGGCGCTGCACTGGAGGAATAGCTCGTGTAGCCGACTGGCGCAAGCTATTGATCAAGGCAATATCTGCTTCATCAAGGTGTATGGTCTGACCCTTTTGCGCATCCTCTGTATGTGGCAACATCTTAGAGACTGTACCTGCGAGATGGCTCAGCTGGTGCCGAGAGACAGAAGTCGTCATAGGTACCGTCAGAGCGACCATAACACCTGCAATGGTAGTGTGGATACCGCTCTGTAGGAAGAAGAACCATACGAAAAAGAGTCCGACCATGTATAGCCAAATACGGCGAACCCCTATGCGTCCTAAGATAGCTAGGAGGGCAACTATCGCTAGGCCGATCCCCAGCATCAGTAGATTGATCCCTGAGGAGTAAAAGAGCGCTATCACGATGATACCTCCTATATCGTCAGCTACTGCTAGCGTGGTCATAAAGACACGTAGCGAGACGGGTACGTGATCCTTTAGCACCATCAGTACCGCTAGGACGAAGGCTATATCTGTGGCCATTGGGATGGCAGCACCTCGGCTGGCGTCGCCAGATGGAGCGATCAGTAAGAAAAGGAGGATCGGAACGATCATCCCTCCGATGGCCCCCACGACAGGCATCATTGCTTTTTTGACAGAGGAGAGCTCCCCTACGAGAAGTTGCTGCTTGATATCTAGCCCTACAACAAAGAAAAAGAATACCATCAGCACATCATTAGCAAAAAGCAAGAAGCTCATAGGCTCTCCATGATGCTGAAATATGTCGACCCCCAGGATGTTTAGGTTGATCGGCATAGCGAGCAGGCTATGGTATAGATCTCTGAGAGGACTATTGGCCACAATAAGTGCTATGATGGTCGCGAGAAAGAGTACGACGGAAGAGTCTACTTTACGGATTGTAAACCTCTGGATAGGCCTGAAAATGCGATTGGTGGGAGACATGAGGTACGGGTTCTATTATCTATTTACGTGGTCTTAGGGAGGGGTACTATATCTGGTAATGTACAATGCTCCTACGAGTATGTTTTAACAGTGATGAAGAGCTACGATAGGATAGGAAGAGGTGTACTTAAGCAGCACCTCATACGATCACAGCTCTTAAGACAAAGGTAGCAAAATAAGTGGAGACATTTTGCATAAAAGTGAGATTTGCGAAATTTAGGTTAGAGTCTAGGCTCTCGGGTGATACAAATCAAAAAAAAGTCCCCTTACGAGAAGTGTCGTAAGGGGACCTATATATGCTTATCGGACTACTTAGTTTGTGGTGTTGTTTAGACCAATTAGCTGAGGATAGATACGATCACTTAACTATCGGATCTCTTTTTACTCTTAGGACTAGTGACCTGTCCGAGTGTTTTTCTCAAGCGAGCGAAGAGGCCTGCATTAGGGATCTCTAGATACTCTCGTTCGGACTCATTTCGCTCGGAGACGATGAGCAGGATATCGTTTGGGTGCAGGTGCAGTCCTCCCTTAGGCACTATATAGCGATCATGACGACGTACGAGGATAACCAGTTCGTCGGGATTGAGTGCTAAGTCCTTAAGCAGATGACCCTCGGTGAGCATCTCCTCTACGACAATACGCTCCTCCATGCTTGTATTGGTCTCCTCAGGGATCTCGACACCCATGAAGTATCCCTCAGGGGGTGCTGGCTCAGCGAGATGCAGTGCACGAGCCACTGGTGTGATCGTCATGCCCTGACAGATGAGTGAGACCAGTGTGATGACGAAAACGATGGTGAAGATGTGATTGGACTGGGGGACCTCGGCTAGTACTGGATAGGTGGCAAAGAGGATGGGAGCTGCTCCACGTAGACCGACCCAAGAAGTGAAGAGACGAGCCTTAAAGGATAGCTGGCGAAAGGGGAGTAGCGTCACGAAGCAGGCCAGCGGGCGAGCTATAAACATCATCAGCACAGCGATAATGAGCGTCGGGAGTAATACGGGGAGCATATCACTCGGATTGACTAGTAACCCGAGCATGATGAAGAGTACGATCTGTACCAGCCAGGTGATACCATCGAAGAAGCCATACACAGACCTTCGTGCCGTGATCTTACTATTCCCTAGATAGATGCCTGCGATGTAGACTGCTAGATAACCATTGCCACCTATATACCACGTACTCACGTAGGTGATCATAACGAGACAAAGTAGCGCGATGGGGTAGAGTACTTCGTTCTGTATGTTCAGATTATTGAGCATCTTGACGCATAGCCAGCCAAAGAGGAAGCCTCCGATGATGCCAAAGAGAAACTGTAGCACGAGGCTCCCTGCCACGCTCCATAGAGAGGTCTCGCCCCCCATGACGAAGCCAATGAGTGCTACGGTAATCATATAGGCCATCGGATCGTTGCTACCACTCTCTAGCTCTAGGAGTGGCTTGAGGTTTTCCTTGAGGTGTACACGCTGTGAGCGCAAGATAGCAAAGACCGAAGCTGAGTCGGTACTAGACATCGTGGCCGCTAGTAGGATAGAGATGGGTAGCGAGAAGGTGAGTGAAGCGAAGAGATAGTGCGTCACACAGAAGATGAGCAGTCCTGTGAAAAGGGTCGTGAGTAGCACGCCTATGGTACTCAGGGCAATACCCTCACCAATAACGGGACGTATCTGCGAGAGCTTGGTACCCATACCACCCGAAAAGAGGATGATCGAGAGCGCCACAATACCGATGGACTGCACGCCCCGCATGTTGCTAAATTGTATCCCGATACCATCTACACCAAAGAGCATACCCGTCAGCAAGAAGAGGAGTAGGGCTGGCACGCCAAAGCGGGCACCCACCTTACCAAGTAGGATACCTACAAAGATGACGATGGAACCAATAATTAAAAAGGTCTCAGTGGATAGAAGCATAAACTGATGCTAAGTGAGTAATACTGAAAGAATAGTACGACATTTACTGAACGTCTCTCCTAGAGGACGCATAAGTTGATACAAATATACGGAAGAAAAAGATAATCTCACGAGACGAAAAAGAGATTCCCCGATGCGAAAATTCTAATACACCTCTCGACAGGGTCAGAAGGAGACAGAGATGCTGAGACGGACGGCGTGACGCTGCAGAGCCGGGATCTCTTTTCCTGTGATACGGTAAAAATATTGGACAGAGAGCACCTTGAAGATGTTGCTCAGCCCAGCCGAGAGCTCTAGGTGTAGGTCGTTGCGCATAGGCTCAGCGTAGGTAGGCAGGAGGATTTGTCCTGGGCGTGGGGTGATGTGTCGTAGCGATGTATCGCCCCAGTAGCCATGGACACCAACGAGCTCCCGCAGTCCGAGCCGCTTGACAAGTGGAATACGATTGAAGAGTAGCCCCTCCATACGATAGAGGAGCTTGAAGTCTAGATACTTGTCAGCAATGAACTCGAGTGGCTGTATGGTCTGGAAGGCATCGGGTACGAGTAGCCAGGCGCGATTGCCATAGGGCGTGAAGAGCTGTGACTGGGGGGTATTGCCTAGTGCGATGCCACTCTGGAGGGTTATGTCTAGTGCGCCTAGTATGCTGAGGTATAGTCTTTGATGGTAGGCTAGATGGAGTGATCCGTGGCTCTCGTCGTTGCCCCATAGGCCTCGTGGGTAGATCGATCCAGAGAGTGTGAAGGAGGGCTTATAAATGTCTGCCGAGACGATGCTGCCTGGCTTGCGTCCAGAGTAAGGGGTGCGTCCAGGGGTCCAGCTGAATGAGGTTCCGATCTCGGTCTGCTGCAGCTCCTCGACTTCGTATTGATTGCCCTCATCATCTAGTGCGTAGTAGTGGAGCGTGCCAGTGGGTCTTTGGCGCTGGTAATCGATCCAAATGTGGGTGTAGAGGCTTGGTGACCAGTCTATCTCGTGCGAAGCGTTGAGATCTAGTCCGTAGTAGCGCCGTGTGATGCCGTAGGTACCAAAGATGGAGGCGATGCCATCTTTGTATAGTCCATAGCTCACTTCGCCAGGGAAGAAGAGGTCGTTGCGTATGGAGAGCGCGAAGTTGTTTCGGGGGTAGGTGTGGGGATGTAGCTCCTTAGGTTTAGTAGCATAGGTAAGGCGAGCGTAGTATTTCCACTTTTTGTCCTTAAAGCCATAGGTGACATATCCCTCGGCAAAGAGCTGATTATGCAGTCTGGCGGTGGTCATCCCCCCGATACGAAGCCGTACGCCCTCGATCTTGTTGGCACTGATGAGGGTCTCTAGGGGACCAAGATCTACATAGACACGCTCGCGGTGTAGTGGCTCGGCAGGTATCGGTATAAAGCCTACGGAAGCCATCCTAGCTCCTAGCGAAAAGAGCTTGTACCCAGGGTCGTGGAGGATGTAGTCGACAAGCTGTGTGGCTCGCAGCTCGGTGGAGTCGATCGGTTCGGGACGAACGACCAGTCCATAGTCGTCGATGACGCGTGTCATGAGCTGCTGGAGCGTGTCTGCCGAGAGGAGAAGACGAGGATCGAGCGTCTCAGGTCGTAGTGCCGTAGCACCTGTCTCGTAGTGGCTGTAGATGGAGGTGACCCGAGCCAAGGCTGAGATGTCTAGTCGCTTGGATATGCGAAAGAGCGCATCCAGGCGCTGTCGCTTGGGAAGCCAGAGGGTGTCTCGCCGTCCGTCTGGTCGTGTGATGCTCTGCGGAGCATAGTCGATGGTGATCTCTAGACGATCTACCCAGTTGACATTGGCGATGGTGGGTAGGCGCATCTCTACTCCGTGGATGCTATAGTCCACCGTGTCTACAAGTAGTGTACCCGAAAAGCCAGCGTCACGCATCTCTATCGGTACGAACTGTATCTGATAGCAGGGATTGCCCGAAGCGTCTGGGATGGTATCTAGAAGATAGTACTTGTAGAAGGTGATGCCAAGCTGCGAGTGTAGGGGACCGATGATCTCTTTGGAGAGAAGAGGCAGGTCGTTGTCGTAGATGTCTACAGGAGCGAGGAGCGCATCTATATTGCTCGATAGCAGTCCCTCATCGACGATCTGCTCGACTCCTTTGTGTCGTGTGCCGAGGAGTAGCGGGTTCTCTTTGCGTCCGCCCTGCTGCGCATAGACGGTGTGCCGCTCACGTAGGGAGAAGGGGAGGATAGGTGTCCTAGCGAGTGCGGAGCTATCGACGAAGCTCTTCATGCGCCACTTAGGGATACCCCAGTAGCCTTTGCCTCGTGTGATGTCTCCCTGAGCGAGGAGGGTCTTCTGGTAGAGCTGGTAGGAGAAGTCGGGTAGGGCGGATAGATGGTTGCGCTCCTTCTGCTGCATCACCTGACGCATGATGGTTACGGCGGGGTTTCCCTTGCGTCGGTAGCGCTCTTTCTTGGGCTTGACGACGACTGTTTCCATATTTGTCACTTTTCGAGTGAGCGGAATGCGACCTAAGTCGTGGTTTTGGTATTTATCCAAACGCAATGTTCGTCCCTCATAGCCTATACAGCTAATCTGTAGCACGATGGTGTCTTGCGCTATCTCCTCTTGTCGTAGCTTGATAGTGAAGGCTCCCTTGTCGTCACTCGCTGTACCCGTGACGCTTTGGCGTGTCGTGGTGGAGATAGAGGCATAGGGAACAGCCTCTCCTGTCTGATGGTCGTATAGGATGCCCGAGATGGTGGTACTACTAGAGACTTGCCCAGTGAGAATGGTGGGGAGAAGGCACAGGAAGCCCCAAAGTAGGATCAGGTAGCTACGCTTCGTTTGCATAAGCGATTACTTAGTTAGCTTGCGACGCAGACGAGCCGTGGGGAGTCCGAGCTGCTGTCGATACTTAGCGGTGGTGCGACGCGCTATGTTGTAGCCTTGACGTGAGAGTTCCTCCGTCAGATCGTCGTCCGTGAGTGGCTGTAGTGGGTCTTCCCCTTCGATGATCTGCTTAAGGCAATCTTTGATCACTTTGGTAGAGACGTCGCTACCGTCCTTGGCTTGCATACTTTCGCTAAAGAAGAACTTAACTGGGAAGATGCCCCACTGGCACTGCACGTACTTGCTATTGCTGACACGTGAGATGGTGCTGATGTCTAGTCGGGCTAGCTCGGCAACGTCCTTGAGGATCATAGGGCGCAGGTCTACGATGTCGCCCGAGAGGAAGAAGTCTCGTTGCAGCGTCATGATGATGGTCATGGTGGTGCGAAGGGTGTCGTAGCGCTGTTGCAGAGCGGAGATGAACCACTCAGCATCCTTGACTCGGTCACGGGTGTACTGTATCGTCTCCTTGAGCTTAGCTCGCTCGCTCTCTGACGCATCACGGTAGTCAGCGATCATCTGCTTGTAGCTTGGCGACACGGTCAGGGCGGGTATCTCGCGCTGGTCGGTGAGGGTCAGGGTTAGCTCGCCTTCATGCTCGGTGATGATGAAGTCGGGCGTGACCTTCGAGAGGAGGGTCTCTGCTGAGGAGTCAAATCCGTTGCCTGGCTTGGGCGAGAGCTGGTGAATAAGGGCCGAGACCTCTTCGAGTTGCTTTTGGTTAAAGCCTCGCTTGGTGAGTCGCTCGAACCGTTTGTAAGCAAAGTCATCGAAGTAGCGAGAGACGATCTTCTCCGCATTGACGACAGTCTCGCTCTGCTCCATTCTGTGCAGTTGTAGCAGTAGGCACTCTTGTATCGACCTCGCACCAACGCCTGCGGGGTCTAAGCTCTGAATGATCTGAAGTAGCTCGGTGAGTTCCTGCTCGGAGGCATCGACACCCTCTTTGAGGAGTAGATCCTGAGCAATGAGTGGGAGTGAGCGGTCTAGATAGCCATCCTCTCGGAGGTTACCTACTATATAAGGTACGAATAGTTGCTGCCGCTCGGTAAGCTCTAAGGTGGAGAGCTGGTTGTTCAGATAGTCTGTGAGAGATAGACCGTGAGCAGCAAAGGGGATCTCCTCACGCTGCTGCTCTTTCTCGGCGATCATCCTCAGTCGATAAGCTGGTATCTCGTCATCATTGCCAAACTCGTTGCGCGCCTCGAGCCGATCTTGGTCGAACTGGCTCAGTGCGGAGTCAGCTTGCTCGCTGGCTGCGTTGCTCTCATTTGAATCGTCATGAGCAGGATAAGCCTCCTCGAGAGCGGGATTGCGCTCGATCTCAGCACTGATGCGCTGCTCCAGCTCGGTGACAGGAAGCTCCAGCAGTTGTATCTGCTGTATCTGTCGCGCTGTGAGGGTTTGTCGCTGCTCTAGCTGCTGTTGCTGACGATTCTTTAGCATAGCTCTGCGATGGACGAGAGATGATGCGAGTTAGATCCTTTAATCAGGATAAAGCTGTGCTGCGGTTGGTGTCTGGTGAAGTATTGCTTTAGAGCAATAGCCGAGGGGAAGAAGATAAAGTGTTCGCTCCCGTAGCGCCCTTGCAGAGCGAAGAAGTTGGATCCGCAGAAGTAAGTGACCATCTTAGGATAGCGCAGTAGATAGCTCTGTATCTGTCTGATAACGGAGATATGCTCGCTCTCGGCTGCATCGCCTAGCTCGTTCATGTCGCCGAGGATAAGCATGCGGTTGAGTCCCTGCGAGTCCATCGTGAAGTAGCTACTGAGTGCCACCTCCATGCTAGAGGGATTGGCATTGTAGCAGTCTAGGATGACGCGATTGCCTTGCGCTGTCGGGGGAAGGACTTGTGACCGCTCATTGTGTGGCTGGTAGTTGACTAGTGCCTCATTGATCGTCTTAGGATCTAGGTCAAAGTGTAGCCCCACGGTGATTGCTGCCAGGATGTTGTTAAGGTTATAGTCGCCGACCAGCTTTGTCGCCAGCTGGTAGCTCTCACCAGTCTCCCGATCACGCCACTCTATCTTTAGCAGTCCAGACTCATCTGTGGGGAGTACGGAGCCCGTGATGCGTGGCGTAGCGGTGCCGTTGTAGTAGACCGTAGGCAGTCCATTGAGATTGCTGATGAGCGTCTTATCCTCTCCATTGCAGAAGGCTTGTCCGCCATGCTCTCGCAGATAAGCGTACAGCTCGCTCTTAGCCTTGACGACCCCCTCGGGTGTGCCAAAGCCTGAGAGGTGAGCCCGCCCCACATTCGTAATGATGCCGTACTGTGGCTGTGCCAGCTTGCAGAGCGAAGCTATGTCTCCGATGTGCGAAGCACCTAGCTCGACGATGACAAACTGATGTTCGGGGCGAACCTGTAGCAGGGTTAGCGGGACGCCTATCTCGTTATTGTAGTTGCCCTGCGTAGCATGCACCCGATACTTTGCGGACAAGACCGCTGCGATCAGCTCCTTGGTGGTCGTCTTGCCATTGGTCCCTGTGATCGCTATGAAAGTCGCTTCAGACTTCGCCCTATGTAGGAGTGCCAGCTCGTGAAGCGCCTCAAAGCCCCCATCTCTATAATAGATAAGTCGCTCACGGAGGTCGGCGTCAGACTCCTGAACCTCATCTATATAGCTAAGGTCGTCAACGAGTGCATACTTGCCCCCCTGCTTGAGCGCATCCACGGCAAAGCGATTGCCGTCGAAGTGCGTCCCTCGTAGCGATACGAAGAGCGAGTCGGGACGCAGATGTCTCGTGTCGGTGCAGATACCATCACTCTGGAGGAGTAAATCGTAAATATGATTGATGTCAGCTGATTGTCGCATAGTGAGAGGATAGGGGATAGAGAGATAATAGCTAATTAGTCAAAAGTCAAAGGCATGCCACTGGGTACGTAGTCCGATACATCTAGATTCCAGCTTAGCAATTCTCGTACCATAGAGCTAGAGATGTGGAGCAGACCTTGCGCCCCAAAGAGTAGCACCGTCATAGGTCCCTGCAGATGGTCATTAATCTGTGAGATACTCTGCTCGTACTCGAAGTCGCTCGTGGAGCGTACGCCACGTATGAGAAACTGTGCGCCACATTGCTTCGCCGCCTCAATGGTCATACCACTATAACTCACGACACGGACACGAGGCTCCTGCGCATAGACGGTCTCTATCTGTAGAGCGCGCTGCTCGGAGGTGAAGAATGGCTTTTTCGTCGGGTGCGTACCGATACCTATGACCACCTCGTCAAAAATCTTGAGAGCACGTGCCACAATGTCGGCATGCCCTAGTGTAAAGGGGTCAAAGGAACCCGCAAAGAATCCGATACGCTTCATATCTGTCTGCTAAGCTAGGTGAGGAGCCTTAGACGATCTCCTCGTCGATGACTAGGTTGTCTATGATAAAGTCTTGACGATCGGGCGTGTTCTTGCCCATATAGAAGTGTAGCATTCGCTTGAGATTGTCCTCCTTGCGCAGTGTCACCTGACGGAGCTTGATGTTTTCCTCCGTGATCAGTTCCTTAAACTCATTGGCACTGATCTCACCCAGACCCTTAAAGCGGGTGATCTGCGCCGAAGCGCCCATCCGCTCTACAGCTGCATTGAGTTCTTGATCACTGTAACAGTAAGCAGAGGTCTCTGTCTCAGATGATGGCTCATTGGTCGCCTTCTTGCCGCCCTTCTTCTTACCCCCTGATGCGACACGTGCCGTGATACTCTTCTTGCGCTTGGCTGGTAGCGAGACACGGTAGAGCGGTGTCTCTAGTATGTAGACGTGCCCACGCCGTACCAGCTCGGGAAAGAACTGCAAGAAAAAGGTCAGCGTCAGGAGTCGTATGTGCATACCATCATCATCGGCATCGGTAGCGATGATCACACGGTTGTAGCGCAAGCCATCGAGACCGTCTTCGATATTGAGTGCAGCCTGAAGGAGGTTAAACTCTTCGTTTTCATAGACCACTTTCTTACTCAGTCCGTAGCTGTTGAGCGGTTTGCCTCGCAAGCTAAAGACCGCTTGGTAGCGTGCGTCTCTACTCTGCGTAATCGATCCACTGGCCGAGTTACCCTCGGTGATAAAGATACTGGTCAGCTCGGGATTCTTAGCCTTCGGATCGTTGTAATGCTCGGTGCAGTCACGTAGCTTCTTATTGTGCAGGCTCGCTTTCTTAGCACGCTCACGCGCCAACTTGGTCACGCCACTCATCGCTTTGCGCTCACGCTCGTTGGCTTGGATCGTCTGGAGCATCACCTCGGAAACATCGGGGTGCATATGCAGGTAGTTGTCGAGCTTCTCCTTGAGGAAGTCACCGACAAACTTCTGCACCGTCACACCCCGCAGTGGTTCGTGCTCAAACATCGGGTCTTGGGGTACCATCTCCTTGGAGCCTAGCTTGATCTTCGTCTGACTCTCAAACTCTGGCTCGATGATGCGAATGCTGATTGCCGCCGCCATGCCAGAGCGAATGTCCCCATACTCAAAGCCCTTGCCCGAAAACTCCTTGATAACACGAGCCACCTGCTCGCGAAAGGCAGTCAAGTGAGTACCTCCCTGTGTTGTGTACTGACCATTGACGAAGCTGTAAAACTCCTCTCCGTACTGCTCTATGTGTGTGATAGCAACCTCTATGTCAGGACCAGTGAGACGTATGATCGGGTAGAGCGGATCGCCCGTGATGGTGTCTGAGAGGAAGTCCTGTAGCCCGTGACGGCTTACATATTTCTTATCGTTGAGGTAGAGCGTCAGTCCCGTGTTAAGGTAGCAGTAGTTGCGCACGAGTGCCTCCACATGGCGGAGGTCGTAGTGCGAGTTGCGAAAGACCTCAGCGTCTGGCGTGAAAGTGACCAAGGTACCATGCTCCTCCTTGTCCTCCGACGGCTCTGCTAGCGTGTGAGCGACCATCTCAGCCCGCTCGTAAGTGACTGAGGAGGTCTCTCCCTCGCGCCAGCTCTGGACGGTAAAGGTCGAGGAGAGCGCATTGACCGCTTTGAGACCGACACCATTGAGACCGACCGACTTCTTGAAGGCTTGCGAATCGATCTTGGCACCCGTATTCATTTTAGAGGTTGCATCGACGAGCTTGCCGAGCGGTATGCCACGACCATAGTCTCGTATCGTGACTTCGTTTGTATCGCTCTCTATCGTAATGCGTATCTCACTACCCACGCCCATGACAAACTCATCGATGGAGTTGTCTATCACCTCCTTGATGAGGATGTAGATACCATCGTCCGCCTGCGTACCATCACCGAGCTTACCGATATACATACCAGGACGCTTGCGGATATGCTCGCTCCAGGAGAGCGTCCGGAAGTCCTCTTCGGTATATCCTGCTACGGCAGGTTGGTCTAGGAGTTCAGGCTGGTTAAGAGGTTCTTGTATAGGCATTGATGTCAGTTAGTAGATAATGAGATAGTATATAGTATAGTGTTTGCTAGTCAGAGCGGTTTATGTTGTAGCTTGCTTATGTTATAGCTCCTTGATGAAGACACGGCGCGTCTTGTGGTGCTTACGCTCGAAGTAATTCCACTGTAGCTGCACCGCCATATTAGTCTCTAGCTCAGGATTGCTCTCAGCCATCTCGACACCTAGCTTGTTGTAGATCGGTATCAAGTCAGCGAAGATGAGTGCATTGATCCCCTTGTTTTGATACTCGGGGAGTATACCTATGAGGTAAAGGTCGACCACCTTGGGCGGAGTCTTGAGCGCATTCAGTAGTGGTATGAAGCCAAGGGGGTAGAGTCGTCCCTTGGCAGCGCGCATCGCCTTGCTTAGGTTAGGCATCGTGATAGCAAAAGCGATCATCTGCTGGTCACGTTCTCGGACGATTGCGGTAAAGAAGTCTAGTCGTAGCAGAGGTAGGTAGGCCTTGGCATAGTACTCCATCTGTGCGGGCGACAACTCGCTAAAGCCGTAGAGCGGAGCGTATGCCCTATTGAGCGTGTTAAAGATATCGTCAGCGTGAGACATAATCTCCTTGCGGCTCTTGTACTTAACCACCTTGAGACCATACTTCTCCTTGACTAGATTAGCGATACGCTGATGCTTCTCAGGGATCTCCTTGGGGATCTTGATCAGGTACTCCTTCCAGTCGGTACTCTTGATGTATCCTAGTCGCTCTAGCTGCTTAGGATAGTAAGCATAGTTGTAGAGACCTATGGTCGTACCCATCTGGTCAAAGCCCTCTACAAGCATCGCCTCCTGATCCATATCGGTGAAGGACATCGGCCCGTGCATATAGTCCATACCCTTATTGCGCCCCCACTGCTCGACAGTATCAAAGAGCTTGTCGACTACCTCGTCATCGTTGATAAAGTCGACAAAACCAAAGCGAGCGTAGTTCTGATTCCAGGTCTCATTTGCCTTGTGGTTGATGATACCAGCGATGCGCCCTACGATCTTGCCATCCTTGTAGGCTAGAAAGTAAGCAGCCTCACACACATCAAAGGAGGGATTCTTGTCCTTATCCAGTAGGTCTATCTCATCCTTGATGATGCCTGGGACGTGGTAAGGATTGTTTTTGTACAGCTCGAGGTTGAACTCAACAAACTTCTTCAGCTCCTTGCGTCCATCTATTTGTCTGATTTCTACTGCCATGATTTAAGCTTATGGTTTGCGTTACAACCCTCCACAAAACAGGGTAGGGGTGCTTCGGGGTCAATTGTAGCGTCTATACTACAAGTACAAGCAATAGAGGAGTATCTGAAGCCTGAGTAAGTGTGTGCACTCCCTCTTACTGCTCTGGCGACAAAGTTAGCAAAATAAGCGATACAAATAACTCTCCGACTGGGCTGATCCCTCTCCTGGTGGAGCAGAATAGCCGATCTACTGCTACTCGTATCGTCACAATTTTTCGAGCGCTATGAAGACGAGTCAAGTTTCTACCGCGTGAAACTAAAGTTACTCCTAGGTGGTATTGATGATGGCGATAATTTTGATCGCTAAGCGATTGTCGCATAAGAATAGAAAAGGGGATTGCACCACAAAAGGTACAGTCCCCTAATCGTCTATAGATAAGGTGTACTCTAGCTGAGCTCGTGGATGACGATACCAGAGCGGAGCTTAGGCTCGAACCAGGTAGTCTTAGGTGGCATGATGTTGCCCGTGTCAGCGATGTCCATGATCTGCTTCATCGTGACGGGATAGAGAGCTAGTGCTACCTTCATCTCGCCTGAGTCGACACGCTTCTTGAGCTCGCCGAGACCGCGGATACCACCGACGAAGTCGATGCGCTTGTCACTACGTAGATCCTTGATGCCGAGGATCTCATCGAGGATATGATTTGACGAGATGGTGACGTCTAGGATGCCGATAGGATCGTTGTCATCGTAGGTACCTGGCTTAGCGGTGAGCGAGTACCAGTTGCCATCGAGGTAGAGCGAGAAGTTGTGCAGCTTAGCGGGCTTGTAGATCTCTGTACCCTTCTTCTCAACGACGAAGTTCTCCTCGAGCTTCTTGAGGAACTCTTCGCTGCTTAGCCCGTTGAGGTCCTTGACGACACGATTGTAGTCGATGACGGTGAGCTGGTCGGCGGGGAAAGCGACAGCCATAAAGTAGTTGTACTCCTCATCACCACGGTGATTGGGGTTTTGCTTAGCCTTCTCAGCGCCTACGAGTGCAGCTGCAGCGCTACGGTGGTGACCATCAGCGATGTAGAGCGCTGGCATCTCGCCAAATAGCTCGGTGATGCGCTTGATGTCCTCGTCCTGGTCGATGACCCAAAACTGATGTTGGAAGGTGTCGTTGGCGATGAAGTCGTAGACTGGCTTCTCAGCCGTGTACTTAGCGACGATCTTGTCTAGCTCATCATTGTCTGGGTAAGCGAAGAAGACCGGCTCAATGTTCGCATTATTGATGCGGACGTGCTTCATACGATCCTCCTCCTTGTCACGACGTGTGAGCTCGTGCTTCTTGATGACACCATTGAGGTAGTCCTCGACGTAAGCACCGATGACGAGACCATACTGTGTCTTGCCGTTCATCGTCTGAGCATAGACGTAGTAGCACTCTTTGTCGTCCTGTACGAGCCAGCCCTCCTTCTTGAAGTGCTGGTACTGCTTGACAGCCTCGTCATAGACCTTGGGGTCGTGCTCGTCGGTACCTGCGGGGAAGTTGATCTCTGGCTTGATGATGTGGTAGAGAGACATAGGATTGCCCTCAGCCTCCTTGCGTGCCTCGTCAGAGTTTAGCACATCGTAGGGACGAGAGTTGACCTTCTCGACAAGATTCTGTGGGGGTCTGTATCCTTTGAATGGTTTGATTATAGCCATAATAGAGAGTCTTTGTGTGGTGAGAGTGAAAAGAAAGAGAGACTTCAGTCTCCTCAGCTTAGATGAGGAGACCAAAGTCTCTAAGTCGTCTACTGGTTAGTTGACGCGGAAGGTCTCGCAACCATCCTTGATGAAGCCAACGATCTGGTTAGCAGCAGCTAGACCAGCGTTGATGTTTGCCTCAGCCGTCTGAGCACCCATCTTCTTAGCGGTAGCTAGATAGCGATCCTGTAGCTCCTTCTGGTACTCCTCGTGCATGTCAGGCGCGATATCGGTAGCGTAGCGTACGTCTGTGCGCTCCTTGAGAGCTGCTAGGAAGCACTCCTCGTCGATGATCTCCTTACGAGCCGTATTGACGATGACACCACCCTGAGGCATCATCTTGACATACTTGCCGTTGATGCTCTTGATAGTCTCAGCGGTCTTAGGCGTATTGAGTGATACGATGTCGCACTGCTTGAAGAGATCCTCCTGGCTGCAGTAGGTGAGTCCGAGCTCCTTCTCCTCAGCTGCATCGAGGCGATGGCGCTTGTTGTAGTAAACCTCCATACCAAAGCCCTGAGCGATCTTAGCTAGGCAACGACCGATGTGTCCGAAGCCTTGGATACCGAGCTTCTTACCCTTGAGCTCAGAGCCAGACTTGCCGTTGAAGTGGTTGCGTACCATACCGAGCATAAGCGCAAAAGCGAGCTCAGCGACAGCGTTGGAGTTCTGTCCTGGGGTGTTCATCACGCAGACGTTGTGCTTGGTAGCAGCCTCTAGGTCTACGTTGTCATAGCCAGCACCAGCGCGTACGACGATCTTGAGGTTCTTAGCAGCCTCAAAGACATCTTCCTGCACCTTGTCGCTACGTACGATGATAGCGTCTACATCCTTGACAGCGTCGAGGAGCTGCTGACGCTCTGTATATTTCTCTAGGAGTACTAGCTCAAAGCCAGCGCCCTCTACAATCTTGCGAATGCCATCTACAGCGACTGGTGCAAAGGGCTTCTCAGTTGCGATAAGTACTTTAGTCATAGTATTTGTGAGTGATATCTTTATTTAGGAGCCTACCCCGTAGACCCCCTGTTGGTGTGAGGTGCTGCGGGGTAGGACAGATAGTGTTATGTAAGTAATGAGAGAGATTAGTGCTTCTTCTCGAAGTCCTGCATAGCCTGGATCAGAGCCTGTACGCTCTCCATCTCGAGACCATTGTAGAGAGATGCACGGAAGCCACCTACAGAGCGGTGACCCTTGATACCCATCATACCACGCTCGGTAGCGAAGTTGAAGAAGTCATCCTGTAGCTCTGCATACTCGTCGTTGAGGACGAAGCATACGTTCATACGAGAGCGATCCTCAGCCTCGACAGTACCACGGAAGAGCTTGTTGCGGTCGATCTCTGTGTAGAGAGCGTCAGCCTTCTCCTTAGCACGCTGCTCCATAGCCTTGACACCGCCCATCTCCTTGTACCACTTCATGGTCTGGAGGCAAGCGTAGATAGGTAGGACAGGAGGCGTGTTGAACATAGAGCCCTTCTTGACGTGCGTCTGGTAGTCGAGCATCGTAGGTAGTGGACGATCGATCTTACCTAGAGCATCCTTGCGGATGACTACGAAGGTCGTACCTGCAGGACCCATATTCTTCTGAGCACCACCGTAGATACAGTCGTACTTGCTGACGTCTACAGGACGAGAGAAGATATCACTACTCATATCGCATACGAGAGGTACCTTGCAGTCGAAGTCCTTGCGGATCTCTGTACCGTAGATGGTATTGTTGGAGGTGTAGTGGAAGTAGTCTACATCCTCGGGGATTGTGAAGTTCTTAGGAATGTAGGTAAAGTTCTTGTCCTCTGAAGAAGCGACAACAACAGTCTCCGTACCAAAGACCTTGTCTACGAAGCCAGCCTGCTTGATAGCGTTGGTAGACCACGTACCTGTGTTGAGGTAAGCTGCTTTCTTGCCCATGAGGTTGAGCGGTACCATATAGAACTGAAGGCTAGCACCACCACCCAGGAAGAGTACCTCGTAACCCTCGGGGATGTCTAGTAGCTCCTTGAAGGTAGCTACGGCCTCGTCCACTACAGCTTGGAATTGCTTGCTGCGGTGAGAGATCTCAAGGAGTGAGAGATCCATATCAGCAAAGTTCAGCACCGCATCAGCAGTGCGCTCGATCACACCACGGTTTAGTACCGAGGGACCAGCAAAGAAGTTGTGCTTTTTCATCTTACTATTTTATTGTTTTGGGATTATATGCTTGTCTATGTGTGCAATAGGGGGACAGTGCGTCCTCCTTTTGCTCTGTTTAGAAGGGACAAAGGGAAAGCTTTTAAGAGTCTCCTCTCTTTGCTCCTACAAAGATACGCAATTAAAGTGGAGAAACAAACTTTTTCGACAACTCCTTCTGCTAAAGTTGTCCTAAAGCTCGACTAATTCTTTTTTTTGAGCTACTTGGGGAGGGCGGTTTGGTCCACTGTAAGCTGGATTGATCTCTTATGCCTGCACGATCTCCCTTTTAAAAGGGGATCTCCACGTGGCAATTCTCAAATCGCTACGTGGAGAATGAAAAATGCCTACGTAGGCGAGAAATGAAACTTCGGAGGGATCAAATGAAACTTCGGAGGAAATGTTTCTCGCCTACGTAGGAAATGAAAAATAGCCACGTGGAGATTTTAGATTTTCCACGTGGCTATCGTCAAGAATCTCGTTTCGCTAGCTTATCCCGCAGTGACTTCTGTCGGGGAGCCATCTTGGATCTGGAAGAGGCGGTAGGGGACTTGCTTCGAGGAGATGATCTCGTCGAGGTACTTGCGGTTTGTGTCGGTGATAAAGATCTGTCCGAAGGTGTCCGTAGCAACGAGCTCGATAATACGCTCTACACGATCACTGTCTAGCTTGTCGAAGATGTCATCGAGGAGCAGTAGGGGAGCGGTCTGATTCGTCAAATGCTGCTGCAGATAGCGGTACTCGGCTAGCTTGTAGGCGATGAGGTAAGTCTTGTTTTGCCCTTCGGAGCCTATCTTGCGCATGAGGTTCTCTCCGAGGAGCATCTCAAAGTCATCTCTGTGGCAACCGGTCGCTGTGAAGCCATACTCGTAGTCTCGCTGACGGCGGTCACGTAGTATGCGCAGCTGCTCCTGGGCGGTGCTAGCACTGCCGGCACTAAAGGATAGGACCGCACGCTCTACACCCGCAGACAGATGCTGATAGATCTGATCGAAGGTGGGGACGAGCTCATCGACATAAGCTTGTCGCATCGTGGTGACCGCTAGTCCTGTCGTTGCTAAGGTCTCCTCGAGGATATCCATCAGAGCAGGCTCGTGGATCTGGTTGCGCAGCATATTGTTGCGCTGGTCGAGTGCTCTGTTGTAGTTGATCAAGTTTGCTAGATAGGTCGCATCTTGCTGCGATAGTATACGATCTACGGATCGTCTGCGCTCGTCGCTCCCGCCACGTATGAGCCTCTGGTCATGTGGTGAGATGATAACTAGTGGGTAGCGTCCTATGTGGTCGCTGTGACGCTTATAGAGACGACCATTACGAGAGAGCTGCTTGCTTCGCTCAGTAGAGATGCGCAGGCTGATCTTGTCCTCCTGACCATCGTCCCACAGGTACTCGCCCTGGATGATCGCCTCCTGCGCCCCCTGACGTATGGCGTAGCGGTCGGTCGTGCCTAGATGGCCACGCACCACCGAGAGGTAGTGGATAGCGTCTAGGAGGTTGGTCTTGCCCATGCCATTACCCCCGAAGAAGCAGTTGAGCTTGGGGGCGAAGTGACAGTTTGCCGTGGCTACATTCTTAAAGTTGATGACACTCAGCGAACTCAGTATCATAGTCGAGGCTCTATTCCTAACTGCTGCAGGGGTACGAGTAGCTCTTCGTGCACTGTACGTAATCGGGTCGTTAGCTGCTCTGTAGCGTGACAGAGGGGCAGGCGCACCGCACAGGTCTCTATAAGCTGAATGGTGTGTAGCAGTCCCTTGATACCTACGGGGTTACCCTCCTTAAAGAGGAGCTGGTACATCTCCGTAAAGAGTGCATCGATCTCATCTGCCTGCTCTCGCTGCTCCGTAATCAGAGCCGAGACGAGCGCTTTGATCGCTTGTGGATAAGCGTTTGCCACGACAGAGACCACTCCATCGCCTCCAGCACGGATGATATCTTTCGTCAGGTGGTCATCGCCCGAGTAAACGAGCAGGTCAGGACGGCACAGCTCACGAATCTGACCGATCCGCTCTACATGCCCCGAAGCCTCCTTGATACCGATGATCTTTGTCGAGTCTCGCTGCAACCGAGCTACCGTCTCAGGCAGTAGGTCGCAACCAGTTCGTGAGGGGATATTGTATAGTATGATAGGCTTTTTACTTGCCTCAGCAACAGCCATAAAGTGGCGGTACAGCCCCTCCTGCGTTGGCTTATTATAATAAGGTACCACCGAGAGGATCGCATCGACATTGTCATAGATCGAGTCACTCATACGCTGGCAGAGGTCTTGCGTATTGTTGCTCCCGACACCGATCACCAGCGGGCAGCGACCATCGATGGCTCGTCGCACCACATCGATCAGTAGCAGCCTCTCCGGGTAAACGACCGTAGGCGACTCGCCCGTAGTACCGAGTAGCACTACAAAGTCGCACCCGCCTGAGACTACATGCTCTGTCAGACGGCTTAGCGAAGCCGAGTCCACCTGACCATTCTCTAAAAAAGGGGTTATCAACGCTACGCCAGCGCCTATCAGATGGCTATAAGGATGGTAAGTGTATTTGTCGTACATATTATATAAGGTATAGCCCTTAGCAATTTGTCCAATTCATATCGATCAGCTCCGCACGAGCCGCATTGTACTCTGCAATCAGCTGGTCGAAGATCTGAGCCACTGGCTGCACCTCTTCTATCTGCGCAGCCACCTGGCCAATCTCTAGCTCGCCCTCATCGAGATCCCCCTCGAAGATCCCACGCTTAGCCCTGGCCCTACCTAGTAGCTCTCGTAGCTCATCGGCAGAGGCACCCCGAGCTTGCAGGGTAGCTACCTGCTGGTAAAATTCATTTTTCAGCAAGCGTGTCGGTGCTAGCTCCTTGAGGGTCAGTATTGTGTCTCCCTCGTCACTCTTGACGCACGCCTCCTTGAAGGCTGCATGCGCACTACTCTCCTCACTAAGCGCAAAGAGCGTCCCGATCTGCACCCCCTCGGCACCTAGGCTCTGAGCCGCCAATATGGAGCGCCCCGAAGCTATGCCACCAGCTGCTACTAAGGGCAGGTCAATAGCCTGAGCCACAGCTGGTATCAGCGCCAGCGTCGTCGTCTCCTCACGGCCGTTGTGACCACCAGCCTCAAAGCCCTCAGCAATCACCGCATCGACACCCGCCTCTTGGCACTTGACCGCAAACTTCGTACTGCTGACCACGTGCATCACCTTGATACCGTGCTCATGGAGGAGGGGAGTAAAGCGCTTGGGACTACCCGCCGAGGTAACCACGAGAGGCACCTGCTCCTCGATGATAATCTGAATCAGCGTATCGATCTCAGGGTAGAGTAGCGGCACATTAACCCCAAAAGGTCTATCCGTAGCCTCACGGCAGCGAGCTATATGTTCGCGTAGCACCTCTGGGTACATCGAGCCAGCACCTAGGAGACCGAGCCCCCCTGCGTTGCTCACAGCCGATGCCAATCGCCAACCGCTACACCAGACCATACCGCCAGCGATGATCGGGTATCGTATACCTAGTAAGTCGCAGAGTCTATTCTTCATATTGTCTTAATTGCAAATTCAAACTTCCTGCACAAAGCTACGCAAATCACGCCACATATCGTTTCCTTTATCTCAAGAAAATACGATCGAAAGAGTGTACGCTATCGGCCGATCAATGGTTTTACAAAAGCAATGCCACGCTCAGGAAGGATATTTTCCCTAAGCGTGGCATTGATAATTAACTAAGATCTATTAGATAGGGGAGACTACAAATTGGCTGTGTTATCGCGCTCTTCCAGAGGCGTGAGTGTGAGCGTAGCTGTGATAGGTTGCTTGGGAACGTACTTATCAGGATGATCCGCCGGGTTCATTAGGAGCGGAGTGCCAAAGTCTGAGATGCTGGTGATCTCGATACGATAATCGTTGTTTCGAACAATGCCGTAATGCCCATAACGCTCTTGAGAGGGTGCGTGCTGGACGGGTAGGTAATAGTAGTTGTAGCTCCTAAGGTAGTAGCGCAACCCCTTATAGTCAATAGGGTATAGCTCTCCCGGATAAGCTCTAATGAGCATCTTATCATCTAGAGTAGCTACATAGTCTTCGCATACATCTTGTAATTCCTTCGGATAACCTTCGGGTATCGTTACGAGAGGTTTCGGATTTCCCGTAGCTTTATTGCGCTCGTAGATGGCCTTTAGATAAGTGACAAAATCTCGTCCACGATAGTATCTCCCATTAAAGCTAACCCATCCCTCGTCTGACTTAAAGTCTCCAATCGCATCCAAGCTAGCAGGATAAAGCTTGTAACCAATGAGTACGGCTGGCAGAAAATAATAAGTATGATGATCGGGATCAATCGTTGTCTCCGAAGTGTAGTATACCTGCTGAGTTAGATCACAATCATCGACTGACTTGGGTATGAGCCTGAGAGACTCTAGATTGAAGATTGAATTTTTCTCATTAGCGACTCTGAAAGCCTTAAAAAGAGCTTTTTGATTACTCTGGTCACTTTTGGCGATCTCGAGATAGCCTGGGGAATAAGCGTATCGCGTGGCAAAGCTTGAGCCATCGCCAGGCTTTTCCATAACACTCTCTGTCCTCCCGATGAGTGGAGCTAACTCACGCATCAAAAATGCCTGCTTTGCTCGACATCCGAACCTAAACGTCCCGCCATTGGTCAAGTCAATCGACATATACTGAGGAACTTTAGGCTCCCCAAACAACCTTACACGAGCAACTGCTCGTGTGAGCGTCACTTTTACCGAAGAGGCGCCTTTGTCAAAAGCACTCTCATCAATCAGTATATGCCCTTGATCATTACTCCACACGACAGAAGTAATTTTATTCTCTGACTTTGTGTACAAATCATCGATTTTATAGGTCGATTCAAAGAGTTTACTCCACGACAACCCTTGACCAAAGGTACTTTGGATAACTGGTGTACTATTGAGTACGGCTACCAAATAATAGGAAGCTACTGGCAGTGAAATAGATAGGGGAGCGTTAGTCGCTAGTTCTGCCTGACCAAAGGTGCGATGAGCTACCATAGTTCGCTCTGCTGGCTCAGACTCGCTCGAGAAAAAGTATAGATCTAGACTCTCAACTGCGGACATAGGATCATTTTCGCCAGCTCTTAGGTCTGCCCCTAAGCAGTTCAGCTGTATCGTCAAGTTACCTTCTGTAGCTGTTTGGTTGATAGCCTTAGGCGATTTACGACATGCCCCTAACAGCAGTACACTCATACACAGCACTAGTGAGAGGAGTTTGGGTGTTGCAGTAAAGGCGTGCTTTAGTCTCGTGTTTTTGGCTTTTCGCGAGATACTCATCTCCGTTTGACGATGAGACTTTTGCTTCAGACTAACGTTAGTCTTTGAGAGTAGTTCCATATATGCATGAATTTTTGTGTGAAAATCTACGCTATGTTGGTGCGAAGGTAAACAAAACACACGAGATGACAAACATCTAAACAACAAACACGCACAAAAATGCCATTTTTCTTAACTAAACATAAAACTCATTCTGACAAATGCTATGTGTTAACCAAATACAAGTTCTAAACCCTAAGACGGGTAAATTTATCAAAGTGCCCTGCGGTACTTGTTACGCTTGCCAATCTAATAAACGATCTAGTTGGATGTTCCGTAATACAATAGAATTGCAATACGCTGAGAGTGCGTTCTTTTGTACGTTGACTTACAATGATACTTCATTGCTAGGTCTTCCGTATCACGCTTCTTCCAACTTGCGTATGCCCTTGAAATATCACTATCAACGCTGGCTTAAACGACTTCGCAAGGCGTTACAGCCTGCCAAAGTTCGGTATTTCTTGTGTCATGAGTATGGCGATGAGTCTTTACGTCCTCACTATCACGTTATACTGTATCTAGATAGGTCTATGTCTCTCACAGATATGCGCCGTCTTATATCTGATACTTGGACTAATGGTAATATACAGTGTGATTATGTCACCCCTGCTAGGATACATTATCTATCTAAGTACGTTACTAAGCAGTTCCGCAACGTGAAAGTATCTGGTCGTTCAGTGGATTATATATTTAATCATATCTGGGCTAATAGAGCTCTTCAGCATCGTTATATAGTTGAATTCTACCTCAAAAAGTTCTCTTTTGTTGTAGCTAGTCAAGGCTTAGGTTGTCAGCTCCTGCGGGAGCCTGCTTTTATACGCTGGTTTTGGGATCACCTAGAGCCAGGCGAATCGTATCCTACTTATGTTATCGGAGGTCACTCCTATACGCTACCAAGAATATATCTGCGTAAGTTAGTGCCTGAGATATGGCGAGAAGCTATTACCCCCGATATATCGCCCGAGGCTAAATATGCCCGTATGTCTGATATCGCGTCTGACGCTAATCTAACCGTAAAACAGTATGTGGAAAATGCGCGCTACATACAAGACCGTAAGTCTACCATTATCCGCGCTAATAACAAAAAATCCCCTTTGTAACTAACTATGAAGTTATCAAATCGTAAAGTCGGATTCTTCGCTCGATTGCGTAGGTTCCGCATTCCCGTAATCCTGCTCTTGCTGGCAGTGGTTGTTGTCTGTGTTGCTTTCGGATGGTTTTCTTTCTTAGTCTGATGTGTGCTATGAATACTTGTAAGTATCGAAATAACCCGTTTAATATACGGTATAGTAATTTGAATAATTGGAAAGGTCAGACAGCGCCAAAGAATGGCTTTTGTCAATTTAGTGATATGAAGTACGGCGTCCGTGCTGCTTTTCTGCTTGTCTACAACTATCGTAATATCCACGATGCTAACACTCCTCGAGATATAATACGATATTGGGCTCCCCGAGAAGATGGTAATGATACTGAAGCTTACATTTCATTTGTCGGTCAGTTGCTCAATGAAGATGAGGATATAAATACTACCCTCGAGTATGTCGTTTTGCTTTACTCAATGTGGCAGGTCGAACAAGGATGGACTCCTAGTATCTGGGAGTTTGCCCGCCTACTTAATGTATCACTCCAAGAAGATTTCTAAACTATGCCAAATCTAACTAAGTATTCGCTTGACCATGAGGTTCGGTCGAGTTTCGAAATGGGTCAGTTAATCCCATTTTTATGCCAGGAAGTCGTGCCTGGTGATAAATACCGTGTACAGTCTAGTACACTCGTGCGCTTACAGCCTATGTTATCCCCGCTGATGCATAGACTTGATTACTTCCAGAGGTACTATTATGTGCCTTATAGGTTGCTTATTCCTAACTATGAACAACTGCTGACTGATCCCGATAGCGGTAACACTGTGCCAGGTATGGATAAGTATTTGCAATATACTGCGCATACTCTAAAGGAATTGTTCTTGGAGAAACCTTTGTTGGAGTATTTTGGTCTTGCATCGTCATTAGATGGTACACACCCCGATAATGTGATTAAGGATCTTAATGCTACTCCCCTACTTGCTTATTACCTTATATATAATCATTACTATATGAGGTCAGACCTTGATAAGCGTTATATTGACCAATTGCGCCCCGAGAATTTCTCTAGTGCTGAGATACGTAAATACATTGGTAATGTGATGTACGTTAATGAGGGACTTGATTATTTTACTTCCGCTAAGACTTCTACTCAGTACGGCAATATGGTACAGTTGGATATGGACGGTAATAATACTATTACTGTGCCTGAGATGCGTCTCGCTGAGCGTTTGCAGTCTTTCCGTGAGAGGTTGCTCCGTGTTGGTGGTAAGTACGTGAATTATATTAAGGAGTTCTTCGGCGTTGAACCTTTGGACGCTAGAGTTCAAATACCTAAGTATCTAGGTGGTGATTCTTACGTTCTTAACGTGTCAGATGTTGACCAGACAGCTCCGTCTGAACTTGGTTCTGTTGGTGAGTCCTATGGTAAATCTGTATCGGTTAATCGTACGGGTCAGATTCAATATGATGTCTATGAACACGGTTTGATTATAGGTCTTCATTTTGTTCGCCCTCGTCCGTCTAATATTGGCGGTTGCCCTAAGATGTTTACTAGACGTACGTATTTCGATTTCTTTAATCCTCACTTCTCCGCCTTGGGTTATCAGGAAATAGAAGAGCGTGAACTTGATGTTGCCCGTCCCAAAGATGAAGCTTTCGGTTACGTCCCTCGCTATGATGAATACAGATACGGTAATGATATAGTATCTGGAGATTTCAAGCGGTCTCTTGATTATTGGCATATGTCGCGCGATATTTCCAAGGAGAAGTTATCAGTTGATTTTGTGACTTGTCACCCAGATAATCGTGTGTTCTCGTTTCAAAATTCTAGGCCAGATCTTTGTCGTATTCAAATGACTGGTAATATTATTGGTGTTGGTGCTGTTGGTACTTCGAAGTTCTTGCTAGATGGTTATGCTTGGATTCCAAAGAGTGCTTTGACACAAGGTTCTGATATCATGTTCTCTATTTCTAAGGAATTTATAGCTAATGATCCTAAGTTATTATTTATGGGTCAACTCTCATCTTTTCAAGATGTTGATAGTGTTAGTTTAGTTCCTGGTCGAGTTGATCAAGACTTATTATTTTTCAATACTTGGACTCAAGGTACTGATGTGTCTCATCGGTTTTATTTGGATAGAAATACTATTGTTGAAATTCACGAAGATGATTATTCAAGTAGAGCTTTATTAGGTTCATTATCTTATATTTCCTTTGGAGGTGAGACTTATCCGTTTTTGCTTGATGTTCGGAGTACTATTAAGTTAACTAATGCGATGGATCCCTCTTCTCTTGCTGTTTTTAATGATGGAGAGAATGGTTTTAAGCAATTAGTTTCTTTTCCTCTAGGGTTTTATACTCTTATGCCTTATGATACTGCTAAGCCTATGGATAATCACGTATTGTCTGTTACTTATAATAATGTTGACGTGTTGCGTCCGTTGGCTCGTTATGATGGTAATGTTTTACGCTGATGAGTTATGGATCCGAGTAATATTGTAGGTATTGCAGGTGCAGGCGCTGGTCTTATTGGCGGTCTTATTAATAATGCTTGGGCTGACTCTCGTAGTAATAAGCAATGGGAGCGTATGAATGAGATGCAAGATAAGATGAACGCATACAATGCGCCCGTTGCTCAAATGGCCAGATTGCGTGAAGCTGGACTTAATCCTAATCTAGTGTATGCTAATGGTGGTGCTGTTATGCAGTCCGCTGTCGGTAATGCTCCGAACCCTCCTAATACTGCCCCGATTGACACTCAGGGCGTTTTACAGATGGTGCAGACGATTGTCGGAGGTATGCTAGAAAAGGATAAGATACAAGCTCAGAAAGATATGCAGTCAGAGCAGATTACTGCTAATAAGGATTTGCAGACTGAGAAGATTACTGCCGATAAGGATATGCAGTCTACTCAGATTGGTGCAACTAAGGATTTACAGACTGAGCAGATTACTGCTAATAAAGAGATGCAAAAAACTCAGATTGATTCAACTGAAAAGATTGCTTCTGAGAATCGTGCTGAAAACGCTCGTCAGTTTGATTTGTCTTTTGAACAGCAGAAGCGTGTTGATGCTATGCGTTTATCTATTGATAGGAGTTTGGCAAATTCTCAAATAGCTTTGCATTCTTCTCAAATTGAGATTAATCGTTTGTCTGCTAATTTGTCTCGCCAGCTTGAACCTTTTTTGGTTGATAAGGCTAAGTTAGATTCTTTGTCTTCTCAGTTTTCTTTTAGTAATGAAAAGTTAGAGACTTTTCTTTCTCGTCCGTATGAGATTTCAGTTACTGATTTAGAGAACGCTTATAAAGATGCTGGTTTGTCTGTTCCTAGTGCTTTTGGATTGTCTCAAATGGTAGATTATCATAATGAGGCCGTTAAAGCTTGGAATCAAGAAGTTAAAACTAATAGGACAAAACTTTCTGATGATGAGTTTTATTCTGGTTGGATGCATCTTTGGAATGCTATTTCTGCTCCTACTCAGATGGCTACTTCTTTGCTTTTCAAGAAGAAGTAGTATATTTGCCTTGTACTAATCAATTTAAGTGTATGAATATATTTATCAACTATGTTCTTTATCCCTTGTTGGTGATATTTTGGTTCCTTGTATTCGTATGGCTTGTTTTGCTTCTTGCAAGGTCTATATGTCGTATTATTAAACAATTTCGTAATGGAAAAGAGAAGTTATAAGTATGTGGCTCGTGTGCCACAGAGTGTAGTGTCTGACACTTTACCGAATCAGACTGTAGATCTGTCTATACTCGTTAAGCAGTTAATGGACGGTCAAGCACTTAATGTTGGATTATCATTGTCTGAGGACACTTCGGACACTCTAGATACTCCAGATATTACTAAGTATGATTTTCGTCATATGACAGTATCTGATGTAGATAATCTATTGTCTAAGGTTCAGCCGGTGCAGGTTGATGTGCCAGCTGAGACCGGTACGGCTCCCGTAGCCGATTGATATTAATGGGTGCGGGGGCTGATGGCTTGTCCATTGCCCCCCTCACCTCTTTTGAGGTGGGGGCAATGGCAATAGCCGAATAAGTCCTTCGGACTGCCCCCCCGCCCGTTAATTATCACGAGAGAGCAGGCGATTACTCCTACTTGATATGTAATCGCCAAGTGACACCACGATACAAATACATTGTGGTGTTGTCTCTCTAAATAATTTGTAGTACATTTGTGCCAGAAGCGTATAACACTTGATTCTTAAGATTATCAAAGCGTGTTTTTGGACTAAACATTTAACTCATTCTGATTGTTTTGAGCATCGCGCCAAGATGTGTCTCAGAATCTGAGGACTCTTGAGTCATTAGATTGATAAGGCTCCGATCAGCTCTTGGACGTCTGAGATATGACTCTTTTCGAGATAATTAGATAGCTGGTGAACAAGCTTAGAGGCTATGTCAGGCTCGACGAAGTTGTAGGTGCCAACTTGCACAGCTGTAGCGCCCGCCAAAAGAAATTCGATTACATCTTCGATAGTAGCGATGCCTCCTAGTCCTATGACAGGGATCGACACTGCCTGCGCCACTTGCCACACCATACGAACGGCTATCGGCTTGACAGCTGGACCGCTCAGACCTCCAGTGATTGTAGATAGCTTAGGTTTGCGCGTTTTGATATCAATAGCCATACCGAGGAGCGTATTGATGAGCGAAAGGCTATCAGCGCCAGCCTCTTCGGCAGCACATGCGATCGTTGTAATGTCGGTGACATTGGGCGAAAGCTTGACCATCAGATGCCCCTTGTAAGCCTTTCTCACCGCCGAGATCACCTCGTAGGCACTCTCGCAATTGACACCAAAAGACATACCGCCCTCTTTTACATTCGGACAGCTGATATTTAGCTCGATAGCACGCACCTTGGGGTGATCATTCAGTCGCTCAGCACAGCTCACATAATCTTCGATCGTAGAGCCACTCACATTGACCATTATCTCTGTATCATAGTGACTTATCTCAGGTAGGATATGCTCTATCAAGTAGTCCACACCCTTGTTTTGTAGACCTACACAGTTGAGCATGCCAGCCGTCGTCTCTGCCATACGGGGATATGGATTCCCTTGTCGCGGGTGCAGGGTAGTCCCTTTGACTATAAATCCCCCTAGCTCATTGAGATCTTGAAATGGAGCAAACTCCAAGCCGTATCCAAAAGTACCAGAAGCTGTTAGAATAGGGTTTTTAAGGGTTATCCCCCCTCCTATATTGACCGATGTGCTTACCATAATAGTTGATCAAAGTTAAATACAGGACCATCCGTACAGACGCACGTATTTCCCTGGTTTGCAATATTCTCCACACAGCAAAGGCATGCTCCCACACCACAAGCCATCAGATTCTCGAGCGAAGCTTGACCTGGTACGTTGTGCTTCTTTGCCCAGCCGTGGATAGCTCGCATCATCGGACGAGGACCGCAAGTATAGACCATCGAGTAGTCTTCTTGCTCTAGCTCAGGAGCGGCCAAGACGGCTCCCCGAGCACCATACGACCCATCGTCAGTCGTATAACTATAAGAGCAACCAATCTCTTCAATCTCCTTGCGAAGTATCAGTAAAGAAGAGGTACGAGCGCCTATGACCAAGTGGGGATGCACTCCTGACAATTGCTGCAAATGGTGAGCTAGCATAATTATGGGAGCCATACCGACCCCTCCAGCGATTAGGAGCGGACGCACCCCAGCAATCGCAGGATCTGTCGCAAAGGGCGTGCCTAAAGGGCCAATTATATTGACCATATCACCCGCTTTTAGATCGCACATATAGTTACTTCCACGTCCCACACGCTGCACTAGGAGAGTCAGACAGAGCTCCTCGCTAGACCACTTATATATAGATATGGGGCGCCTCAAGAGTATACCTGCTGAGCGACAGTCTATTTGCACAAACTGTCCAGGTTTCACCCCTTGTAGCCACGATGCACTAGAGCTAGAGGTTATCTCCAGTCTTAAGTAAAGTAGGTGATAGCGTGGAGCTACCTGCTCATTGTCTATGACAACAGCATCAACGCTCGCAGGCTGTGATGATTTGATTCGATCCATATCTATTCATTTGTATGTGCATAGAAAACTATCGAGAGCCTCTCTCATAGGACTCCTAGCTTCTGCTGAGACAAAAGTACAGCTTTTTTGCCGTTTGCCCCATAGGCGAAAAAATCGGGACAAAGGGACAGAGGTGATTCACAAACAAATATTCGGTACACTACAAATGCAAATAGACTACAAATGCAAGTCCAAAACGAGTATCTCAAATGTAATGAAAAACACTTCACACAAGTGATTTACCTCCTTTTTGTATAGGTGTAACTTCGTTGATTTAGTTGCAAAAAGAAGCGTTTCACGATATTATCACAGCTGTCAAATATCTCTTTAAGCGCTATGTATAAGAAGAATACAACGAATATAGTAAGTAGATATTCGTTATTGCATTGAGATATATAAGTATCTAATAGTCCAGCCCCTACCCTACTCTACTAGAAGTATTGCTAACTAACAAATACCCAATCAATAGATACCAATATGCGTAGCTGAAGTACAAGTAGAAAACCAGGTGCTTACTGAACAATTCCTTATTTGGACCATGTTTGGGCACCACTTCTCTTGTCATTTCAATTGTATTTACTACATTTGTATTGCGAAGAGAGGTTGACACAACTCAATCGTCTACAACTTTGCGTATCACAAATGTATTGTCAAGGAAGAAGACTATGCTAATAGAATCTGAGGGAATTATAGAGCGTGTCCGCTACATGATGGACTCTATGGAGCTAAACGCTACAGCTTTTGCTACCGAGGCAGGGATTACGCCGTCTGTTATTAGCCATATGCTCAACGGGCGCAATCGCCCCACCATAGAGACGCTCAATAACATCATAGCCGCCTATCCATCGTGGAGCTATGAGTGGTTGCTCTTTGGTACAGGGACACCTAAGCGTGAGGAGAAGAGTGTCTCCCTACCCTTAGAGAGCAGTCTCTTCGGGAGTTATGATACCAATGCATCATTTTCACAGACGGCGCACGTGTCCCCCTCTTCTGAGTCAACATTGCAAAGTGGGCAGACCTCCATACCATTTACTCCAGAGGAGGTAGAGCAGATACGTCAGATGTTACTTCAGCAGCGTACTGCAACCCGAGAAGTGAGTGAGATACGTATCTTCTACAGCGATGGAAGCTATGAGATATTCGTTCCTCAGAGCAGGGCGAAATAGAGATTACACCTGATTGTCACCGCTAAGTTAATCGATGCTATCTCAAGCTTGCAGCCTAATCTCCACCTAGGCAAAAAATAGAACTCCCAACCTCAACTCCGTAAAATTTCACTAGTAACGAATGCTCCCTAAGTTCAAAAGCAAGCAAGTCGTTGCACATATTAACTGATTCGGGAACAGACGCACCAACAGTCTGCGTCCGACCCGTGCACCCCTATTGTGAGAGCTTCTAGTAAATGAAGACCGTGCAAAGGTAATCTAGACGACCTTTGGGATCGCACTCGAGTGTACTCAATATCCGTCTGTAGCCTGCAAGCGTCTTAATACTCCACAAAGAAGCGCTACACAACAACTACTCCAAAGCTAAGAAAGGAGGTCAAGACTGCTATGAACAATAGCAACTCTATGACGACCTCCAGCACCTCCGCCACCTATCCGCTATGGATAGGCGCATAGACCAGCTCTTCGACAATACACTCAAGAGGAGACTGTTGCAAAAGTCAACAGTCTCACAATCTTGCTTGCAAGATTGTCTAGACTTTGCAGAAAGGATGAAGTGCAAGGCGCTGAGGGTGAGGTCTGAAGGGAGCATACATCCGTATGTGACCGAAGCCGAATCCTGAAAGCAACACAGCGATTCGCCTTTATGCAACGGTCTCAAACGGCTGGCGAGCTACGGCATATTCCTTGACAAGCCACTCGGAGACCAGCCATTCAGCTTTGCCGACTACCCCGAGGTACAGCAGGTTATTGACGACATCTTCGAGGAGTTTAGGCAGTCCGTGGAGGTCACCATCACCGAGGGGCTAGAGTGGGAGGACAACCTCTCAGCCAGCAAGGCGACCGACATCGCCTCACGCTATGGAGTAGCAGTCGCACAGCAGAGGAGCCAAGCGGTCGCAGGCTTCGCACAGCGTAAGGTCGGAGGGCTAGACCTATCCCAGCGGGTATGGAATATCACCGACACCTTCCACAAGGAGGTCGAGACCGCTATGGACATCGCCCTCCGTGACGGCACCCCCGCCAACCGCCTAGCGACCGACCTCAAGCAGTACCTCAAGCACCCCGACAAGCTATTCAGACGAGTACGGGACGAACACGGACAGCTCCAGCTATCCAAGCGTGCCAAAGAGTTTCACCCAGGGGCTGGAGTCTATCGCAGTAGCTACAAAAACGCCCGCAGGCTAGCCGTCACAGAGACCAACATGGCGTACCACAAGGCGGACAACGAGCGGTGGCGACAGCTAGACTTCGTCCTCGGCTACGAGGTGCAGGTATCGGGTACGAACCCCAACGTCTGCCCCCTTTGCGAGGAGCTAGCGGGCAAGTACCCCAAGGAGTTCGAGTTCGTAGGCTGGCACCCCCACTGCAGGTGCCACGCAGTGCCGATTATGGAGGACATCGACAGCTTCCAAGCCCGCCAAGATGCACTCCTCCGAGGCGAGCGCATACCCGCCACGGGACAAGTGACTGAGCCTCCGAAGAACTTCACAGACCACCTCAAGGACAACAACGACCGCCTCCAGCGAGCCAGCAAGGCAGGCACGCTCCCCTACTTCGTCCGTGACAACTACAAGGTAGGCAAGGACGGCACCATCACACCGGCATTCACCACTCAATCTATAGAAGCTCGAAAGCAAGGTACATACGGCAACAAGCTCGGACGCAAAGCAACAAAAGAGGCGCAAACAGCTCTAGCCGATCACAAGACACTAGACAACTTTTCTGAGGCTCAAATGAAGAACTTTGAAGAGATAAATAAGGCTACGGGGTATAAGCGTGGAAAGGTAATGTCTTTTGAAGAAGCCACCAACGGACAATCTAACATCACACGAGACACTGAGAACTGCGCCTCCTGCGTAGTAGTACACGAGATGAGACTCAGAGGGTATGACATATCTGCCTTAAAGTACGATGCACGAGACGGGAGCATATCAAAGCTACTATCAGAGGACACTCGTAGCATCTGGATGACCGCTAAGGGGAAAAGGCCCTAATTCTCAGCTTTGATAGGCGGAGAGCCAGACGACATTGTGAAAGCTATAGAAAAGCAAACCCAGCCGATTGGTAGTCGCTACCACATAGGCTGGGACATTTCAAAAGAGTTAGGACATGTCGTTACGGCAGAGAGAACTGCCAACGGATTAGTTATCTACGATCCGCAAAAAAACGCATTCTTATCTCTAGAAGAAGTTGTAAGTGATATGATGAGTGGGTCAAAGATTCAATTGTTGCGTGTAGATAGGCTACTACTAAGAAGTGATCTTTTGGCGTCCATCTCCTCCACTTTGAAATAGATCTTGTTTGATTACTAACCGAACCTGCTCATGAGACAACTGAACGCCATCGGCAAAGTAAAGATGAGGGTACCCGACTTTTGCTCCAGTGGGTATGGAGCTATTGCTGAGCTGGTAAACTGCTTTGTCCATCAAGACGCCCACACGCCTTACAATGTCCCAGCCGTTTGGTATCGCAATAGGCTTTAGTCGCTCTAATACGGAGGGGTCTATCTTATTCATAATGCATTCGTTTTCAGACACAACAAAGGTACAAACTAACAACCAATAATACAACACTATGAACGACAACAACGCACCGCACTACACCGAGCTACCCATAGCACAGCTCGAGGAGAACAAGGGACAGATTGACGGGCTACCAGCCAACCCCCGCAACATACAGCCCGACAAGCTAGCCAAGCTCAAGCGGAGCATACTGGACAACCCCGAGATGCTCCAGCTACGAGGCATCCTCGTCTATCCGCACGGGGACAAGTACGTAGTCATCGGGGGCAATATGCGCCTCCGAGCAATGGTCGAGCTAGGTATGACCTCCGCACCCTGCGTCGTTATCCCGAGCCACGTCACAGCCGACAAGCTCCGAGCCTACACGATTCTCGACAACAGCTCTATGGGCGAGTGGGACTGGCAAGCCATCCAGCTCGAGTGGGACACCGCACAGCTTGATGACTGAGGCATTGACCTGCCCGACTTCACAGACCAAGAGGAGGAGGACGCTATCGCCAGCGAGGACGACTACGAGATGCCCGAGGAGATCGAGGAGGTCGAGACCGACATCCAGCAGGGCGACCTCATCATCTTAGAGAGGCGAGGACTGACGCACTGCCTTATGGAGCTTGACCCCGACATCAAAGTGAAGAAGAAACAGTTGCTATATATGGAAACTTTATATACCTTTGCCGTATGAACAGGCGGATTAAGACCTATGGAGGCTATTTCCAAGCTTTTGCTAAGACGCTAGACAAGGAGGTACTGCGTAAGATAGACTACCTGCTACAGCTCCTCAAGAGCGAGGAGCGACTGTCTAGTAGATTTGTCAAGCTCATAAGAGACGGGCTTTTCGAGCTTAGGATCAACGTCAAGGGGAATATATATCGGCTGTTCTTCATCTTTGACGAGGGAGATATCGTGATACTGCTCAATGGCTTTCAGAAGAAGACGCAGAAGACCCCTCGCAAGGAGATCGACAAGGCACTAAAAATTAAAGAGATGTACTATGCAGACAAACAATCACAAGATCGAGGACTATGACACCATCCTTGACAGCCGTTATGGGGCTGAGGGGACGGATAGTCGCAATGCCTTTGAGGAGGAGGCACGAGCATTTTACGCATCTCAGATACTCCTAGAGGCTAGAAAGGAGGTGGGACTAACGCAGGCTGAGCTAGCAGAGCGTGTCGGCACTTCTAAGTCGTATATATCTAAGCTAGAGACTGGTGCTGTGGAGCCTAGCGTAGGTCTCTTCTACCGCATCATATCAGCCCTAGGACTGAGAGTAGAGATAGTCAAGCCTCTAGGAGCATAGGATGAAGCAAGTGCTTGCTTTACTTTGACAGGTCGCAAGCCGACTGCAAGCCCTCACAGCGTGAACCGCTCGTGGGGGCTTTTTTCGTATCCACACTTCACGCACGTGACAAAGGATAGCCTTTGACTGTTGGCGACTGTCAGGCTAATAGGCAATATCCCTGTAGGAAATCGCAGATCTCCACGTGGGTGTGCAAAATTCTCCACGTGGAGAAGAAATAAAACTTCGGAGGAATCAAATGAAACTTCGGAGGAAATGATTCGCCTCCACGTGGAGAATAATAAATAGCTCCGTGGAGAATTCGAATTGCTTACGTGGATATAGGGGATTGGCTGTTAGCCATTAGCTAGTCAGTCACCAAGAGCTAAGAGCTAACCGTATATTCAATTAGTAAATGCAACTCATACCTACAAAAAATGGATCGCACCCT
>UQDF01000013.1 GCA_900539765.1 uncultured Porphyromonas sp. | reverse complement strand
TTCATTGTACTCATAGTTATATTTCTTACGAGTCAACTTTTTTCAGGGTAAGACAATCGTAACGAGTGGGCGTCGAATTTACCCAGACAGGAGTGACGCTCCATAGTCGCACTTTCGGGCGGGGTTCATTTCACTAGACAGCTCCAGTCTAGACTTCCACCAGCACCTCAAAAAAGGAATTACCAAATTAGCCCGACATGCGGGACTAGCCCTCACGACTTGGCTTGTGGTCTTCTTTTATTTAGTAACTTTGAGGCGAGTTATATCCCTAGACAATAGATAGACATGATGCAAGACAAGACTGACATACAGGCTGCGAAGGATGACTTGAGATACCTTCAGCTCCTCTCTAACCAGTTCCGCAACTCGGCCGAGGTCTCTACAGAGATCATCAACCTGCAGGCGATCTTGAGCCTTCCGAAGGGTACCGAGCACTTTCTCGCAGATGTGCACGGGGAGCATGAGGCTTTCGACCATGTGCTGAAAAACGCTTCTGGTAGTGTGATGCGTAAGATCCGTGAGGTCTTCGCAGGGCAGATGATGGAGCTACAGATGCGTGAGCTGGCTACGCTCATCTACTATCCGCAAGCTAAGCTGGAGCAGCTCCATGAGACGGGCGAAATTGATGAGGAGTGGTACAAGGTGACGCTCAACCGCCTCGTCAAGGTGTGCCGTAAGGTGGGCGAGAAGTACACCCGCTCGAAGGTGCGCAAGGCGCTACCACCTCAGTATAGCTACATCATTCAGGAGCTACTGCATGAGGACGGGGTCAACCCAAACAAATCGGCTTACATCTCTAGCATCATCTCTACAATCATCTCCACGGGCAAGGCGGAGGACTTCATCTGCGCTATCTCAGCGACAATCAAGCGCCTCGTCATAGACCGCCTCCACATCGTCGGTGACATCTACGACCGTGGTCCTGGCGCTCAGTACATTATGGATACGCTCCTAGACTACCACAATGTGGACATACAGTGGGGCAACCACGATATGCTCTGGATGGGAGCTGCAGCGGGCAACGATGCTTGCATCGCCTGTGTCATACGTATCGCTCTGCGCTACGCCAATCTAGATACCATCGAGGACGGTTACGGAATCAACTTGATGCCACTCTCCCGCTTAGCTAGTGAGGTCTATGCGGGTGACCCGTGTACTTACTTCAAGCCCAAGCTGGGAGACTCCGATGTGGCGTACGACGACAAGGGTATTTACCTGATTAGCCAGATGCACAAGGCGATCAGCATCATTCAGTTCAAGCTAGAGCATCAGTTGATCGCTCGCCACCCTGAGTGGCAGATGCAGGAGCGTGACCTGCTCCACAAGATAGACTTTGAGGCTGGTACGGTCGATCTCTCGCATACCAATCCCAACGAAGACTATGGCGTGCATGAAATGCTCGATATGAACTTCCCCACGATTGACCCGAAGGACCCCTATCGCCTCACACCCCAAGAGGAGGAGGTGATGGATCGCTTGCGTCGCTCCTTCGCTACGAGTGAGCGGCTCCATACGCATATAGATGCATTCTATCGACTAGGTAGTATGTACCTCGTATGCAATGGTAACTTGCTCTACCACGCTTCGATGCCGCTAGACGCTTCTGGGCAGCTCAAGGCGGTGCGTGTACTCGACTCGAAGCCCCTACGTGGTCGCGCCCTGCTAGATGAGATAGATCGTGTGGTGCGCCTAGCGCATCCCTCGAGGCATAGTCATCCGAAGCATGAGGCGGCAGTGGACTATATCTTTTACCTCTGGTGCGGTCCCGACTCGCCACTCTTTGACAAGTCTGCTATGACCACCTTCGAGCGTTATTTCGTTGCTGACAAGAACACCCACACGGAGACGAAGGGCTACTACTTTAAGTATCGCCAAGATCTAGAGACGATCGAGATGATCCTCCGCGAGTTTGGCCTAGAGGGTGAGGACTGTCACGTGATCAATGGGCATGTCCCAGTCAAGGTCGCCAAGGGCGAGAAGCCTATCGCAGCTGGTGGCAAGCTGATGATCATCGACGGAGGCTTCAGCCGAGCTTATCAGAGCAGTACAGGTATCGCTGGCTACACATTGATCTACAATTCGCAAGGTATGCAGCTGGTGCAGCACGAGCCCTTTACGACGATGCGCCGTGCCGTGGAGCTGATGGAGGATATCAAGAGTGTGACGGTCATCTCAGAGCGTACCACACACCGTATGCTGGTAGCTGATACGGACGTAGGTGCTGACCTACAGCAGCAGGTGGACGATCTGGAGAAGCTCCTCCACGCCTTCAACGCGGGTCTGATCAAGGAGCGCAAGTCCCTCCCCCAGGTCATCACGAAGTGAGATGTGTGATGACTTGACAGCAAATCCTATTGGGGCTTAATCATATGCCCCAACGACCTCGATAGTATCGCATCAATCGATGTAATGGGGTAGGCATCCTAGTAGTACCATAATAAACGAACTCAGAGTATGAAGCAAGAGTTAGACACAACAAACTATCTCAACGACCTAGATCCTGCAAGTCGGATAGCCTGATGAGACGAGTAACGATGTGTAGGGACGCACGATCTGTGCGTCCGTTGTCGAACGACAAGACGTGTAACTCAGTAACCTTTAACGGGGACGGACGCACAGATCGTGCGTCCCTACAAAGGGCTACTCGTGAGATTTGCGGAACTATGTGACGCTTCAGCAGATCATAGACGGACTCAACAGCTCGATGGTAACCCGAACGCTGCTCTAACGGAACAGATTAAGCAGAATATCAGTAGTCTTAGCAATATGAATATATAGCCTTATAAACCACACGTAGTTATGAAACAGCAAAATATAAGAATCGCACAATTCGTAGGTTTACTAGGGTGCCTACTAGCCATCACCTCTTGTTGTCTCTTTCGCTCCCCGAAAGACCCCAACCAAATCCAAGACCCTCCCCCCACAGATCGCAACTACCTCGCCTGTCGCGTGAACGGCAAGCCTGTGGTGTTTAAGCCTGCAGGAACTATGATACATCCAAAGTCATCCTATTTCTCCATAAAGATTGATTCCATAAATAATAAGACATTGATAAGCCTATGCTTAGTTGGTAAGAATAAAGAAGCCTTTGGACAACTAGTTAATATAGACTTGTACCAAGAGTTTATTGTAGTCGGTAATCTTACAAGAAACAACTCTCCTCTATTCGAAAAAACTAAACTGTTAAGTGCATATTATTGGATTAGTGATCCATTAGTCTTCCCTTCCCCATCCTCTGACGGATTTATACAAATAACAGACTTCGACTACAAGAAATCTAGTGAACAAATTACTTTTGGGCATATATCTGGCATATTTGAGTTTAACTGTGATGTTGTAGATCCCGATACAAAAAATATTCGTAAATGCAATATTACAGAAGGTGTATTCAACGTAGTAAGGCAATGAAAAGTAAACAACAATACAAGAAGGCTCTAGTTTGCATCCTCTTAACTCTAATTATCCCCATTAGAGTATATACTCAGCAGGTTGAATCGGAGCGAGACAAAATCTTTGAACACGTAGACTTACCGCAAGTTCCGTATGGAATCTTGGAGGATTATGGTCTGTCTTCTGTTTCGCTGCTTTCCTACACGAAGCAAGAGCTAGACACAACAAACTATTTCAACTACCTAGATCCTGCAAGTCGGATAGCCTGATGAGACGAGTAACGATGTGTAGGGACGCACGATCTGTGCGTCCGTTGTCGAACGACAAGACGTGTAACTCAGTAACCTTTAACGGGGACGGACGCACAGATCGTGCGTCCCTACAAAGGGCTACTCGTGAGATTTGCGGAACTATGTGACGCTTCAGCAGATCATAGACGGACTCAACAGCTCGATGGTAACCCGAACGCTGCTCTAACGGAACAGATTAAGCAGAATATCAGTAGTCTTAGCAATATGAATATATAGCCTTATAAACCACACGTAGTTATGAAACAGCAAAATATAAGAATCGCACAATTCGTAGGTTTACTAGGGTGCCTACTAGCCATCACCTCTTGTTGTCTCTTTCGCTCCCCGAAAGACCCCAACCAAATCCAAGACCCTCCCCCCACAGATCGCAACTACCTCGCCTGTCGCGTAAACGGCAAGCCTGTAGTGTTTAAAGAGGTTTGGACTTTTCAAAAGCCAATCTCTTCATTCTTTAGATTAACGACAGACTCTGCAAAAGAAAAAACTGTCGTGGAGTTATCTATGCGAGAGATAAACGAAACAGCTTTCAATCGGATAGTTGAACTACAACTTATCCAAAGCTTTATTGTCTTTGGGGATATGACAAAAAAGGACTCTGATCTCTTCGAAAAAACAGAGCTACAAAATGCTTTCTATTTTTTCTTTGACCAGCCTCATCTTTCCTCACCCC
Source organism: uncultured Porphyromonas sp. (assembly GCA_900539765.1). Classification (GTDB taxonomy): domain Bacteria; phylum Bacteroidota; class Bacteroidia; order Bacteroidales; family Porphyromonadaceae; genus Porphyromonas. The sequence continues at coordinate 39,506 of UQDF01000013.1, read as the reverse complement.
TAATAGAAGGGTCAATACAAATAACTGATTTTGAATATGACAAAATTAGTTCTAGTCGTCCTAAAGGCAATCTTTCGGGTGTGTTTGAATTTACGTGTCTTGTGTTAGATCCAGAGACAAACGAAATCGACACATGCAAGATAACAGATGGTGTATTTAATGTAATCATGATATGAAACGCAATCGAATATTCAAGCTATCATTGTTATGTCTTGTTTTAGTTGTCACAACTAGAACTTTTGCTCAGCAGATTGAATCAGAGCGAGACAAAATCTTTGAGCACGTAGACTTACCGCAAGTTCCGTATGGAATACTAGAGAATTATGGTCTGTCATCTGTTTCGTTGCTTCCCTACACGAAGCAAGAGTTAGACACAACAATGAATCACTTGAGATACTAGCTTTGAAGAGTTTATCTCGTAAAGGTGGAAAACAAGAATAATATACTTTCACATGAAAGGAAGAATCATTAAGGTGCTGTGGTGGCTCTTTGTAGCCTTCTGGACTTTGGTCTTAATCATCTTCGTATTGATCTGGCATGGGATCATAGGCTATATGCCAGATGTGGAGCAGCTGCAAAACCCTATCGACAAGTATGCCTCTGTCCTGATCTCTGATGATGGTGTGCAGATAGGATCTTATGCCCATGGCTCGACAAATCGTATCTACGTGAGCTATGACGAGCTGGCCGAGCCACTGGTGCAGGCTCTGATAGCTACGGAGGATGTGCGCTTTTACAAGCACTCGGGTGTCGATATGCGAGGCGTGGGGCGTGCTGTCATCAAGCGTGGCGTGCTACGCAATACGGCTAGTGGTGGTGGTAGTACCATCACGCAGCAGCTGGCTAAGCAGCTCTACTCGCCTCATGCTAACTCGACGCTACAACGCCTCCTACAGAAGCCGATCGAGTGGGTTATAGCGATCAAGCTGGAGCGCAACTATACCAAGGAGGAGATCATAGCGATGTATCTCAATCAGTTTGACTTCCTCTACAATGCTATCGGTATTCGCTCGGCTGCGCAGACCTACTTTGGCAAGAAGCCCTCAGAGCTGAATCTAAACGAGTCAGCGATGCTGGTGGGTATGTGCAAGAATCCTTCGCTCTACAACCCTGTGCTGCACGCTGACAGCGAAGCTCCGCTGAAACGTCGCAATGTAGTACTCCAGCAGATGAAGAGAGCGGGATACATATCGGACGAGACCTACACAACATCTGCTGCTGAGCCGATTCGGGTTAACTTCACCAGCAATGCGCATTCCGATGGCTTGGCGCCTTACTATAGAGAGTTCGTGCGTCTCTTACTGACTGCCAAGAAACCTAAGCGAAGCGACTACTCGCAGTGGAACCAGGAGCAGTATGCTATCGACTCGCTCCTCTGGGAGACACAGCCGATCTATGGGTGGTGTCAGAAAAACAAGAAGTCTGACGGCTCTCACTACGATCTCTATGCCGATGGACTCAAGATCTACGGTACGATCGATAGTCGCATGCAGCAGTACGCTGAGGAGGCGGTGCAGAAGCATATGAGCGAGTTTGTACAGCCTAACTTCGATCGTGAGATGCGGGGCTCTAAGCTGGCTCCTTATAGTAGTGACCTGACGGCACAACAGCGCAACGAGGCTATCGAGCGTGCGCTGCGCAACACAGATCGCTGGCGCTCGCTTAAGAAGCTCGGTATGTCGTCTGAGGAGATCCGCAAGACTTTTGACCAGAATCGCAAGATGCGCGTCTGGAGCTACAACGGCTGGATCGACAAGGAGATGACTCCTCGGGACTCGGTGCTATACTATAAGCACTTCCTCCACACGGGCTTTATGGCGATGAATCCGCACAATGGTAATATCCTGGCTTATGTCGGAGATGTGGACTTTCGCACGTTTAAGTATGATATGGTCTCTCAGGGACGACGACAGGTGGGCTCGACGATCAAGCCTTTTCTCTACTCCCTCAGTATGATACAGGGCACCTCTCCCTGTGAACAGGTGATGCACCAGCCGATCACGCTCTATGATGCCAATGGCAAGGCGTGGACGCCGCGTAATACTGGTGCTAAGCGAGTCGGAGAGATGGTATCGATCAAGTGGGGACTGCAAAACTCCTCGAACTGGGTCACAGCATACCTGATGGGACGCACCTCGCCCTATACCTTTGTTCGCTTGCTCCACTCCTTCGGCATCAAGGGTGACATAGACCCTGTCGTCTCGGTGGCTCTCGGTACACCTGACGTGACGGTCAGCGAGATGGTGGCGGCTTACAGTGCTTTCGTCAATCAAGGTATCCGTGTCGACCCGATTCCCGTGACTCGTATCGAGGACCGCTATGGCAATGTAGTAGCGACCTTTACGGCCAATCTTACGGAGGTACTCCCCGCACGAGCAGCCCTGCAGATGCTTGACATGATGCGCGCTGTGGTCGATGGCGGTACGGGCGGTAGACTACGCTTCCGACACAATCTGACGATGCCTCTGGGAGGTAAGACGGGTACGACACAGCGCAATAGCGATGGCTGGTTCGTCGGTTTCTCTCCAGAGATCGTGGCGGGCTGCTGGGTCGGTGGCGAGGAGCGCTCGATACACTTCCGCTCGATGGCGTATGGTCAGGGTGCCTCGGCTGCGCTGCCTGTCTTCGGCTACTTTATGAAGGCTGTCTACGCAGACTCGTCGCTGGGCTACTCGGTGGAGACGCCGTTTAACGTGCCTGAGGGCTTCTCTCCATGTGGCGAGCAGGCGACGGTCGAGCTACACGAGCCTCTGAGCGAAGCTGTCGATGACGCCGTCGATGACGTTATGGAGGATATCTTAGAGTGATGAAATAAACTTTTAGTCGTTTGTCTCTCTAAAGAGAAGAGAGACGGAGTTCTTGAAGCTCGCTAGATCCCTGAAAAGAGTGTTGCTCAGACCTCCAAAGGTTAATGTACCTTACAAATGTCGCTTATGTTATTTGTTTTTACGACCTTTGCGATCGGTTTGAGTACACTGGCTTGATTTACCCCTTCCTAGAGACTACAACTATCAGCTCTGTGATGAGATCTGAGTCATCTCTCTAGAAGTGGTACCTCTAGCGCAGTCATCTTCACGAGTCGTAGAGGCTAGGAGACAAGCTCCAGCAAGAGTAGAATGAACCCTTTAATCGAGTATAGCCATGGCAATGAGACAATTAAAAATCAATCAGTCGATCACCAACCGTGAGAGTGCATCGCTGGATCGTTACCTCCAAGAGATCGGGCGAACGAGCCTCATATCTCCTGAAGAAGAGGTGGAGCTAGCGCGTGAGATACATCGTGGTAATCGGCGTGCATTGAACAAGCTGGTGGAGGCCAACCTCCGGTTTGTCGTCTCTGTGGCAAAGCAATATCAGAACCAAGGTCTGAGCCTTCCTGACCTGATCAATGAGGGAAATATTGGAATGATCAAGGCGGCCGAGAAGTTTGACGAGACACGTGGATTTAAGTTCATCTCCTACGCTGTGTGGTGGATCCGCCAGTCTATCCTGCAGGCACTTGCCGAGCAGTCACGCATCGTACGCCTGCCGCTCAATCAGGTGGGACTACAGCAGAAGATGAATAAGGCGATCGTCAAGTTCGAGCAGCTCAATGGTCGTCGTCCTAGTCCGCAGGAGATAGCTGCTGAGCTGGAGCTCCCCGAGGACAAGATCCGTGAGGCGCTCAAGGTGCAGGGCAAGCATCAGTCTCTCGACGCTCCCTTTGTGGAGGGTGAGGACAATAATATGCTAGATGTCCTGGTCAATGAGGATACGCCCTCGACCGATAGCAGTCTGATCAACGAGTCTCTCTCCGCAGAGATAGATCGTATCCTCGATCAGCTGGGAGATCGTGAGGCGGAGGTGCTACGCTGCTTCTTCGGCATCGGTTGCCCCGAGATGACTCTCGAGGAGATCGGTGAGCGTACCAAGCTCTCTCGTGAGCGTGTGCGTCAGATCAAGGAGAAGGCGATCCGTCGCCTCAAGCAGTCTGACCGCTGCGAGTACCTAAAAGCATATCTTGGATAGTCGTCTCGCTCGATAGCAGAGGCGCATCACAACTACATAAAGAGCCTCATTGGTCTAGCATACGACTGTAGCTAGAGCAATGAGGCTCCTTTTCTATACGACCCAATAACCTTATATTATATGACAGACAAGACAAGTACCCCCACGACCGACTGGCTGGGCTATCTGATGGGACTCATTTCATCGGCAACCTTTGGACTGATACCACTGCTGAGCATACCAGTGCTGGCGCAGGGCGTGGCTGAGGGGACGGTGCTGATGTATCGCTTTCTCATCGCAGCACTCATCGTCGGTAGCATCGTCGTGATACGTAGAGAGTCCCTGCGGGTATCGTGGCGAAGCTTCTTGATCCTGCTCGCCTTGTCAGTCTTATACTTTTTCTCCTCCTTCCTGCTCATCGAGGGGTATCAGCATATGCCCTCGGGAGTGGCGACGGTGCTTCACTTCAGCTACCCAACGTTTGTGGTACTGCTTATGTTTATCGTCTTTCGTCAGCGAATAAACTTACTGCAGGGGCTGGCTGTCCTCTTAGCTTTATGTGGCGTGTCGCTCATCTCAGGCTTCTTTGAGTCTGACGTGACAGCCATCCCACTGCGACCACTCTTCACGGTACTCTTCTCTGGCTTTTGCTACGCCACCTACATCGTGATCCTTCGGCACTCCCGCTTAGAGCCGATGAGTAGCTTCAAGCTGACCACCTACGTGATGGGACTCTCGACCATACTCTTTGCGCTCTTTTGCAAAGCTACGGGTGCCAGCCTCCTTCTAGACAATACGACGCAGTGGATCTACACCGCCCTGCTAGCACTCATCCCGACCGTCTGCGCTAATATCACGCTCGTCTGGGCAGTACAGCGAATAGGCTCCACGCCAACCGCCATCATGGGTGCGTTGGAGCCACTCACAGCCGTCATTGTGGGGGCATTAGCCCTAGGCGAGGAGCTCTCCCTAGGTCAAGGCGTCGGCATCGGTGTCGTCCTGCTTGCCGTCTTGCTACTAGTTGTGTCGCCACTTCTGATGCGACAACTCAAGAAAGTGTAGCTAAAGCTGGCGCGACAAGGTGCGAGAGAGGTAAAACTTGTTCGTCTCGGAGACGTAGACGACAGGCGTCGGAAGCTCTTGCTCCACCCCGTCAACCCATGCTCTGCGCTGGTAGGCGCGTAGCTCGATCTCGTGTCCCTGGTAGTGGATCGTGATCCGCTTTTCCTCGGGCTGATCACCTGTGATCTTGTACTGAGCTTGAGGAAAGAGCGCATCGTGTGGCGCGTAGTACTCCTCCGAGAGCTCTAGCATCGTCTGCTCTAGACCAAGTTGCGTACGCATATAGTTATGCAGATCCATGTTGGTCACACAACCTCTGATCGGCGTCAACTGTTGCGGCGTGTAGCTAGCGAGAAAGACCTCTTCGCCCGTATGCCCGTGCGTGGTAAAGCCAATGATTAGGTGACGCTTCATCCAGTCGACGAAGTAATCCTGCAGACGATACTTCTGGCTCCAGCCCAGCTCTTCGTACTTCGCCTTGCGTTGCTCAGTCGATAGTGTCGAGCAGGCGTAGTCCTCGACCGCATTAATCTCTGCTAGCTCCTCCTCCGAAGGTCGTATGCCGCTCCATAAGTAGAGACTATCAGCAAGGAGTGAGAGCGCCGTCTGACTTGTCTTACGTCCCAGCTCTACCGAACTGTAGCGAAAGCGTGTCAGCGGCATGATCAGTTCATCGAGTGTCAGACGAGCATAACCCTTGTCGGCAGGACGACCGATGCTCATACCGCTATTACCATGGTCTGCCGTCACGAGGACGATGGTATTCCCGTCTCGCTGCGCATAGTCCAGCGCCACGGCAACCGCCTTGTCAAAAGCTAGAAACTCCGTAGCCATCGCCACGGGGTCGTTGGCGTGAGCCGCCCAGTCTACCTTGCTGCCCTCCACCATTAGGACGAAGCCGTTAGGGTTCTCTAGATTACGGATTGCCGTCTCCGTCATCTCAGCCAGCGAGGGATAGCGCAGCGTGTCTCCCAGCGAACGGCTGTCCATATCGTACGGCATATCCATCTCTCCAAAAAGCGCCCACATACCGCCCCCTCGATGCGCCCGCATAGCTGCGAGATCATCGAGGTAAAGTGCTATACCCTGTCTACTCAGACGCTCCTTTAGTTCGCTCGTCATCAGCGAGGTACCACCACCCAGGAGGAGGTCCACGCCATTGTCCACCATCTGTGGCACGATGCTCTTGTAGAGTCTGCGAGAAGGCGTGTGAGCCGTGCAGTCTGCTGGCGTAGCGTGAGGAAATTCGCACGTACAGACGACCCCGATACGCTTGCCTTGCGTCTGCTTGGCAGCCTCTAGAAGGGTCACCACAGGACGGTAAGACCACGAAGAGTCGAGCGGTACGAGGTCATTGTGTGGCTCGCTGTACGGATAGGTTGCGATAAAGCCATCGATCGAGGGGACGCCCGTCATATAGCACGAGGTGGTCGGAGCCGAGTCCCCGATCGGTGCATTGGAGCAGTAGGTGATGACACTTCCCGAGAGATAAGGGTCGAGCGCTAGGTGCTGCGCCTGAGGATCGAGCGCCCTCTGATACCAGCGAGCTAGTGAGACTGTCGGTAGCGAGGTGCCGTCCGAGATGAGAAGGATCACATTCTTCGCAGGTCGCTCTGGTAGTGGGTACTCCCGCTGCTGCCCCATCAGTGAGAGCGTGGGGAGGAGTAGCAGTAAGATACGCAAGATGCTTTTCATAAAGGTTATATTTAAGGTGTTGTTAGGTTGTCAGTTGGTAGTGCTTCGTACATCAAGGTGAGAGCGATGAAGTCCTCTACCGAGAGACGCTCCGCACGGAGCGTGAAGATCTCATGATCAGCGTAGGGAAACTCCTTGCCAAAGAGCGGTTGCAAAGCATTGCGTAGCATCTTCCGCCGCTGCCCGAAGGCGGTCTTGACCACCCGCTTGAAGTTAGTCTCATCACAGGGTAGCTCGGTGCGACTATTTCGTCGTGCGATCATCACGCCACCATCGACCTTGGGCGGTGGATTAAAGTCACGCTTAGACACCTTAAAGAGGTAGTCGCAGTCGTACCAGCACTGGAGCAAGACGCTCAGGATGCCATAGTCGCGCCCTCCAGGCGTAGCACACAGACGCTGTGCCACCTCGTGCTGTAGCATACCCGCCACAGCTGGGATGCGCTCGCGTAGCTCTAGGATGCGAAAGAAGATCTGCGAAGAGATATTGTACGGATAGTTGCCGATCACCACAAAAGACGCATCCGCCCGACCAGGTATCAGCTCCTCAGCGGGAAGCTTGAGGAAGTCCCCCTCGATGATCCGCCCCTCTTGGCTCAATTGCGGGAAGTGCTGGTGCAGATATTCGATACTCTCATGATCTATGTCGATCACCTGCAGGTCGTGTCCCGCCTCTAGGAGAGGCTGCGTTAGGACACCCATACCAGGTCCCACCTCTAGGATCGGCGTACCGATATAGTCTGCGACCGAGTCGGCAATGCGCTGTGCTGCGCCACGGTCCGTGAGAAAGTGCTGCCCTAGATATTTCTTCGCTCGTACAGAATCCATAGTTCTTTCGCTCGTTGTCGTGTCAAAAGTACAACTTTTCCGTCAAGGGAGAGTCCTTAGAGGTTAGAGGCTAGAAATTAGAGATTAGACATTAGAGATGGTGACACATCTTTCAAGTGCGCTATTGCTACCCCGACTAGCAACGCCTGCCAATATTGTATAAGTCCAAGTGATTACATACCTTTGCGCAAGAAGAACATAGATTGAGCCAAAAAGAGATCCAGAGCCTTCGCTAAGCTTTGCGATCCCGCTCATATAGATCATAAACTAAACTAGACGTATGAAGCAGTACTACATCGTCTGCAATGGACAGGAGCTAGGTCCCTACACGATTGAGGAGTTGTCCGCACGAAGGATTACTCCCCAGACTATGATACGCGTCGATGGCATGAGCGATGCTTGTCCCGCTCAGACTTTGGATGAGCTACGCATCCTCTTTGGGTACCAAGCTCCTGGGTCCAATCCCTATGCGGGGGCTCCTGTTTACGGCACCCCGTATGGCTATAGCAGCCACATGCAGCCACAAAACCGCCCCAAGATGCCACCCGACAACCTTGTGTGGAGCATCCTCTGCGTCTTTTTCTTCTTCCCGCTAGGGATTATACCGCTTATCTACTCGATACAGGTCTCTACACACTATGAGAGAGGCAACTACGCAGAAGCTGAGAGGGCAAGTCGCAACTCGCTCCAGTGGGCCAAAGGGCTTACCATTGCCGCCGCTGTGTGCATAGGCATTTCCATAGCCATCTTCGTATTCATAGCTATTGCTGCCACATCGGCAATCTCGGCAGCTTTGTAAGACAGCCTCTTAGCTTTCCGATGGGTAGCTTGCTCCCGTGAGCAACTAATCAGATTTCGTCAGGCAGTCGTCCAGACTACAAAACAACCTCTTTCAGATATCCACGTGAGAAACGTCCAATTTCTTACGTGGATATTTTTTATCCTCTACCGAGAAAATGAAAAATTCCTCGGACTTATCATTTGATTCCTCCGAAGTTTCATTTCGTTTCTACGTAGGAATCACTTCTCGCCTACGTGGAGAGTTTTAATTTTCCAGCTAGCTAATTGAGATTCTTCACGTGGCTATGGTGCCTTCACCTCGTTTGGCTAAAATAAGCAGCCTAGCTTTCCCCCCATCAGATCAAAAGAATTGGACCAGCCCTTTCGCAATAAGAAAATAAAGAGGTATCTTTGCCAAACGGATTGTACAGTCACGCTTCTGTGACCGACCTTCATAGCGAAATACAGATAATACAACTATATAGACATGACGGCTAATAAGCAAATGAGAACGGAAGGCGACCTGCTAGGCGATCGCCAACTACCCGCAGACGCACTCTATGGCGTGCAGACGCTACGCGGTATGGAAAACTTTCAGATAAGCAACTTCAAGCTGAGCCAGTACCCTTACTTCATCCAGGGTCTCGCCTACACCAAGTGGGGCGCAGCTGTCGCTAACCACAGCGAGGGCATCCTCACCGATGAGCAGTACGAGGCTATCGTCTTTGCCTGCAAGGAGCTACTCGCTGGCAAGCATCACGATGCTTTTGCAGTGGATATGATCCAGGGTGGCGCTGGCACGACAACCAATATGGCTGCCAACGAGGTGATCTGCAACATTGCCCTCCAGAAGATGGGTCACAAGCCAGGCGAATACAAGTTCCTCGCGCCCAATGATGGAGTCAATGCTTCGCAGTCTACTAATGATGCTTACCCCACTGCTATCCACTTAGGGCTATACCCCAAGGGGCTGGAGGTCTACAAGCATGTCGAGCAGCTCATAGCAGCACTTCGTGCCAAGGCAGAGGAGATGAAGCATGTCCTCAAGATCGGTCGCACACAGCTACAAGATGCGGTGCCTATGACGCTGGGACAGACCTTCCACGGCTTCGCCTCTATCCTAGAGGATGAGCTACCTCGCCTCAAGAGCGCTTGCGAGGAGTTCCTAACGGTCAATATGGGTGCCACCGCTATTGGTACGGGTATCGCCTCAGAACCAGGTTATGCAGAGGCTTGTGTCAAGGCTTTGGCTGAGATCACGGGCTGGCCCGTTAAGCTCAGCGCTGACCTCGTCGGTGCTACGAGCGATACCTCTGTGATGATCGGCTACTCATCCGCACTACGTCGCATCGCTGTCAAGATCAATAAGATCTGCAACGATATCCGTCTCCTCTCCTCTGGCCCTAGAGCTGGTATCGGCGAGTTTAACGTACCCGCTGTGCAGCCTGGCTCCTCCATTATGCCAGGTAAGGTGAATCCTGTCATCCCCGAGGTAATGAGTCAGGTATGCTACAAGGTAATGGGTAACGACACAACCGTCTTGATGGCTGGCGATGCTGCTCAGATGGAGCTCAACGCTATGGAGCCCGTTATGGCTCAGTGCTGCTTCGAGAGTTCAGAACTGATGATGCGTGGTATCACGTCCCTCATCGAGCGCTGTATCACTGGTATCACGCCCAACGAGGAGCGCTGCCGCCAGCAGATCGAAGCATCGATCACGATCGTCACGGCTCTCAACCCGATCATCGGCTACAAGAACTCAACCAAGATTGCCAAGGAGGCGCTTGAGACGGGCAAGGGTATCTACGAGCTTGTCCTAGAACATGGCATCCTAGACAAGAAGGATCTCGATGAGGTGATGGATCCCAAGCACATGACCCAGCCCTCTAAGCTAGATCACATCAAGCCTAAGAAGCAACTATAAGCCCTTTAAGCGGTAAAAGGAACTACTAACCTTTAAGACCTTATATATATGAAGAGATTAGCTTTAATCAGCTTTGCACTCGTCAGCATGCTAGCCTTTGCAGCTTGCTCTAGTCCTACGAAAAAGGCAGAGCGGGTCACGATGGACTTCTTCAAGGCTCTCAATGCTGGCGACTACGACAAGGCTCGTACCTACACGGCATCGGAGCAGGCTGAGGCTTATGTCAATCTTATGGACTACTTCGGCTCTGATAGCGTTCAGGGATTCACTCAGGAGGAGGCCGCTGCACGGACGACCAAGATCGCAAGCACAGAGGATCACCAAGACACGATCATCTGCTATGTCGAGACGACCGAGCAACCGACCAATCCGACTGATAGTGCCGATGTCTTCAAGCAAAAGGTTGTCCTCACCAAGGTAGACAACGAGTGGAAGATCGTCGACATACCTATGAAGTAACCGAGGCGGCTGCCACTCCGGCAGACGCTCTCTAGACTTAATCTATAGATGAAGTCTATCTACCACAAGCCCCAAGAGCTAGCGAGATCTCTCCGTCTACTGCTCTTGGGGCTTATATTATGCGGTGCAGTCTCCTGCACGTCTCACCACGGGCAGGAGAGCATCGCTCTCGATACGACTACACTACGCCCCGGCAGTCTCATACTGCGTCGTGGCGAGGGGATGCTCTCGACCTTCTTTAGCAAGATAGCCTCCGAGGAGCAACGCTACAGCCACTGCGGCATCATCGACTACGACTCTACGGGTCATCAGTGGGTCGTGTGGCACGCTTACCAAGACAGTTCACTCGGTGCTGACGGCATCTTTCGTCAGTCGCTAGACAGCTTCGTGATGGAGTCCGAGGCGATAGCGGTCTACCCCGCCTTAGCTCTAGACAGCTTAGGCTTGCAGAAAATGAGAGCGTACATCAACCTACATCGCCCTGGGGGACGATATCCCAAGAGGTTTGACTCACGCTTTGACCTAAGGGATACGACTACGCTCTACTGCACCGAGTTCGTCGCACTCGCTTATTGCGCCACTAAGATCCCCGCTTATCAAGTGCAGCCGACAGGTCACAATGTGGCGATACCCTACACCTACTACACGCTTGATGATATCACTAAATCTGTCAGATGCTTGCACATTCGGAATTAATGCGTACCTTTGCACCAGTTACTAATCACTTATACTAAAGCTAATATGAAGAAGGTATTTGTACTTGTAGCTGCTGTTGCAGCTCTAAGCCTTGTTTCTTGCAACAAGGAGAACAAAAGTCAGAACGCTCAGCAGGCTGAGCAGAATGTTGAGAACGCTCAGGAGAACCTTGACGCAGCTGCTCAGGATCTACAGAACGCAGCTCAGGACGCAGCTCAGGTAGTTGCTGACGAGGCTGAGGCTGCTGCTGATGCAACCGCAGAGGCTGCACAGGACGCTGCCGACAAGGCTCAGGAGACTGCTGATCAGATCAAGAAGTAAACACCAACTTCTCTAGATCATTCGCAATCTGAGATAACCTAAGCAACCAAACTTGACGAAGGTCACCTAGTCCTCTCCTAGAGGGTTAGGTGACCTTTGCTATTGGATACTGGCTGTTAGCTGTTGGCTAGAGCTACTAGGGACACTAAAAAACTAGGCTCTAATCTCTAATCTCTAATTTTCGTACTTTTGGAGCGTGAAGACGAGACACTCCTGGCAATGGTGGCTGAAGAACTTCTTGCCACTCCTCATAGGGCTAGCGATACTGTTGTACCTCTATCGCCATCTAGAGCTCGCAGACACGCTACGCTTGTTGCAGCATGGCGTGCGCTACGAGTATCTCCTCTTGTCTTTACCTATGGGACTCCTGGGCAATGCCACGCGAGGCTATCGCTGGCACCTCCAGATGCGACCTCTATACACGACCCCTGCCCGACCCATCAATCCGATCTTAATCACGGTCGGGAGCTATGCGGTCAGCTTTGTCATACCTCGTGCCGGTGATGTGTGGCGCTGTACCGAGATGAAGCAACGAGAGGACTATACGTTCTCGACAACCGTCGGCACGCTCCTAGTAGATCGTCTCTCTGATGCTGTCGTTGTGGTGGCACTCTTCGTGGCGATGATGCTATTTCAGCCAGGGACTATATCGCATATCTTAGCTGCTCAGGGGTTAACGCTCGGGGATGGCTTAGGCGATCTCTTTTCGTCAGACTACACCACAGCTTGGCTGATAGCAGGGGTCTCACTCCTCGTCATCGTGCTGGTCCTCTATCGCTTTAGAAAGAGTAGCTTCATGCAGCGTGTACGAGAGAAGCTTCACTCCGTACTGCAAGCCGCTTCGACACTGAGAGGATGGCGCGCCTGGGGTCAGTTTGTCGTACTCACGATCTTCTTGTGGCTCTTTTACTACTACTTCTTCTACCTCACATTTGGAGCCTTTACCTTCACGGCAGAGCTAGGTCATCGGGTCGCTTTTGCCTCCTTTGTCCTCTCCACGCTGATGGTCGCTATCCCCACGCCGTCGGGTGTCGGTCCGTGGCACTATGCGGTGATTATATCGCTGACAGCCTTTGGCGTGAGCGAAGCCGAGGCGGGACACTTTGCCTTGATAGTCCACGCTGTACAGACCCTCTGGACCATTATTACGGGGATTATTGCTATATTTGCCTTACCAATAGTCAATAGACACTACAAACGTGCCTCCTCACTGGAAGACACTTCAAAAAATAAAGAGAATAAGCTATGATGAACAAAGCTGACTACCAAAAGCTCGCCCCCTCCACACTATGGGGCTATTTCTATGATCTCACACAGATACCCCGCCCCACAGGCCACTGTCAGGCTGTCAGGGAGTATGTCGTTGCCGAGGGCAAGCGACTAGGACTAGAGACCCATGTAGATGAGGTGGGCAACGTGTTGATCCGTAAGCCAGCCACTCCTGGACTAGAGGATCGTCCCGTAGCTACCCTACAGGGACACCTAGATATGGTACCTCAGAAGAACTCGGACAAGGTACACAACTTCGAGACCGATCCTATCCAAACGATGCAAGACGGCGACTGGATCACAGCCGATGGCACGACACTCGGTGCGGACAATGGTATGGGAGTCGCCTTCTCTCTAGCTGTACTCGCTGATGATACGCTCAAGCATGGTCCCATCGAGGCTCTCTTTACCATTGATGAAGAGGTCGGTATGGACGGTGCCAACGGCCTTAAGCCAGGCTTTAGCAAGGGTGACATACTCCTTAATATAGACTCCGAGGTGGAGGGTGACCTCTTCGTCGGTTGTGCTGGTGGTATTGATGTCAATGTCTCTCTAGAGTACCAGGACAACCACGAGCCTGACGAGGACGAGATAGGCGTACGCCTTACGATCAAGGGGCTCAAGGGTGGACACAGCGGTGTGGACATACACCTCGGTCGTGCCAATGCCAACAAGCTGATGGCGCGTCTCCTCAAGGAGGCTGTCGCGCAGTGCGGCGCTCTAGTCGCTGAGATCGATGGAGGTAATATGCGCAATGCGATACCTCGTGAGGCTGTCGCGCTGCTCTCTGTCAAAGAGGACGACACCGAGGCCCTCTGGGAGCTGGTGTCTGACTATGAGGAGACCTTTAATAAGGAGTTTGCTGGGATAGAGAATCACATCACCGTCTCTCTAGAGCGTTGTGACCGTCCTAAGACGATCCTCCCCGACGAGATACAGGATGCACTGATCCACGCACTGAATGCTTGTCAGAATGGCGTCATCTCGATGCTCTCTGAGTTCCCCGACACGGTAGAGGCTTCGTCGAATCTAGCTCAGGTACAGGCTGGCGAGGGACATATCTCTGTCCGCTTCCTCGTCCGCTCCTCTAGTGACTCACGCAAGATGTGGGTCGCCTCTAGCATCGAGAGCTGCTTCCTACTGATGGACGCTCGCGTAGAGTTTGACGCTCCCTATACAGGCTGGCAGCCCAATGCTGAGTCACACGTAATGCAGGTGATGTGTCAGGCCGCTAAGGAGGTCTACGGCAAGGAACCCGCTGTCAAGGTGATGCACGCTGGTCTCGAGTGCGGTATCATACAGGGTGTCATGCCCGATATGGATATGATCTCCTTCGGTCCTGAGATCCAGCACCCACACTCACCTGATGAGCGTGTGAGCATCTCCTCCGTGGAGCGTAGCTACCGCATGCTCGTCCGTGCTTTGGAACTAATCTAATTCGATAAGAACATATGAAAAAAGCTTTTGTATTCCCAGGTCAGGGCGCACAGTTCGTCGGTATGGGTCAAGAGATCTATACGAAGAGCGAAGCGGTACGCAAGCTCTTTGCCGAGGCGAACGAAGTGCTAGGCTTTGACCTGACCAAGACCATGTTTGAGGGTACCGAAGAGGATCTCAAGCAGACGAAGGTGACGCAGCCCGCCGTCTTCCTCCACTCTGTGGCGATGACCGTGGCGCTCGGGGAGGCTTTCGCACCAGACATGGTCGCTGGTCACTCGCTGGGCGAGTTCTCGGCACTGGTTGCGAGTCGCGCCTTGCCTTTTGCCGATGCGCTGCGACTCGTCTCTGAGCGTGCGCTCGCTATGCAGGCTGCTTGCGAGGCACGCCCCTCGACGATGGCTGCGATCATCGGACTGCCTGACGACAAGATCGAGGAGGTCTGCCGTGGCATATCGGATCAGGTAGTGGTACCTGCGAACTATAACTGCTCGGGTCAGGTAGTCATCTCTGGCACTATGGAGGGTATTGCTGAGGCTTGCGAGCTGCTCAAGGCTGCGGGGGCTAAGCGTGCGCTACCGCTCAAGGTGGGTGGCGCCTTTCACTCACCGCTTATGCAGCCCGCTAAGGAGCGTCTGCAGCGTGCTATCGAGGCGACAACCTTTGCCACACCGATCTGCCCGATCTATCAGAATGTAGATGCTCGTCCTCATACCGATGTGGAGGAGATCAAGGCTAATCTGATCGCTCAGCTCACAGCTCCCGTACGCTGGACGAAGAGTGTCGAGGCGATGGTTGCCGATGGTGCTACGTACTTTGTGGAGCTAGGACCAGGCAAGGTCTTAGCTGGACTCATCGGTCGTATCGCTCGCGATGTGACCTGTGAGAGCTTAGCAACGATCTAATGTATCTTTGCAAGAACTAAGGAGAGGACAAGTTCGGCTGATTGTTTGGTCGAGCTTGTCCTCTAGTTTATTCAGATTTAAGTAGATAGTATTATGAGCGATAAGGAGTTACTAATCCCCTACACGCGGCTACCCCGCTCGGAGTGGCCTGCCGTGTACGAGCAACTCGAGGAGGCTGCCGTAGAGGCTACACGCCGGTCGTATGCCCCGTACAGTCACTTTCATGTAGGTGCTGCGGCACAGCTGGAGGACGGAAAGATCGTGCTGGGGTGCAATCAGGAGAATGCCTCCTTCTCGCCCACGCTCTGTGCGGAGCGAACGGCACTCTACGCCATCGGGGCGCATCACCCAGGAGCTGTCGTGGAGCGGATGATGATCGTCGCTGAAACAGAGGGCAAGCGTATCGAGGCGATCTCCCCCTGCGGTGTGTGCCGACAGGTGATGATGGAGACGGTAAAGCGACAGGGCAAGCCCTTTGAGGTAATCCTCTGTGGCACAGACGATGCTATCGTTATTAGCGACTGTCGGCTTCTCTTGCCTTTTGCGTTTGACGGGTCAGACATTCCTTCGTAGCGCTGAGCGCACCCACCATTTGTAGAGACCTATTTCCCATTAGTATATGGCTTATCGCATCATTACGATCAGTAGACAGTATGGCTGCGGAGCTCGCACCATAGGGCGTCAGCTCTCGGAGCAACTCGGCTTGACCTACTACGACAAGGAGCTCATCCGTATGATCGCCGAGGAGAGTGGCTACGCTGCAGACTATGTCGAGGAGCAGAGCGAGTACGCATCGACATCAGGGCTGGACTTTATGCCGATGTCTCACGGATCGCTCTTTTCCGTACCTATGACGGGACTCGTCGAGACGCCTTCGGTGACACGCTATCTCAACGACTTTATCCTCAAGATAGCTGAAGAGAGTCCCTGCGTCATCATCGGGCGCAGTGCCGACTACATCTTACGAGACCGGGACGACGTGCTCAATGTATTCCTCTATGCCGATGTCGAGGCGCGTATCCAGACGCTCCTACAGCGAGGCGATGAGGAGACAGAAGACGCAGCGCGCAAGCGCATTGACCACTCAGACCGCGCCCGCCGCAAGAACTACAAGCAGATGACCAATAGGGAGTGGGGCGAGTCGACCAACTACCACCTCTGTCTCAATACGGGAGCCTTCGGTGCGCCCTGCTGTACCGACATCATCGCTCACGCTTACCAGCTCCCCTGCGCTGGCGTGACCATTGGCAGAAAGTAAGCCCACTATGCGACTGACGGATAATTGGTTCAACGGCTTGGCCGAAAGCGAAGCTGGCCAGACGGCTCACCTGCATGTACGTGATGAACTGGAGGAGTTTCGCGCTACGGGCAAGTACCGCTTTGTGATCGAGATCGCTTACCTCTTTGACAGCGAGGGCATAGAGCCATCGGATACGGACGCAGAGCAGATAGAGGCGGTCGACGAACTGCTACAGACCGCTATGGAGCGAGACAAGATGGCGATCCTCGCAGCCTCTATCCTAGAGCCAGGGCGCAAGGTGTGGCTCTATGTGAGTCGCACATACGACCCCTTCTTCGATCGTCTCGAGGAGGTGCTAGCTGAGCTACCTCTCCTGCCGCTACAGTTTGAGGTAGTCCAAGACTCCGACTGGAGCTACTACCAGGAGCTACTGGACAAGCTACAGCCGTAGCTTGCTCCTAGGCTACACGACTATAGGGACGCACGAGCCGTGCGTCCCCACAAATCGTCACACGTCTTGCGTCCCCACAAAAGAAAAAGAAGAACCTCATGCTAGGTGAAGCTCTCCTTTTCTTTTGTTTCGTCGACTTGCTTGGTTACTTCGTATGGCTCAGCAAAGACCAGATAGCATCGTCCTCAGGGTATGGCGCGATGACCTCTATATGCACATGCGATACGGGGTGCTCGAAGCTCAAAATACGCGCATGGAGCGAGATGCCACCATCCTTGTTGCTCCGTGGAGCGCCATACTTGAGG
This sequence comes from uncultured Porphyromonas sp., assembly GCA_900539765.1. Classification (GTDB taxonomy): domain Bacteria; phylum Bacteroidota; class Bacteroidia; order Bacteroidales; family Porphyromonadaceae; genus Porphyromonas. The sequence goes on along the minus strand of UQDF01000013.1, from coordinate 22,148 downwards.
TCTCCCTTGATCGGGTAGCCCATATGGCTCAGTTGCGTACGTATCTGATGATGCCGTCCCGTGTGTAGCGTCACGGCCAGCAAACTATAGCGGTCGCCCACAGCGAGACGCTCGTAGGTGAGCCAGGCGCGCTTAGCCTCAGCGTGAGGCTCCGTCACGACGTAACTCTTGTTTTGCTTGCGATTGCGATAGAGCAGATCCTTAGCCTCGCCCGCTTTCTGGGGAAAAGCGCCACAGACCACAGCGTGGTAGACTTTGTGGATCTCTCGTCGCTGAAACATAGCGTTGAGCCGTGACAAAGCCTTCGAAGTCTTGGCAAAAAGCACAGCTCCCGACGTTGGTCTATCGATACGATGCGTGACCCCAACGAACGCCCGCCCAGGCTTGTCGTACTTGTCGATGAGATAGCGCTCGACAAGCTCCGAGAGCGGGGTATCGCCCGTGCTGTCACCCTGTACGAGCATCCCCGCTGGCTTATTGACGATGAGGAGATGATTGTCCTCGTAGAGGATCTGTAGGTCAGGCATCGGTCTGCTTACTAAGGCATTACATATTCATACCACCGCAGCAGGAGAGCACCTGTCCTGTCATGTAGGAGGAGAGGTCGCTCGCGAGGAAGAGAGCCACATTGGCCACATCCTCAGGCTTACCACCACGACGTAGCGGGATCTGCTTAGCCCACTCCTTGCGTACCTCCTCGCTGAGGACGGCGGTCATATCGCTCTCGATGAAGCCAGGAGCGATGCTGTTGGCACGGATACCGCGTGAGCCGAGCTCCTTAGCGACGCTCTTAGCCAGTGCGATCATACCAGCCTTAGAGGCAGAGTAGTTCACCTGACCCGCATTGCCCGATACACCGACGACACTCGCCATATTGATGATGCTGCCCTGACGTTGCTTCATCATGACGGGAGCCACAGCGTGGGTCATATTGAAGGCGGACTTTAAGTTGACATTGATCACCGCATCCCACTGCTGCTCGCTCATACGTAGGAGCAGACCGTCACGTGTGATACCAGCATTGTTGACTAGAACGTCTAGCTTGCCAAAGTCAGCGACGATCTGCTCCACGAGCTGATGTGCTGCCTCAAAGTCAGCCGCATTGCTCTCGTAGGTGCGTATCGTGACCCCGCACTCCTTAGCCAGCTGAGTATAGTAATCCTTTGCTTCGTCGGCAACCTTGAGGTCACTGATAGCTACATGGCATCCAGCCTCTGCATACTTCGTGGCGATCGCCTTGCCGATACCACGTGCTGCTCCGGTGATCAGAGCCACTTTGTCCTGAAGTAGTTTCATAGATTCTATTGAGTTATAGGTTTTGTATTTGCATGATTGGTCAATCCCTGCCTGAGCAGCTGCTTCATCGCAGCGATGATGCGTAGATAGTCCTCCTTGCCGTACTCATGGTGGTAGCGATTGATGTAAGGCGCCTCTAGACTCTTGAAGCTCTTGAGGAGCAGGTAGGCTGTCGAGTTGATATCAGGGACTAGTAGCTCTCCTCGATCGTGTCCCTCCTGCAGGATCCGCTTGAGCATATCGTACTCGCTCTGGTCATACTTGAGACGAAGGCGCTCGATGTTGAAGCTATCGCTAAAGAAGCTCGCATTATGCACGCCCTGTCTCTGCACCGTCTTCTGTATCAGCTGCAGATGATTGTCCAGCAGCACCAGTAGCTTAGTGATCGCATCGCCAGGGTGAGCCAGCACCTCGCTCAGCGACTGGCTCATCAGACTGATCTCCCGCTCTATGACCGCCATGAGTAGCGCCTGCTTGTCCTTATAATAGGTGTAGACCGTACGCCGACTGCACCCCACAGCCTCAGCAATAGCAACCATAGTCGTCTCCTCGACTCCTTGCTGTACAAAGAGCGTGTGAGCCATTTGGACGATGCGCTGGCGCATGTGTTGTGTTGAGGTCATAGGTCGGTGGACGATAATAAAAGCGTGAGATATTCGTTACAAAGATACAGCTTTGCGCCGAATGTACCCTTTGGGATCGAGCGCTCGCCATTCTAATCCTCACCCACATGTCATCCTCTAGGAGATTACTAGGCTCGCTACCTACCAACATACTACTTGTCGTGCTGGCGCTCGTCGTGTCACTTCTACCTCTCATCCTCTCGGAGCCTCTCGTGAGACGCATGGCCGACGAGGAGCGACTCAAGATGCAGACCTGGGCCGAGGCAACCGAGTGTATAGCCAGCCAAAGCGACGAGCAGCTCAATGCCTTAGCTCTCCAGATCCTAGAGTCAAACACCACCATACCACTCATCCTCACAGACAGCCTTGGGAATATCCTAGGATACAAAAACATCGACCCCGAAGAGGTCGCTCGTGACTCGACTGTTCTAGAAAAGCGGCTCACAGCTTTTCGCTCTGGCTACGCTCCCATCGAGATTGACTTAGGTACCGCTGGGCGCCAATACCTTTACTACAGCGACAGCAGTAATCTGAGGCGGTTGCTACGCTTCCCCTATCTGCAGACAGGTATCTTCATCCTCTACATCATCATCCTGGTCCTCACCATTCGCAGTCTACTGCACTGGGAGCAGGACCGTATATGGGTCGGACTCAGCAAGGAGACTGCCCACCAGCTTGGCACGCCCATCTCCTCGCTCATGGCGTGGACTGAACTGCTCAAGAGCTACAACCTACCCCCCGAGATCATCGAGAGTATCGGTCAAGATGTCAATCGCCTCGAACTGATCGCCCACCGCTTCCAAAAGGTTGGTAGCCTACCCGAGCTAACCTCCATAGAGCTCAACGGACTAGTCGCCACCTCCGTGCAATACCTCTCACGGCGCATCTCCAGACAGGTGGAGATCGTCTTCGAGCCAGCACCCGAAGAACTCTACTGCCTCATCACGCCAGACCTCATGAGCTGGGTCATCGAGAACATCGTCAAGAACGGCGTCGACGCTATGGACGGCAAAGGCAAGATCACCATCACCACAGAGGCACACGGCAAGAACGCCTACCTCGATATCACCGACACGGGTCGAGGTATGACACGAGCCACGCAGCGGATGATCTTCAAGCCTGGCTTCACCACCAAGGAGCGTGGCTGGGGCCTCGGCTTATCGCTCGCACGCCGCATCATACGGCACTACTTCAGTGGGCGCATCTACGTCAAGCACTCCGAACTACAGGTCGGCACCACCTTCCGGATCACCCTCCCCCTGCAGTAGCTCCCCTAACCTAACCTCTCCCCCCTTCGTCCAAAAGTGGAAACGAAGGAAGAGTCTTCTCCGTTTTGACCTGATGGCGAGTAGATTAGATTGAGTTTCTCTTGGCTATCTCAGCAACGTGCTCTAGGGGAGCGATGCTTCTGTGCGGGAAGGATAAAATACTCTACGTGAAGATTTGAGATTTCCCAGGTGGGGGTTAGCTTTTTCTGAAGCACAATCGTATCGTGAGCTGATTCGAAATAAGAATTAGCTAGGGTAGCAGCAAGAGACCGTAGCTAGATGCGTATGGGGCGGGGACGGGCTAGGAGGTACTGCACCCAGGCGTAGAGGAGGAGGTAGTAAGCGATGCAGAGCCAGAGCGGCATGGCGATGCTAAGCTGAGCGGTGAAGTGCTGCTCGAGGAGTGCCACCGCTCCGCTGGTGAGATCGCTCACACCGACGAGAAGCATCGGTAGAAGCTTCGTGGGGAGCCCAGTGGCGAGCAGTCCCATAGTGACGAGCCCCGTGATAATGAGTAGCGTGGCGAGAGGTGACAGGAGGAGGTTGGCGAGGAGTAGCCAGACGGCTGTGGTGCCGAAGCTGCGTGCGAGGATAGGCCAGACGAAGAGTTGCACGGCTAGGGTCGTGACGATGAGGTAGTAAAGGTAGCTGACGATACGTGAATTGCTCGGTGTGATGCGTTGGTTGAGTGCGCCCCAGGTGACGAAAATGGCGAGTACCGCTCCGAAGCTGAGCTGCATGCCTACGTCAAAGAGTGCGTAGGGTGAGATAATAAGCAGGAGGACGGCTGCTTGCGCCCAGACATTGAGCCGATCGGTGGAGCGCCCCAAGAGACGTGCCACAGCAAAGATGGAGAACATGAGCGAGGCGCGGAGTGTCGGGATGGAGAGTCCGCAGATGAAAGCGTAGATCCATACTGCTACAAGGGTGAGGCCCCAGCGTAGAAGGTAAGCGGTGTGGACGTTGCGTATGAGCCGTAGCGGATAGCGTATGAGCCAGTAGATGAGTAGTAGGACGACCCCAACGTGAAAGCCACTGACCGACAGCAGATGTGCGACGCCTACAGAGCGAAACTGTGCCTCCGCAATGGTGCCTTCGGAGCGATCCCCTAGGCAGATGGCACGGAGCGTCTCTCGCTGCAGTGGTGTGAGCTGGTCGATCTCGTCTAGCGTGCCACCGATGCGCTGCTGGAGGGTATAGGCGCGGTAGCGTAGTTGGTCCCAACGTGACCAGTGGGTGGTCGTTGGTTCGCTGCAAAGCTCGGCTGTGGAGGCGGATAGAAGGCCCGAGACCTTTCGTGAGAGGAGGTAGTGCTGATAGCTTGGCGAGGAGACTTGGTCTAGTGTTGTGAGCCGTCCACGGACGAGGTAACTGGTGCGAGGCGAGAGTTGGAGCGAGTCATTGTATAGGTATAGCATGATGCGCTGGCCACTCCATTGAGCTAGGAGAGCTCCGCTCGGGTCTGTCGCCTGCTCGATGATTGCCTCGGCACGGAAGCCCTGCTCACGCGCAGTGGGCGGACGGGAGATGGTGACGAGGTAAGTCGCTCCTTCGCAGGACTGTGGAAGGAGCGCTAGCCGTTCCCTAGGGATTGTAGCCAGACAAGCTCCTGTGCAGAGGAGGAGTAGGTACCAAGCGGAGCCAGCGAGGAGTGCTTTGCGCCAAAGCCTAGAGAGGACGAGGAGGAGTGTCGCCACAGCGATGCCGAGGAAGTACCACTGTGCCACTAGTAGCCCGAGACTACCTAGATAAATGCCCAGCACTAGCGACAGGAGTGTCACCAATGCTGGGCGCATAATTGTGGCGTGTAGCCCTCGGACGAGGTAGTGCAAGGTGGGTTACAAGGCGTGTAGCTGTGCGATCATATCCTTGGGATTGGGAGCCTTAAAGACGGCACTGCCCGCCACGAGTGAGTCGGCACCCGCCTCGATGAGCTGGCGACCCGTCTCGAGGTTGACTCCGCCGTCGACCTGTATGAGGGTGGAGAGACCCTGCTCTTGGATCATTTTGCGCAGACGTTCTACTTTGCGAATAGACTGCTCGATAAACTTTTGCCCACCATAGCCGGGGTTGACACTCATAAGGAGTACCATGTCGGCTTCGCAGAGAATGTCGGTGAGGAACTCCACGGGGGTATGCGGATTGAGCGTGACGGCTGGACGCATACCTGCCTCACGGATAGCACGCAGCGTGCGGTGCAGGTGGGGGCACACCTCGTAGTGTACGTTCATAATGTGGATGCCGAGCTTGGCAAACTGGTCGATGAACTTCCACGGCTCGACGATCATCAGATGCACGTCGAGAGGCTTCTGACAGATGGGGCGTATCGCCTCAATGATAGGAAAGCCAAAGGAGAGATTCGGGACAAATACACCATCCATTACGTCAATGTGGAGCCAGTCGCACTGACTCTCGTTGATCATCGTGATCTCATCGGCGAGATGCAGGAAGTCAGCACTGAGGAGGGAGGGAGATACAATAGCCATAGTGAAGGGGTTTTTAGACGATTCGATATAGATGCTTTACTTGATGCGTAGTAGGGTAGTGGAGCGAAGCTTTTCGCCAGCTTGTAGCGTCAGGGAGAGTTGCTGCTCGGGGGCAATGACGGGAGCCGCTGTTATGGGGATAGCGTTGAGTAGGAGTACGTCGCCCGTGTGAATGGTGAGGCACTCGGAGAGGAGCGACAGGGCTTGGCAGACCGCCTCACGGGAGAGCGTCCAGCTCTGCTCGGAGAGGGTTAGCGTGAAGTACTCTGCAAGCGCTGTGTCAAGGGGCTGCCAGTCGAGGGCTACGGCACTGCCGTCGTACACCTTGGCGCGCTCCCACGGAGCGCGTGCCTCGCGCAGCTCAGCGAGTAGCGAGCGGCAGGTGATGTCCCAGCCAGCAGCGCATGCCTCGATGTATCGCTCGGCAAAGGGAGGTGCCACGCACTTGCCCGTCCGCCCTATCTTGATAGCGAGCGAAGGGATGGCGCACCACTCCGCTTCGAGGTGTGGAACGAAGAAAGGGTAGCCCGGACGAAGTAGTGCTTCGCCTTTGTAAAAGAGCCGCGATGCGTCGTCTATGCCGTAGACCTTCATCGTCCGCTGTACATCTGCTGGTAGTAGTGCTGGTAGTCTTCGTCGGTGATCCCCTTGACCCAGTCGAAGTGGTCGAGGTACCAGTCGATCGTGTAGCCGATGCCCTCAGCAAAGGGGATCGAGGGGAGCCACCCTAGCTCCTGATGAATGAAGGTGGGGTCGATGCCGTAGCGAGCGTCATGACCGAGGCGATCACGAACGAAGGTGATCAGTTGCTCGTTGATCAGCTCGGGCTGAACCTGAGCGCCTAAGATTTCAGAGATGCGCTCGGCACGTGCTGGCTCCTTGCTCAGACGGTCGTGCAGCTGGTCGATGATGATGCGGACTATCTCTAGATTGGTATGCTCGTTGTGCCCACCGATATTGTACGCTGTGCCAGCTTTCCCCTGAGTCACCACGAGGTGTAGCGCACGACAATGGTCGGTCACGTAGAGCCAGTCACGCACATTCTCGCCAGTGCCGTAGATCGGTATCTCCTTGCCGAGGAGACATTGGCGGATGACGAGCGGGATGAGCTTCTCGGGGAATTGGTAGGGTCCGTAGTTGTTCGAGCATCTGGTCCAGACGACTGGCGCATGGTGCGTGTGAACGGCCGCTTTACAGAGGAGGTCTGCCGAAGCTTTCGCAGCACTGTAAGGGCTGCGCGGGTCGAGCGGTGTGCTCTCCACGAAGAAGCCTTCCTTGCCGAGCGAACCATACACCTCGTCCGTAGAGACCTGCAGCATCATGCGCCCCTCCTGCCATACGGGATAAGATCCTCGCCCGCTGGTAGTAGACCAATGGTTGCGAATGGTGTCTAGCAGGGTCTGCACACCGAGGATATTGGTGCGAACGAAGATGGCGGGGTCCTCGATGCTTCGATCGACGTGGCTCTCGGCCGCAAGGTTGATCAGGTAGTGCGGCGCATAGCGGGTGAAGAGGTCGTCCATCGCCTCGGCATCGCAGATGTCTGCCTGCACGAAGATGACCCGCTCGTTGTCGATGATCGGCTCGATGGAGCGGTAGTTGCCTGCATAGGTTAGTTTGTCGATCAGTACGATGCGCTCGTCGGGGGCGAGGGCTTCGCTCAGGTAGTAAGCGAGGTTGGTGCCGATGAAGCCAGCGGCTCCAGTCACGGCGTAGGTGTGTCGGTATGTAGTCATAGTCTGTTGCGTCATGATAGAGATGCGGTGTAGTCGGCTAGGGAGATGCCACGCAGGTCTTTGTCTGAGAGGATCAGCTCCTCGGACGCGATGCCCCACGACTCCCAGGGGATCGCCAGCTGCGGGTCGTCATAGCGTATGCAGAGCTCGCTCGAGGGGACATAGCCGTTGTCCACCTTATAGAGAAACTTCGCTTGCTCCGAGAGCACGAGGAAGCCGTGCGCGAACTCTCTCGGTATGTAGAGCTGCCGATGGTTTGTCTCCGAGAGATGATAGCTACGCCACTGCCCGTAAGTGGCACTGTCTCGTCGTAGGTCAACGATCAGGTCAATGATCTCGCCCACCACACAGCGTACCAGCTTCGCCTGGCTAGCTTCGCCTCGCTGGAGATGCAGACCCCGCAAGACGCCACGGACGGAGGAGGATTCGTTTTCCTGCACCCATGGTCTAGGCGAGACGGTCGCTGCAAAGTCTGCCGCGCGGTAAGTCTCGGCAAAGTAGCCGCGCGCATCGCCGTAGCAGTCTGGCTCGATGAGGTAGACACCCGCTAGGTCTGGGTCAGCTTGGTAATGTATCATTGCTTAGGTCACTCTATATGTTATTGTATGACGGTAAACTCGGTGCGACGATTGAGCTGATCGCAGACGATCTGCTGCTCTTCGGTCAGCGTGTCGACCCATTCGGCTGCTAGCTCCTGCCCCTCGGGCAACCAGTCGAAGCGTGCCGCCATCCCCTTGGTCACTACGTAGGGACGCTCCTTGCCATAGCCCCGTGCCTCTAGGCGGTCGGCGGCAATGCCCTTGGCGATGAGGTAGTCGACGACACTCTGCGCACGACGCTGCGAGAGCTTCTGATTGTATGCCTGCGAACCCTTACGATCTGTGTGACTGCTCAGCTCTAGGCGCACGTCGGGGTTTTGCTCTAGGAGCGTGACGAGGTAATCGAGGCTCTTCTTGCCCTCGGGGCGTAGCGAAGCTCGGTCGAAGTCGTAGTAGATGTCGTGGATCTGCTCCGAGTGCAGGCGTGAAGCTAGGTAAAAGTCGACTAAGTAGTCGGTGCTCTCGGTAGCGCTGTCGGTCACGAGCGGCATGTATTGGTTGAGGTAGTCTGGGTGCGAGGCGTGTAGCACGTAGCGGTTGGACCCGGCGATCTCAAGGACGAAAGAGCCGTCGTCACGTGTCGAGACAATGGGTGTGGCGAGCAGTCCCTGCTCATCTGCGATGCGTACCGTCGCCTGCGGTATGCCGTACCCCTCACGATCCATCACGAAGCCGTCGATGCGGATGATGGTGGCGGGCAATGAGAAGCGGTAGAGGTGTGGTCGTCCACGCTGGTCGCCACGAGTCGAGGAGAGGTATCCCTCCTCCGCCAAGCCCGATTGCGGCTTCGGAGCGAAGGTGATGGCGTAGTCATCGGCGGGGGAGTTCATCGGAGCACCCAGATGCGTCACCTGCCACCCTCCGAGCGAGTCCATTTGCGCCTTGTATAGGTCCAGTCCGCCCAGCCCCACACGTCCATTGGAGGAGAAGTAAAGGGTGCTGTCGCCCACCATCGTGGGGAAGAGTTCGTCGCCAGGCGTATTGATCTCGTTGCCGAGGTTCTCTGGCTTACCCCAGCCATGCTCGCTAAGGGCTATGCGGTAAAGGTCTTTGCCACCCAGGCCAGCTCCCTCGCTCACGAAGTAAAGGTATCGTCCCGAAGCGTCAATAGCAGGGTGGGCTGCCATACGTAGCGAGTCCTCCCAGATGGGTACGCGCTCACCTTTGCCCCAGCCTCCTTGGCTAGACTTGGAGGCTTTGTAGATCTGTACGGTGCGGTCGTAGGTGGAGCTTTGCTCAGCATAGGAGTAGTAGAGCGTGTTGCCGTCTGATGTGATGGAGGGGGTACCCTCATCTTCGGAGGTATTGACACTGCCTGGCACGCTGTCGGGGCGAGACCACTTGCCCGAGGCGTCTTGCTTGATCATATAGAGATTGTTCGTCCCCAGCCCCGTCACCTCGCTCTCCTGCAGCATATCACGGAGAGGCACCCGGCTACTGGTGAAGTAGAGTATCGTGCCATCGGGTGCATAGCAAGGGGCAAACTCGGCATAGGGAGAGATCAGGAGTCGGTCCGTCTCGACCGTGTGTCCCGTGGGGTGAGCGAGGAGCGAATCGGCCTGACGCACGCTCTCTAGACCTATACGCCCGAAGTAGTCGTGCGGGTAGTACTCCAGGAACTGCTCGTAAGCTTTGCCCGCCTCCCGCCAGCGTCCTAGCTGTTGTAGCTCCTGAGCAATGCGTAGGTGGAGGATCGAGTCGGGGTAGTCGCCCGAGAGGGCTAGGTTATAGCAGTTGAGCGCACGGGGTGTGTTGCCCAGTCGCTGGTAATTTTCCGCAGCTTTGAAAGCTAGGTAAGCCCTACGCTCCGGCTTCTTGCGAGAGGTCTTGCGGTAGAGCGTGTAGTAGCTATCGGCAGCGAGGGCATAGCGTCCCGTATGGTCGTACAGCTCCGCCTTGCTCAGCGTCACACTCTTGCAGCTCATCAAGCTACAGAGCGCCATAGCGCAAGGGAGTAGCACGAGCAACCAGCGAATATGTGACGATGAGACCTTCATAGCAAACCATTTACTTAGCGAAACCCTAGCAACTTGTGTAGCTGTACGCTGAGCCGCCACTCGGGATGGGTTAGGACGAAGTCCATACAGCGCGCCACAACGGCCGACATCTCCACGCCCGTCTCCTCTACGGGGCTGACGTAGTAACGACGTGCCTCGGCCAGCTGCTCAATGGGTGGGGGTAGGGGAGCGCCCAACTGTAGGGGCCAGCGCACCTCATCGATGCCGTCAGGGTAGTTGTCTACAAAACGCTCCCGCAGGCCACTTATTGCTTCTGCCTTGGGCGAACAGGTGACATAGTCCAGCCCCCGAGGCACGGGACGAGTGCCATTTGTCTCGATAGACTGACGATAGCCATGCTCGTGAAAGAATGCTATATGCTCCTCCCGCAGCGCTAAGGTCGGTTCGCCACCAGTCCAAAGAATGTCACGGCAGGGATAGCCCTCCAGCTTGGCCAAAATCTCCGAAGCGGTCATGAGCTGATGCGCCGCAAAGTCTGTGTCGCAGTAGTCGCAAGAGAGATTGCAACCCGAGAGTCGCACGAAGAGCATCGCACGTCCCATCTGTCCTCCCTCGCCCTGAAGGCTGTAGAAGATCTCGTTGACCGGTAGTGGCTGCATATTATATAGGTAGTGAGTAGGTAGCGCTGCATCGTGCCGTCTCCTCGACACGACAGCTGACGAGTGTCACGCCCGTGCCAGCCAATTGTGCGGGAGCGATCGTCTCGACGAGGTAATGCGCCATCGCTTCGGCTGTCGGGTTAAAGGGCACCACGACCAGATCCTCCGGCACCAGCTCCCGTAGTGAGGGGAGTAGTGGGTCCTCATCGTAGATCATCATCTTGTGATCCCAATGCTCCTCCAGCCACATACAGAGGAGCTCTTTGATCACGCCAAAGTCTATCACCCGCCCCAGCTCATCGAGCTGTGCTGCGGAGCAGATGAAGTGTATTCGGTAGTTGTGTCCGTGCAGGTGGCGGCACTTCGACTCGTGTCCCACGACACGGTGTCCCATACTTATATCGTGATATCTCTCTACTGTCGTCATAGTTAAGTGTCACAAAGGTAAGGAAAAAGAAGACTGTCGCAAAGATCCCTCACCCAACGAAGCCCCCGCAAGTCTCCCGCAAGAGGCTGACGAGTAGCATCTTGACACAGTTCTCTTTATGCTAGCCCTTGGGGCTGGACAGCAGACTCAATAGGACACCTCTACCCATAGCCAATAAAGCGACCCTAGCAAGATAGCAATCGTTAGGGTGAGGAAAACTGCTTGCTCCCCGTTGAATGAGCAGTCAGCGCTATGGCAACGTAAGAGCTCTATAGCCCACCCTGTAAAAAGTCCAGGTAGGAAGGTGTTGCCTATAAGTTTATCTCCCTGAGGTACCCCGACCTCGTATAGTGACAGCGAAGACAAAGCCACTAAAGCAACAAGAGATAGCACAATCAATAAAACCCCGTCACAGATATCTGCGTACTTTAGTTTAGAGGTGGGCGAGTTCGATCGAGTCTTTCCCCTTTTGAGATCGCTCCAAGAGAGTTCGAACAAGCGTAAGGTGTTGAGTCCCCTCGCTAGTGTATAATATGGGAGTAACAAAAGGAAAAACAGTGCCATAACTTAGGGATAGACTTACTGACGGATATCGATCTCCTTCATTGCTCGGCAAAGGTAAAAAAAACACGTAAGAGGAGTTGTACCTATTTCCTCAATTCTCATGCAAGAGGTTGACGGGTAACACTGACGAGTAATGATTTGTAGTGACGCTCGGCTCGGGCGAGCTACACTTATAAGATAGATAGCTCGGAGGATTCGTCCCATACGTATGGGACGAAAATCTCCCACCCATTTTCAGGAAACCACAAGGAACTGAAAGAGTGCATCGAGGAGCTGACAAAGAGTTTTAATGAACATTTTGCGCCACCAGCCCAATTTCCTGACTTACTACACAATGGGGATGTATGCCAAATGCTGAACATCAGTAAGCGGACATTGCAGCACTATCGGGACTCGTCTGTGCTGCCCTTTATCCAAATCGGACATAAATGCTATTACAAGCGTGAGGATGTGGAAACTCTCCTTGCTAACTCTAACACTCGTAAAGGCTAACAACTATGGAGTACGAAACTATCAATAAAGAAACACCAGAGATGAAGCAACTCATCTCTGGCATTAAAGGTTTGATGAATCGAGTCAGAAGTATCGCTCAAACTCATCGTCCTCTTTTTGAAGGTGAAATCTTCCTCACAGGAAGGGAAGTTTGCGAGAGACTGTTCCTTTCCCCTCGTACCCTGCAAGACTATCGGGATAAAAACATTATCCCTTACACCCAAATCGCAGGGAAGATTCTCTATCGGCTCTCAGACATAAACAGACTGCTCCAAGAAAACTACAAAGGAGTAATCAAGTAGATTGAGAACATAGAGACTTCTCTTTTGAGAGGATTGTTATAATGATATTTTGCAGACGGTTTTTCCTATATGTACAACATAAAATCCATTGGGTAGGGAGATTGTTGCTTGATTGGTTATCTGTCCTTTCCAAACAAGAGTTCCGCTGATGTTATATACATTGACAGATGCAGGCTCATAGTTCACGTTGCCGTTTGCCTCGATATGTAGCGAGCCATCCTTTCCGTACACTTGGTATGCATCAGTCGGCATAGTTGGCGTGTCGATTGAAGTCGGCCATTGCCAAGCCTCCAACTCTACAATATTCTTGAACTCCGAAAACACCATGGATGTGCGGTAGGCATCGGCAGAACCCTTTGGAACATAAAGAATAGCAGTTTCCATCGGACAAGAGTCGAATGGCAGATATGGGCCATCGCCATTTGTCCATTCTGTAGTCACTGGAGGAACGATAGGACGTGAATAAACTTTCTTTAGATTGCTATTATTCCAAAATGCGTTCCTGCCTATAAAAGTCACACCTGCCGGTATGTCAATGGAATCCAGGGGTGCGCTGTCAAAGGCGTGTTTCTCGATACGCGTGACAGTGGAAGGAATGTTTATTTTACGGAGCCTGAGATTCCAGAAGAAAGCATGGTCTCCAATTCGTGTGATTTTATCTGGAATATTGACCTCCTCCAAAGCACTGCACCAAGAAAAAGCAAAGTCTCCAATCTCTGTCAATTTATCCGTTAGAATTGTTGCTTTGCGCAACCCTGCCATGCCATGAAATGCATCTCTTAACACTCTCACATTCTTGGGGACCACCACTTCTTCAATTGTACTAATCCCATAATATGGCGAGCCATCCAATATTTCAACCGTTTCGGGTAAGATTGCCACAGAAGGAGAAACTTCAAGGCAATTATAAAAAACACAATCATACATTTCCCGAAGTTTGGAAGGGATATTCACTTCTTTGAGTTTTCTGCATTCTGCAAATAGCAAATCATTCATTACTTCAAGATTGTCTGGAAGTTTCACCTTTTCTATTTCGACACTAAAGAAAAGAAAATTTCGACCAATCTCTTCCACGCTTTCAGGCACAATTAACTCTTTAAGAAGCACATTAAGATAAAAGGCCTCGTTGCCTATTTTCTTGAGCGTTTTGGGTAACTTACAGTCTCTTAGATAGCTTCCTGCAAAAGCCCTATCAGGCAACGCATCATTCACCATACGGGCATCCTCCATGTCCAGATGTCGCAGGCATGTTTTGAGGGTATCTTCCTTCTCCATCGCTATTTTCAGATAACTCTCATCTTTCATATTTGCAGGCTTGGGAGCAATGGGCCAACACAGGTGGTGCAGGAATGCGATGTCTCTGTCATTGAGCGTCCCTGTCACCCTGATATGGGTAAGTTCCTCTGCACCAGCACCAATGACCTCCTGCAACGTTCCTGGCGTTTCCACATAATATTCCTGTGCTTTGGCTATTGTTGTGAATATCAGCAACAATAATATTGGGTAAAGCTTTGATTTCATCAGTCTTCGAGCTTATGATTAATCTTAAGGAAGAGAGGAGGTGTCATCAAACACTCCTCTCCTTCGAAAGAATTTATTCCTTGATGAACTTTACGGACTCTCTCGCCTGTTCGTTTCTATCTTTACATTACGCAAATGGCAGAATGATTACCAAATGACATTAACGCAATGCAAATGTACACATTTGAAAGCATCTCTGCAATACCTGTAAATGAGTGTTTCACACAGCTATATGTCATAATAAATCATTGTCTTTCTATACTCATTGACATTGCCTACTTAATTCGCCTTTTCTCTTTCTCTTTTCTTTTTCAGTATCTCTCCATCAATCTGTCCATATCCCTTGCAATCTTCTGGTCGGTGATTTGGGCGTAGATTTGCGTGCTGGCAATAGACGAATGCCCCATCATCTTAGCAATGCTCTCAATAGGCACACCAGCCTCTAGCAAATGAAACTTCGGAGGAATCAAATGATAAGTCCGAAGAATCGTTTGTCTTCTACGTAAAGAATGAAAAATAGCCACGTAGGGGTTCCGAGTTTCCTACGTGGCTATCGTCTGTAAGAGTCGCTTAACTATAAAATGCGTTGCCTTTGCGACCCGTGGCCGCTATGCGTGGTTAGAGCTTGACACTTACGCGCTGCCCCTCAGGCGACTGGATCGTGAGGAGGTAGGGCGTAGCGGTCTGCTCGTTTGATAGGAGGATCGTGACGGTGCTCGTGGACGTAGTGAACTCTTGCAGCGTGCGGCCCTCCATATCGTAGAGCGTGATGGTGCTGTGTGGCTCTAGCGCATCTAGTCTGATTGCTTCAGGCGTACGGCTGTAGGTCGGCAGTTGAGACGAGATGGGCGTGATGCCCACGGGCGAACCTTCGTAGGGGACTCCAGTCCAGCCTTGTGTGTCTCCTGCTAAGTCGTAGACGGCCCAGCCGAGACTCTTGGCATGAGCTACGGCGTCGACGTTGCATACGTTGCCCTCATGGTCGCTGTGCGTGTCGATCACCTGAATGGTCGGCTCGGGGATGTCTAGCTCGGGATCAGCAACGGGCGCTGCGTGCTGCAAGGTGCTAAAGGCCTTGGTCATAGCCTCCTCGGAGATCTGATTGTTGTAGAGCTCGATGAACCATAGCTTGCTACAATTGGAGAAGTCTATCCCCTGCAACTTGTTGTCTGCCAGCCAGAGATCTTCTAGTGGTAGACCAGCTGGTGTCGTGATCGAGGAGATCTCATTGCGGTATGCCTCTAGAGTCTTGAGTGCTGTGGCGTGTGTTAGATCTACACTAGTCATCTTGCAGTCTGGGATGAGGAGTTGGTCGATCTTGCCATAGATTGTGATCTGAGGTGATGTGACCCGAAAGGTTACTAGGAATTGTCCTGGATCATCGAGGTCGTCTTCAGGGTTGCTGGCCATCTCTTCCCTCTGGAACTGACCGTCGCCATTCTGATCTACCCATACGCCATGCTCTATAGGACGTATGACGAATGTGATTTCGTCAGCACGCTCTATGGCGGTGGTTAGGACGATGCGGTCGCCATCGGTAGCGACTGGCGTGAAGGGGTTCTGCCCGAGGGCTGGTAGCGCCAGTAGTGAGAGGAGGCTGATGAGATATGTGATGAGACTGTTGCATAAAGGCGAATCGCTGTGTTGCTTTCGGGATTCGGCTTCGGTCACATACGGATGTATGCTCCCTTCAGACCTTCCCCTCAGCGTCTTGCGCTTCATCCTTTCTGCAAAGTCTGGACAATCTTGCTTGCAAGATTGTGAGACTGTTGACTTTTGCAACAGTCTCGTGATATGATGTCGAGACATAGTTGGTGTATTAGTGTGTGGTAGTGGATGGAGGAGCGTGTCTCCTCTAGGTGACACGCCCCACGTGGATCACTGCTTTGATTTAGATGTGGTAGATCTTGAAGCTCTCGCCTCCGAGGTTGAGGATATAAGCCCCATCGGGATAGGCTGTCATCGCTATCTGGCACTGACCACTAGCGTCTAGGGCCCCTGAGGTCAGCTGTAAGCCTGTCTCCGAGTATAGTGCATAGGGAGCGCCTGGGTTACCAGCCAAGACTAGCGCATGGGTAGCTCCGTCATAGTAGACGATGGGGGTGTCTGGGAGTAACTCTTGGATTGCTGTGGGAGAGCCTTTGTAGGGTATGCCTGTCCAGGACTGCTTGTCCCCGTGGAAGTCGTTGACCTCCCAGTTCTTATCTAGAGCAGCCTTGACGGCATCTACAGAGCAGACGTTTCGCTCCTCAGGATTGGTCGTGTCGAGTGCTATGATGAGTCCTTTCTTCTTTGTTGCACGGTCGGGGAGGCTACGCATCAGCGCATTCATCTCTCCCTCTCCGATTTGATTGTAGAAGCAAAGTATGTGGTGTATCTCCTTAGCGGCAGAAAGGTCTAGCGAGGAGATCTGATTTTGAAAGCAAAAGAGCGTCTGTAGTCCGGTGCTACCAGAGAGGTCTAGATGATCTATCCGATTGTTGAAGCACTGGATCTCTTTTAGCTTAGGCATCTTAGTGACCTCGACCCCTGTGAGGTCTAGGCCTCCAAAACGGATCGCATCCACGGGACCATAGATCGTGACGCTCGGCTTGACAAGCGTGACAATCATAACGTTGGTCTTACCGACGTTGCCCTTGGCTCTTCCCTCGCCTCTGTCGCAGATGCCGTTGCCATTGACATCTACCCAGACGGTCTCATCGTGTGGGACGAAGGCTATGCCTATCTGGGTACCCATAGGGAGGTCAGTCGTCAGAGTAAGACGAGGCCCATCGACAGGCGCTGGCGTCACTTGAGCACGCAGATGGGTGCTGAGCGGTAGCAGCAAGAGCAGTGTGAGAGGTATGAGTCGTGTAGCTAGTTTGTTCATAGCTTAGTATATGCTTGATTGGTTCTATTGGTGAGAGGTAAACTTATAGGACTTGCAGTGTGGCTGTCGCTCCGCAGTGGGTGATGATGTAGCTACCTGCAGGTAGTGCTATGGGGTAGGTGGTCGTCTCCTGATCGCCGGCGAAGGTGGCTAGGAGCGCTCCTGAATAGTCGTGGATCTGTATCGGCTCATCGAGTGTGGTACCTATGAGAACGAGTGCCGAGCCTGAGTAGAGGGCTCTGAGTGCTGTCGGAGCGGCAGCCACCTCAGTGATTGCTGTAGGCTCGCCCATATACTTGACCCAGTCATTGCGCGACTTGTCCCAGGCCTGCACGTTCCAATACTTACCATCAGCTATGGCGGCTTGTCGGTCGGTCATATAGTTCTTTTCGGTAGGCTCATTGAGTGTGAAGACGTATAGCTCGCCTTCGTTGAACTCGCCCTCGCTACGCATCGGTAGCGCATTGACTAGTAGATCCATCGCCTCGTCTCGTATCGCATTGTGCGCTACTCCGACGAAGTAGAGATAAGGCTTCTGCCTAAGGTCTAGACGGGTCAGATCGTTGGAGATGACCTCTACTAGCTCTAGGGCGGGCTGATGCGAAAGGTCTAACTCGGCAAACTGGTTGTTGCGCCCCTCGAAGTTCTTGAGCTTGGTCAGTGCCGACAGATCGATCTGCTTCAGCTTGCTATAGGGTACGCCTAGGTAGGTGAGCTGTGTCATACGGCTGACGTCGATCTGGGAGAGCCTCCACTTACGTAGTATGATCTCGTTAAAGTCTCCGTAGATCCTAAAGGTCTGTGCCGATAGTGTTACGGTAAATAGCTGTATGCCTTGGTCGGGTCCTTCGTCGATGGCTTCGAGCTTGAGTAGCTCGCCTTCGTCTAGCTGACCATTGGCATTGAGATCGACCCAAGCGTCTTTATTGATAGCGATAGGCACTTTCTCTCCTGCACTCAGCGTGGTGGTGAGCTCTATGTAACGATTGGGGTCAAACTCCCCTTGCCCATAACTGGTCACCGCTATGAAGGGTAGGATCAGGCATAGGAGTAGCACTCTATGTGTAGTTGTCTTCATAATCTGCAGATTTGCTGATGTGTGATTAGGGTATGATGACAAGACGTGTCATCTCGTCGACTCTAAGTAGGTAGCGCCCAGAGGGTAGTGTGAGGCGTGAGGGGTGTGTCTCCTGAGCAGCGAAGTGGTAGAGCGTCTCTCCCTCCATACTATACAGCGCCACGTCCGAAAGCGCACTCTCGGGGAGGAGGGTGATACCAGTCTCATCGATCAGACAGAGGCTCTCAACACGCTCGATGGCCTCTACGCCTATATTGATGCTACACCCCTCTCCATTGCCGAAGATATCTACGCTCCACCCTTTGTCAGCAGCTAGGAAAGATTTACTCGTCTCAGCGCCTGGATTGGCTGCTATGCGGAGCGGTGCGGCTTCCTCCCTCTCGGGAAGAGCTACGCAGATGCTGTCGATAGCGCAGGCGGAGAGGTCATTCTTGACGATGGAGACTAGCTCTAACTGCGGCATAGAGCTGGCTAGCTGTAGCGACTGCAGCTTGTTGTTGTCGCACTGTAGCTCGCGGAGGTTAGGCGCTCCTGAGAAGTCTAGCGAGACAAGCTTGTTGTCAAAGCTGTAGAACTCCTCGAGGCTGGGGAGATCTCCGATCTTGATCTCTTTTAGTCCGCAGTCGGAGCAGAGGAGCGTGACGAGTCGCTTGAGTGATCTGATGTCTAGGAGACCTAAGTTGGGGTTGTGCTGTAGCGTCAGCTTGTCTAGGCGCTCGCAACCCTTGAGATCTATGTTGTAGAGATCGTTTTGATAGCAGCTGAGCGTCTGAAGACTCTTACACCCGCGAGCTTTGAAGCGCTGGACGGGGGAGAAGGACGTGTCTACGAAGATGAGATCTTCACATCCAGAGACATCAATGTCTGTGATAGCTGTGCTAGCGCAGGTTAGTCCCACGAGGGCTTTGCAGGAGGAGAGGTCGAGGGTGGTGAGCTTCTTATTCATCTGTACATTTATCTCGTTGAGCTTGGTGCATCCAGAGATATTGACCTTAGAGAGATCGTTTTTGCTACAGATGAGCTTGAGCAGGTTAGGGCACGGCGAGCAGTCTAGCTCACGGAGTACGTTGTACCCGACGTTGAGCTCTTGGAGTGCTGGCGTCTCAGCCAGAGAGAGCTCGGAGAGGTTGTTTTGCGTCAGGTGGAGATACTTGAGGCGGTCGCACCCCTTGAGGTATAAGTCGTTAAGTCCACAGGAAAAAGCCGATAGCTCCTCTAGTGACTTCATACCGTCAACCTTTATCTCGTAAACCTTTTGGTCTACGATCTTAGCCGATACGAGATTTCCATAGATCGTCGCCTCGTTAGTTGCGGAGGATATCGAGAGTGTATAGTCCTCGCCAGCGGGTACCCTGTGCGTAACGAGAGAGCCTCGGTGCTCGTCGACATATATCTCTGTCTCCTGGTCTCCTACAGTGATAATAATTGATGTGGCGCTCTGAGGTATGAGCTGTAGCTCCATCTTTGGGAGGCTCTGCACGTCTTGCGAGAAGACTCTCTGTGGCAGGAGAGCCACAGAGAGTAGTAGGGCGAATGCCCAGAAGTTGCGTACTATATTCATTGTATTGGTAGTAGACAGCGTTGTGTTATTCCTTGACAATTGTCATAGCAGTGCTAGCGCTCGTACTATCGGCAGCGACACCCGTCACGACATACAGTCCAGCAGGTAGCTCAGAGAGGTCAGCACGACCGGCACCCTCTAGAGAGCGGATCAGTGTACCCGTGGCATCGTATATAGCTACGCTAGCATAGGAGGTCGGGATCAGTAGCTCCTGCGAGTCACTGAGGTAAATGATCTGCTCAGCGTGAGCTCGTGGTGCGTCAATGGCTACATTTTCGGAGCCTGCGTAGACGTTCTTACCTTCGTTGGCACCGCTCTGGAAGTCGTAGCAGATCCAGCCTCTCTCGGCTAGCGTTGCTACCGCCTTCTTGGTGACTACGTTGCCGTCCTTTGGCTCGAGGGTTGTGTCGATACCGTAAAAGGCCTTCTTCTCAGCCTGCTCATTCTTCGGCAGTGAGCTGACGGTCTGTAGCATCTCTTCGCTCTGTATCTGATTGCCAAAGAGGCTTACCTCTCTGAGGGCTGTGCAGCTTGAGAAATCGATAGCCGTGGCGATCTTGTTGTTGTAGCAGGTGAGCTCCTCAAGGTCAGCGCAAGCTGTCAGGTCTAGAGCTGTGAGCTGGTTGTCTGCGCAAAGGAGATTGGTCAAGTCCTCCGAGTGCGTCAGGTCGAGCGTCGTGAGCTTATTGCCTGTGCAGTCGAAGTACTTGAGCTGCGTAAGCATCGAGACGTCTAGCTGCGTAAGCTCGTTCCTACCACATCTGAGCTGTATCAGGTCAGGAGTCTTGGAGAGGTCTAGCTGGGTGAGCTGGTTCTTGTTGCAGTAGAATCGGAAGAGGTGTGGTGTGTGCGATAGATCTACCTCCGTAAGCATGTTGCCATGTAGTGTGAGAGCTCTGAGCTGACCATTTGCGCTCAGGTCGATCGTGGCGAGCTTATTGTCAGAGGCATCTAGGATCTCTAGGTCTGGGCACTGGGATATGTCGAGAGCTGTGAGGCTGTTGGCATAGCAGAAGAAGTTCTGTACGTTACCATATACCGTGATGACCTGTGCCTCGTGCGGGAAGTGTAGGCTCTTATTGAAGTCTGTGACCTCCTCGCCCTCGTCGTACTCCCCATTCTCATTGCGATCGATCCAGACGGACTTCTTGTCTTCATCATTTCTCATCTCGATCTGCAGATCCCACTGCCCCGAGGTAGCGTCACTCGTTAGGACGATCTTAGGCTGATCCGTGACGTATGGAGAGAGTGGCATGTCAGATGGTCTGAGTGGGTTGAGTCCATCCTGCTCCCCGTTTTTGTAGTCATAGGGAGCCCAGTTCTTGTCCATGATAGCGTGTAGCGTCTCGTCGTCGTAGGGGTTGAGCTCGCTCTTTTCGTAGCTATCGATGAGTATGAGGGTACCCTCTGCTAGACCCGTGCGGTCATTGAGCGCCTCGACAAACTTCTTGATACCATCGAGGAGCAAGTGGTTGTTGTGTATGTCGATGTACTCTAGCTGCGGATCTGTAGGCATATCTAGCTTCTTAAGCTGTGTGCGATCGCAGGTGAGCTTCTTGAGCTTGTTATTTTGAGATATGTCTAGCGTCAGGATCATAGAGCCACTAGCGTAGAGCTCCTCAAGGTTGGGGAAGCCAGCCACGTAGAAGATGTCCAGCTTTGTATTGCTACAGTTGAAGATCTTCATACTCTCCGACTGCGGGCACTCTACATAAGTAAATGTAGATCCAGAGAAGTCAAGCTCCACTAGATTGGTGAGATTAGAGATCTGCAAACCTCCAGCATAGTAAGGTATCTGGTCGAGGCCTCGTAGGTAGAGGTACTGAAGAGCACCGTTTTGGGAGAAGTCCATCATCTGCAATGGGTTTTCCGAGCAATCTAGGAGGGTAAGCTGAGAGAGTGAGGAAATGGTTAGTGAGGAGAGGGCTCCGTTGCTGCATCTGAGCTCCTTGAGTCCATCAGGTAGATCTAGTCCACTCAGATTCTCGTTGTGGCTACAGTCTAGGGAGGTGAGCTCATCATTGTAAGAGAAGTCGATCCACTCGAACTGATTATGGCTTACGTTGGCTACCGAAAGACTCTCACACTCTGAAGCATCAATATCCTCGAGGTCGTTGTGAGACATGTCAATCTCGATGAGCGAAGTAGCCTGCTCGAGGTCTATACTCTGAATGTTGTTGCTCGGAGCGCTTAGCTTCTTGACCGCTCCATATATTTTGAGCGTAGCGGATGCGGTCGTTTGCTCAGCAAGCTGTCCAGAGGTGAGGAGCTCGTTATCGTCCTTCTCTCCGTTGCCATTCCAGTCGGCCCACACTTCGGAGTCGGCCTCCACGGTGATCTTCCACTGATTTTGCTCAGCCGTTGCAACGAGCATGATCTGCTCTTGAGCCTTGAGAGCCCCCATAGATGGGATAAGCGCAAGCGCTGTCAGTAAGCTCCCGATGAGCACTCGTCGAGCCTTAATTAATGATTGACAAGTAGTAGTTTTCAAACCCATAGCGTTATTGTTGTTTAGTGTTTATAGATCCATTATTATCATTCTTTTTCAGGGCTATAAGGCTCTGTCATAGATCACTATATTCAAGTGAATAACAGTATCGCAAATATAGATAATAATTTATTATAGTGCAATAGTTTCAGAAAGCTGCACTCCGCCGCACATTCCAGTGTCAAGTGCAACACACTTACAAATGTAGGAAAAAAACTTCA
>UQDF01000012.1 GCA_900539765.1 uncultured Porphyromonas sp. | reverse complement strand
CGAAGGTAATCATTTAAGTCTTTCGACCCACCCCTGGGGGCTAGCCCCCAGGGGTGGGTGCTTTTATACGCTTCGTGTTGCACTTACTACTGGAAATTGCGCTAGCGACACTAGTATTCTTAGAGGCACTAGTGCCTCTAGTCAATCGCTTTTCCACGTGGATATTTGCAAATCCCTACGTGGAGATCAGTCTTTCTGTGGTAAATGCATCGCATAGCATAGGAGATCCTTTTTATACTTCCTAGCGCTGCCCCCGCTTCACCACTCCAATATGAAGACCACTCCGACGTGTTCTTATTTTTACAGAACAAACTATAGATTGTTGCTAGAATTAAAAATAAAACTTATCTTTGCGAGCGCAATTCCTCTTGGGAATATGTCGCTAAACAGAGGTCAGGGGTGTGAGTACTCACATCTTCTCCCCCCTTATACACGTACACCATACAACTATTGGCTATATGAAAAAGACAAATACGCTACGTCTATTCTTAGGTCTCTTACTATGCTCGCTCTACTTAAGTACTGCACTACCTGCTCGGGCTCAAGGAGTAGATGGGGAGTGGCTACCCCTCAAGAGTCTTGTCTACACTGCTCAGACCATCTATGGTGAGCGGATCAGCATAGACTCGCTCGTTAGAGCTGGGAAAAGAGTGGTCATAGACTTCTCGGGGACCTATTGTGGTCCCTGCTGGCAAATACACAAGCGAGGCACCGCAGAGCGACTCTGGCAGAAGTATGGTCCTGAGGGGACTGACGAGCTATACTTCATCTGGGTCGAAGCAACTGGAGCCAAGCGAGAAGAGATAGAGGGCAAAGGAAACAACACACAGGGGGACTGGACCAATGGTGGTACGATACCTTATCCCATAGTATCTGACGCTTATATGGCCAATGCGCTAGGTGTCACCATCACTGGCATCCCAAAGGTTGTCCTCCTCTCAGCAGCTGGTACCTATACGGAGGTTCAGGATATCCTCTTGATCAGCGAAGAAGGGGTATACAATAAGAGCAAAGAGTGCCTCTCGTCGCAAGATGCACCCGTAGTACGTGATCTCTACATACCTAGCTGGGGTGTCACGACCGATACTCCCTCTGAGATACAAGCATACGTAGGCTCCGTGCCTCCTGTCACGGAGTATCGCTGGCAGGTCAATGGGACAGACTATGCGACGACCCATGAGCCTCGTCTCGCCCTCACCTGGCCGACCACTGGCGAGGTCGAGCTCTCACTGATAGCGGTCAATCGAAATGGAGCCAGCACTCCGCTATCACAGCGAGTACAGGTGAGAGCTGCGCATCAAGGCGCTATGCAGCTTCCACTCCAAGAGTCCTTTGAGGCAGATGGCCTATTAGGCTGGAGTCGTGCCGATCTCGATGGCGATCATGTCGGATGGACTTCTCTAGCTGCAGAACTCAAGCGTCTCAACGTCTCTGCAGACCAATTGTCAGCAAAGACGATGTCTCGCTCTGGTGAGGACTGTCTCCTGTCGTGGTCTTTTTACCCTACAATATTCAGAGGGTACACAGATTTGGTCGGCTATCCTGTGCAGAGTAACAATTGGCTTATCTCGCCTGTCATCAAGGTGCCTGAAGCTGAGACAGCAGATACAAAGCTCACGCTCTACGCACGCTCATTTAGCAAGCAGTTTAAGAGACAAGACACACTGACGATCCTATCGGTCGTGGCTCCAATAGATCCTACCGTATGGAAGTCGGAGTCTAAGCTACTCCTGACGACCCCAGTCTCATACAATTGGCAAAAGATAGAGTACGACCTCTCCTCCCTACGAGGACAAGAGATACAGCTCATACTAGCTCATCAGACTGCTGGAGCTACGGGCTTACTGATAGACGATCTCACCATTGAGACGACAGGGCATAACGCTACTGACTCACCCACTACGAACGATTGTCGTGTCACGATCCTAGATGGTGTCCCTTACGTAGAGAGTGCTACTCCTATCGAGTGGCGACTATACACACCCTCTGGAGCATTGCAGGCAGAGGGACTCACACCAGAGGGACGGCACCAACTCGTCACGGAGGCTGTGTCACAAGGTCTGTACATCCTCTCCATTACGACCAGCGCAGGCGATAGCCGTCGCTATAAGCTCGTACTACCCTAACAAGTCACTTAACTAACAAATCATATCAACTCAACAAAAGAACTATGACGCAAAGAACCACTTCTTTACTTATGACACTGATCCTGCTATGCTGTGGGATGTGTATCCCGCTACATGGGCAGAACAAGATCACGATGACAACCGAAAAGCTGATCGGGGAGTCGATCAATTTGGAGATCCAGACCGTGCCTGGAGCCTCCCTAGAGTTTGAGGGACTCGAGGAGGATCCTAGTGGTGGCTACAAGGTGGCTGAACGTACCTTCTCCATCATCGGCGATGTCACGCTGATGCGCTTCACAAACTGTGGTATCAAGGAGATATCCTTCTCACCTAACCACAGCACTATACGTGAGGTGTGGGGGAACTTTAACAAGATGACCGGTAGCATAGACCTCTCAGGAGCTCCTGAGCTAACAGCTTTTGTCGTCACTAAGAATCTCCTCTCGCACATCAACCTCTCAGACTGCCCCAAGCTAGAGACGCTCTATGCTGATAGAAATGCTCTAGAGACTGTCAACATAGAGGGGTGCAATGCACTCACTTTCGTCTGCGTATCAGACAACCTGCTCAAGTCGCTCACGTTCCCCTCAGGGGCTACAGAGCTGACAGAGATACTCTGCCGAAACAACCAGATCAATGGCCCTGCTATGAAGGCTATGATCAAGTCGCTCCCAGATGTCAACAACGCCTCTGAGCAAGGTACGATACTAATAGCCAACAAGGATAAGGATACGGAGCAAAACATAGTCTACAAGTCAGACGTGGCAGCTCTCAATGCTAAAGGCTATCTATGCAATGCCATTATAGATGGTAGAACAACTCGCTATGAGGGCGAAGATGATCCCGAGGTACCCGCTCAGCAGATATCTATGACCATAGGTAGCGACCTAGTAGGGCAAAACAAGTTTATGACCATCAAGGGGGTCGGTGAAATTACCATCGATGGCGTAGAGGAGGAGTATGATCCTAACCGCTCGGACTACACCTTCACACAGCAAGAGATCACCATACATGGAGAGGTCACCGACCTGACTTGCTCTATCCTAGGTCTTACCAAGCTAGACCTATCACAGGCCTCTGCGCTCACCAAGCTCGACTGTAGCTCTAATAGTCTTACTGAGCTAGACCTATCTAACACGCCTAAGCTGGAGAAGCTCTACTGTCTAAACAATCAGATCACTCAGCTGAGCCTGGACAACCTACCCAACCTGGCAGACTTCAACTGCTCTAACAATAAGATCACTCAGCTCACTGCTCAAGACAATGCTCAGCTATCTCGCTGCGACATCTATCTCAATAGCATCTCTCGGGAGTCTATGGGTGCCTTCATCAAGGCTCTTCGTACTTGTGATGAGAATAGACCTGGTATCCTGATCGTCGTCGATACGAAGAATCAGAAAATCAGAGAAGCTAATCAGATAACCAATGAGCTCATCGACCTAGCTCGTAGTAAGCACTGGGAGGTCTATGACTGGGCTGCTGGAGCTACAGTACCTATCACCAGTACCGCCATCACAGACGATATGATCACGCTCGAGACTGGACTAGCTGTGGGAGACAAGATAGCTCTAGAGATCAGCGGTACGGACAAGGTGATCCTAACAGGTGTCCTAGAGCCTTTTGAGGAGTACTACAAGGAGTACACGATCAAGGATACAAAGATTACAATCCAAGGAGACGTTAAGGTGCTCGTATGTGCCAACCAAAAGATCCAAAAGATTGATATATCTAAGAATCCCAAGCTGGAGTACCTCCATGCATATAGAAATGAGATAACAAGCTTTGAGATAGCCAACCAGAGCAATATCAAGAGACTACTCCTGAGCGAAAACAACCTATCCGAAGTATCTGTCTCTGACTGTAGTAACCTGGAGAGCATATCCCTCTGGGGTAATAACCTACAGAGCATCAATCTGAGCAACTGCCCCAAGCTCACTTACGTGGACTGTATGAGAAACAATATCAGTGATGCTGCCTTCCAGAAGCTTGCTGAGGCGCTACCAGAAGTAACAGGAAGTGCAGAAGAGGCTGTAATCATGCTCATAGACACGAAGTGCTCGCCTGAGGATAAGAACGTATGCTTGAAGAGCACCGTAGATATGTTCCTTGCCAAGAACTGGCACGTTACAGACTTCGCTAATAACGAGTTCGGACGAGAGGGTCGTCCATTCCTAGGGAGTGATGTAGCTATCGAGGGAGTTATCTCTAGCCACCTAGACATCTACCCCAATCCTACGGCAGATCACGTTTACGTCATGGGCGCTGTCGCTGAGACCCTTGTATCTCTATACACGATCGATGGACAGCTACTACACCAGACACAAGCTACTGCTACGGGCGAGGCTACGATCGATATGACAGCACTCACAGCTGGCACCTATATCCTCCGAGTAGGTACAGAGAGTCAGCGTATCATCAAGAAGTAGAGCCTACTCTTCAGATAGAGACTGCTGCCTAGGGCATCAGTCCAGCTCAAAGATGGAAAGAGGGAGTGGATACGATCGTATCCGCCCCCTCTTTTTTCGTAAGCAGAGCTAGCCCAAGTTTCACGGCAAAAGCGAGAGACTCCCCTCGGTCGGATCGTGTCCGGCTCAGGGGAGTCTCTTGTTGTGTCGGGGTGAGGATTAGTCCCTCTAGTTGCTATCTCCGACCATAGCTGATTTGGAAGGTTAATTCGTATGCGTCACCTTCCTTTTCGGTAAACATAACGCCTCTGAGAGGTACCTTCGGGTCAAACGTCGTATTGTAAGCCTCATAGGCATTATCTCCAGCGAGCTTTGTAAAGTGCGCATCCTCTGTGAAGCCATAGTGCTTCACAATCTCTAGTAGAGCCTCCTGTATATCTAGATCATCAGGATCTGTAAATGAGTCGGGATCTGCCATATAGTCCTTAGGATAGTGCTTGTTGGGTATCAGCTTGATGTGTAGTGGGGCCCCTGGTATGGAGTGATTGTAGATGAGTGCGTCCATACAAAACTGTGCCTCCTCGGGGATCTCTTTGCCATTGGCATCCACTTTCCTAGGCGAAGCGAAGTAGTATAGCAGTTTCTCCGCTTCAGGCTCTTGCTGCTGATAGATCCAGCCGTAGGGGCTTACGGCAGACTTAAAGAAGTGGAGGTTGTCTGGTACGAACTCTTCTTCCGTTGGAATATATATGGGGGCGTAGTACTTCTGATCTTCGGCAGAGGCATCAAGTCCTAGATAGCGAGACCTGTCGACATCGTCAGGCTTCGTTACGGAGACTTTGCAGACTTTAGTTACACCACCTGCGGTCGCTTTGACCTCTGCCTGTCCCTCTGCAATAGCCTTCAAGACACCCTTTTCACATACGGTGACTACCTGCGTGTTGGTAGACTCGAAGGTGACTTTGAGATCTTTTGGGGATACATTTACTTCAAGCTCGTAGGTGTCTCCGACTAGGAGATCTACGGATTTAGTTATGCCGAGCTTTACGTCGACAGGCTGTTCATTGTCCTTTTCCTTACAAGCCCCCAGTCCCATACAGCAGATGAGTAGGGTGACGAGGGTGATGAGATTCTTTTGTGTCATAGACTATAGTGTAAAAGTGGTTTGGTGCGTAGCCGTTTGTCCTACAAAGTTATATCCTTTCTTGATGCGATGCAAGTATTTGCTAATCTCCACGTGGATATTTGCAAATATCCACGTGGAGATAAAACATTCCCTACGTAGGGACAAAATGAAACTTCGGAGGAATGAAACGAAACTTCGGAGGAAATGCATCTCGCCCACGTGGAGAATAAAAAACCGCCACGTGGATATTTGACGTTTTCCACGTGGCGGTCATTTTAATCGGCTGTCTTCTGGCGGGAGTCGCGAAGGAGGCTATTTGCCCTTTACTCGTTGCTATTCGTTGCTGAGCTGCTCGCGGAGGAGCTGCTGGCGGCTTTTACTGCGGGTTACCATAAAGACACCAAGCAGGATGAGGATAGCGGAGGCTACTTTGGTGAGTGTGAGTTGATCTTGACCCATCATAACGGCCAGTAGCGAGGCGATGACGGGGATGCCGTAGTTGTAGATGCTGACGACCGTAGGGCGCAAACCTCTCTGTGCGAAGAGCAACAAGAGGTAGGCGACGAAGGTGGCGCCCACGACGACGAAGGCTAGCTGCCCGTAGAAGGTCGCATCGAAGGTACTCCACTCGGTGCTCATCGCATCACGCAGACCCAGCGGAGCGGAGCCGTAGAGGGAGATGACAAAGAGCCACTTCATCAAGGTGACGGGATGGTACTTCTGTATGAGTGTCTTGAAGGAGGTGAGGTAGATGGCATAGGATACAGTTGCCGTGGCGCAGATCAAGTCGCCTAGCGTAGAGCCTGCGGTAGAGGAGCCGTTGGTGGATACGAGGAGCAGGGCGCCTGAGGCTCCGATGAGTACACCGATTCCCTTGAGCCGTGTGATGGGCTCCTTGAGCACAACAGCTGCGAGGAGCATGGTGACGATGGGCCCTAGCGTGGCAACGAGCGACTGATTGACAGGTGAGGTCATCGACATGCCAATGGCAAAGAGACCTTGGTTGAAGAAGATACCTGTCAGCGAGGCTAAAGTCATTTTCCCCCAATCCTTACGGTCGATGCGCTCTCTAGGCACCCACAGCGAAGCGATCCAAAAGAGTATCGTGGCACCTAGGAAGCGACAGAACATGTGTGTATATGGAGTGAGCCCCCCACCAAGGAGTGCCTTGGTGAAGGGCCCATTGATTCCAAAGATAATGGTGACGCAGAGCATCACGAGGTGTAGTCTCCAGCGAGATCTCATTGCTATAGTATGGAGCGTTCTTAGAAGATCAGCTTGCCACACTGGCTACAGTGCGTCGGCTCTTTGCCTAGGAGACGATTGCGTACGATGCTCTCGATGCGGTTTTGTAGTCCCTCTAGAGGCATTAAGTCTATGACATCTCTGACGAAAGCAACGCTCAGCATGACCCGTGCCTCGTGCTCGGGGATGCCTCGCTGCATCATATAGAAGAGTGCCTGCTCATCAAGGTGACCCGTGGCCATACCATGCGAACACTGAACGTCGTCGGCATAGATCTCTAGCTGAGGCTTGCTGTGCATACGAGCTTCGGGCGAGAGGAGCATATTGCGGTTGCTCTGGTAAGCTTCGGTCTGCTGCGCCGACTGCGCTACGAAGATGCGCCCCGAGAAGGCTCCCGTGGATTGCTCCTCGAGGAGGTTCTTAAAGAGCTGCGTGCTATGACACTTCGGATGGATATGCTCGACACGTGTGAAGGTATCGACATGCTGTGTACCATTGGTCACAGCGACTCCGCCTAGTGTCTGCTCAGCATGCTCACCGAGGAAGCGTGTCCGGAAGCTATTGCGCGTGACTCCATTGTTGAGCGTATAGGCAGCGAGGGTCACTTGGCTCTCTGCCCCCTGGCGTAGGAAATAGGCGCAGGTGCGGTGCGTCTGGTGGCTATTCTCCTCCATATCGAAGAGCTTGAGCTGGGCACCGTCACCGACGTAGATCTCGGCCACTTGGTTGACGAGGAAGTTGGTACGATCTATCGTATGATCACAGACGAGAACAGAAGCTTTGGCACGATCACCGATGATAATGAGCCAGCGACGAATGCAGAGGAGTGGCTCCTGAGCGTGGAGTAGCTGGACGAGTTGCACGGGCTGCTCGAGCTGCATGCCATCGGGTACGTAGAGGACAAAGGCGTCCTGCACGAAGAGCGTATTGAGCGCGATGGTGCCATCAGTGTCTACCTCGGCTATCTGCCCGTAGTAACGCTCCGCTAGGTCGGGGTACTCCTTGACAAACTCCTTGATGGAGCCGACGAAGACCCCTTCAGGGAGCTTGCGTTTCTGGTTTGCGTAGTGGGTGTAGAGGTAGTTGCTGTTGAGTGCACTCGCCTTGATAGTGAGCTCATTGACCGATAGGTCACAGCTATACTGCGGGAGCTGCTTATGCCCTGCGGGAGCTAGGTCTAGCTCCTGAAGGTTGATACCGTAGTCGGGAGCGTAGAGTGCCTCGACATCCGTGCGCTGCCAATCCTCCATACCGAGCTGTGGTAGGGCGTACTCACTCAGAGCTGCCTGAGCGGTGGCACGCTGCGCTTGTAGCACAGGTACGCTGTGCTGCTCAATGTATGCCTGCTGAGACTGGTAAAGGTCTAGATACTGCAGGTGTGCGGTGGGTGGTTGCTTACGTGGACTCATTGCTACTCCTCCTCTTTAGCTACCTCTTCTTTGATCCAGTCGTACCCCTCGTCCTCTAGTCTGAGGGCTAGCTCGGGTCCGCCAGATGTGACGATCCGACCCTTGTACAGGATATGGACAAACTGCGGCTTGATGTAGTCCAGCAGTCGCTGATAGTGGGTGATGACGACGCAAGCGCTGTCGGGACGCTGGAGCGTGTTGACCCCGTGAGCGACAGCTCGCAGAGCATCAATGTCTAGTCCGCTGTCGGTCTCATCGAGTATCGAGAGCCGTGGCTCGAGGACTGCCATCTGAAAGATCTCGTTGCGCTTCTTCTCGCCACCAGAGAAGCCCTCGTTGACTGAACGCTTGAGAAGACGATCATCGAGACCGACCACCTCGCGCTTCTCTTTTAGCATCTTAAGGAATTCGCCGGCGGGCATTGGCTTCTCGCCCTGAGTCTTACGACGCTCGTTGAGCGCTGAGCGCATAAAGTTGACCATACTCACGCCTGGTATCTCTACGGGATACTGAAAGCTGAGGAAAAGCCCAGCATGTGCTCGCTCTACTGCATCCATAGCCAGTAGATCCTGACCGAGATAAGTCACTTCGCCTGAGGTTACGGTAAAGGTGGGATGCCCGACGAGGACAGACGAGAGGGTACTCTTGCCACTTCCGTTGGGACCCATGATAGCGTGTGTCTCCCCCTCACGGATAGTGAGGTTGATCCCTTTAAGTATTTCTTTGTCGCCTATGTTGGCGTGGAGATTCTTTATGTCGAGTATTACGTTGCTCATAGTAGTGTGTAATCTGTATCTATATAATGTGTAGCGGGGTCGTGCTAGCCGACACTTCCCTCGAGGGTTACGGAGAGGAGTTTCTGCGCCTCAACGGCAAACTCCATCGGGAGCTTGCTCATCACCTCACGGGCGTAGCCGTTGACAATCAGACCGACCGCCTCCTCGGTGGTGATGCCACGCTGGTTGCAGTAGAAGAGCTGATCCTCATTGATCTTAGAGGTGGTTGCCTCATGCTCCACGACGGCAGAGTCATTGCGTATGTCTGCGTAAGGATAGGTGTGCGCCCCGCAGTGGTCGCTCAGGAGAAGGCTGTCGCACTGTGAGTGGTTGCGCGCATTCTCGGCTGTGGCCGCAATGGAGACCAGTCCTCGGTAGCTATTTTGGCTACTACCGGCGGAGATACCCTTGGAGACGATGGTGCTGCGGGTGTTGCGCCCGAGATGGATCATCTTCGTGCCAGTGTCCGCCTGCTGGTAGTTGTTGGTCACAGCGACAGAGTAAAACTCTCCCACCGAGTCGTCACCCCGCAGGATGCAGCTGGGATACTTCCACGTGATAGCCGAGCCCGTCTCGACCTGTGTCCAAGAGATCTTACTACGGTCGCCACGGCACAAACCACGCTTGGTAACGAAGTTGTAGATACCGCCTCGCCCGTCCTTGTCGCCTGGGTACCAGTTCTGAACTGTCGAGTACTTGACCTCAGCATCGGTCTCAGCGATGATCTCGACGATGGCTGCGTGAAGCTGGTTCTCGTCACGCATCGGAGCCGTGCAACCCTCTAGGTAACTCACGTAAGCGCCTTCGTCTGCTACGATGAGCGTACGCTCAAACTGACCCGTATTGGCCGCATTGATGCGGAAGTAGGTCGACAGCTCCATCGGACAGCGCACACCCTTGGGGATATAGACAAAAGAGCCGTCGCTAAAGACCGCCGAGTTCAGCGCTGCGAAGTAGTTGTCGTGTGAGGAGACAACCTTGCCTAGGTACTTACGTACTAGGTCTGGGTGCTCACGCACCGCTTCGTTGAACGAGCAGAAGATGATGCCCAGCTCCTTGAGCTTGGTGCGGAAGGTGGTCTTCACCGAGACACTATCCATGACCGCATCGACCGCCATATTGCCCGAGAGCATAGCTCGCTCGTGAAGTGGTATGCCGAGCTTGTCAAAGGTCTTCTCGATCTCAGGATCTATGGTGCCGTCTCCAGGAGTCTTGTGACGAGGAGCCGCATAGTATATAATGTCTTGATAGTCTATCTCAGGGATCGAGAGATGCGCCCAGTTGGGACGCTCGAGTGTGAGCCAGTGATGGTAAGCCTTGAGACGAAACTCTAGGAGCCACTCGGGTTCCTCTTTCTTTGCCGAGATGAGACGTACCACCTCTTCGTTGATACCCTTGGGGATGGTCTCCGTATGGACGTCGGTCACGAAGCCATACTTATAGTCCCCCTGGGTGATGTCGTCAAGGATATCCTCTCCCGTCGGAGTCACCGCACGCGCCTCTGTGTCTGTAGGCGTGGGGATCGTTTGCTTAGGATTATATTCGTTATTCACTTGATTGTTGCTTTAATTGTTTATCCTGCCAAGAGGTCAGGTCGCCCAGTGCAGCCCAAGAGATCAAGCCACGGACTGGGTCGTATAGTCTAGACTTGTCCCGCTGATCTTGTCGAGGCTCAGCAGGCTCACCCTCTTTTCTTGTGATGTCGGGTAGCTGTTCCAGCACCCCACGAGGCAGTATGAAGTCGGTTAGATTAAATATAAGGCTAAAGAATAAGATGACGAAGGCTCCCGCAAAGAGAGCTCCCATAAGTTTATTGACAACTGAGAGCGACGAACGCTTAATCGCTCTCACCGTAGGACGTGCTAGGAAAGCGATACCCCAGCAAGAGAGCGAGAAAGTCGCTACATAAGCGCCCACCACCGCCACCCCGTGGGGTAGTCCGAAGGTTTGAGAGATCCAGAGGGCTACAGGTACGCCTATCCAACGCACCAGCACATAGCCGACAGCGATGCCCAGCACACCAATCAGTGCCGATATGACACCCTGCTTGAAGCCTTTGAAGAGTGCCCACGCTGTACAGCCCATAACCATATAGTCAATCCAATTGAGCGTATCCCCTCCCATACTTTTCGTCAGCTACTTCTGTCTCTCTCCTAGTAATGTAATGAAGCGCTCTAGCGTCTCTCTAGTGTCACTCGGCGCGAAGCTCCTGAGCAGGTCGATCGCCTCTTGGTGAATGTGCTGTATCTGCCTCTCTGTGTAGTCGATGCCACCACGCTCGCGGGCTATGCGGAGGAGGTAGTCTATAGAGTCCGCCTCGATAGGTTGTTGTAGATACGAGATGATCTCGTCACGCTCCTTAGGGGCTGCCTGATTTAGGACATAGAGTAGTGGGAGAGAGACCTTCCCCTCGATAAGGTCATGACCCGTAGGCTTACCCACATCTTGGCGCTTGTCATAATCAAAGAGATCATCCTGCAGCTGGAAGGCTCGTCCCATTAATTGCCCTAGACGACCACAGCGCTCTACCTGCTCAGCAGGAGCATCCACGCTCAGCGCTCCCAGCTTGGCGCTCGCCTCAAAGAGCGCTCCCGTCTTACGATCCACTACCGCATAGTAGTCCTCCTCACGATAGGTGTGTGCCTTCGAGAGAGATAGCTGCATCAACTCTCCGATAGAGAGATTACGTCCAGCCTGAGCAACGACACGCAGCATCTCAGGGTTGTGCTCCCGAGAGACTAGCTCTAGAAAGGCGGTCGATAGTACATAGTCTCCCATCAAGACCGCCTGATGATTGCTGTAGAGCGCATTGAGCGTAGGCTGTCCACGCCGTGTGTCTGACCAGTCGATGACATCGTCGTGAATTAGCGATGCCGTGTGGAGCAACTCTATGACCAGTGCCGCTGAGAGCGTCTGCTCATTGGTCTGTCCAGCGCATAGCTGAGCGCATAGCCCCACGATGATCGGACGGATATGCTTGCCCGAGGAGAGCTGCAGATGCTCCAAGGCGTGCGATAGTACGGGCGCATCACTTTGTAGTGACCGCTTGAAGTCCTGTTCGAACTCCTCAACAAAGTCCGCTATCGGCACCAATAGCTGCGCACGCTCCTCTAGACTCATCATCGCTCTCGTCTCTATACCTCTAGGCTCTCCACCTCTTGAAGCCACATACTACTCACCGCATCGCTCGGCATACGCCACTCGCCACGTGAGGAGAGTGAGACGCTCTGTACCTTAGGTCCATCGGGCATCGCATTGCGCTTGAACTGCTGAGAGAAGAATCGCTTGAAGAAGACTCCCATCCAGTGCTTGATCTCTTGGGGCGTGTAAGCTCCCTCGAAAGCAACCTTCGCGAGGTAAAAGATCTTTTTCGGCTCGAAGCCATCGAGTAGAAAGTGATAGATAAAGAAGTCGTGTAGTTCGTACGGCCCCACGAGGCTCTGCGTCTGCTGCTCGTTACCAGCCTTCGTGTCCTTGATCGGAAGTAGCTCGGGGCTAATCGGCGTAGCGACGATGTCCTGTAGGGCTGTGGCGAGCGTAGCATTAACTGCCTTGTGCGTAGCATACCACCCGACGATCAGCTGTACGCTCGTCTTCGTGATACCACTATTCACCGCATACATAGACATGTGGTCCCCGTTGAAGGTACACCAGCCCAAAGCGATCTCAGACAGGTCTCCCGTCCCGATGACGGGCGCATGGTACATATTGGCAAGGTCCATCAATATCTGCGTCCGCTCACGTGCCTGAGCATTCTCAAAGGTCGCATCCTCCCGATCGCCATTATGGTCGATGGCTGAGAGATGCTGCTCCGTCGCCTCCTTGATATCTATCTCACGGATCGTCACACCTAGCTCCTGCATCATCGTGTAGCCGTTGCGATAAGTGCGCTCAGAGGTGCCAAAGCCGGGCATCGTCACTGCAATGATCTGCTTGCGATCCAAGCCCAAGAGGTCAAAAGCCTCTACCGTCACCAATAGTGCTAGTGCCGAGTCCAGTCCACCCGAGATGCCGATCACGGCATGCTCTGCACGCATGTGCTTGAGACGCTGTATGAGCCCGCACACCTGTATCTGAAACATCTCGTGACAACGCTCCTCAGGGTTCGCCCCCTCAGGCATAAAGGGGTTGCGCTCGATGACACGATCCATAGGCTGTGACTCCTCCTCCGAGCGTAGCGTGAAGGGGATGCTCACCAGCTCCTCCTCGTCGGTAAAGTGATTGACCGCACTCTTGAAGCTACTATTGATCAGGCGCTCGCCATGGATACGAGACACGTCAACATCGCTCACGATCATCCGCTCCTTGTACTCAAAGCGGCGCATCTCCTTGACGATCTTGCCCACCTCAGCGATAAACGCCTTACCCGTGTAGACTAGATCTGTCGAGCTCTCGCCATAGCCACTAGAGGCGTAGACATAGCCACAGATAGCCTGCGAGGTAGCACCACTGATCAGCGAGCGGAGGTAGTCATGCTTGCCCGCATTCTCATTGCTCGCAGAGAGGTTGAAGATGATATGCGCTCCATAGAGGCTGAGGCGTGTGCCAGGCGTAAAGGGCGTCCACATATCCTCACAGATCTCGATGCCGATGCCCACCTGCCCACACTTAAAGATGATATTTCGCCCGATGGGTACCGTGTGGGGCCCCATCTGCACCGTCTTATATTGTAGCGAATCACTGGGCGAGAACCAGCGCTTTTCCTGAAACTCACGGTAGTTCGGCAGATAAGTCTTCGGGATCGCTCCTAGGATCTTACCATGCTGGAAGGCGACCGCCCCATTGAAGAGC
This sequence comes from uncultured Porphyromonas sp., assembly GCA_900539765.1. Classification (GTDB taxonomy): domain Bacteria; phylum Bacteroidota; class Bacteroidia; order Bacteroidales; family Porphyromonadaceae; genus Porphyromonas. The sequence goes on along the minus strand of UQDF01000012.1, from coordinate 30,852 downwards.
TTCTCCTCCACTTTGACTGGCATACCGACGATGACCATCACATCAGTCTCGGCTGTCTCCTCGACCAACTGGCATAGCGCCTTCTGAGCCTGATCTAGGAGGAACGATTGGTGAAAGAGATCCCCACAGGTATACCCCGTGATAGAGAGCTCAGGAGTCGTAAGTATCTCTACTCCTAGCTCCTCCGCTTGAAAGATCATCTCCTTGATGCGGCTCGTATTGTAGTAGCAGTCAGCCACTCTGACGTAGGGCACAGCGGCCGCTACCTTGACATATCCATAGTTCATAGCTTCGACTATAGTCTCTTATAAAGCATTACGCCACAAAGATACAAAATCATTGTCGTCTATCCTCACTTCCGTGTTTCTCGCGAGTAACCATGTGTAGGTCATACGAAAGCTTTAGAGGTGAGTAGCTCGGCCATGCCCTGAAAGAGTACTTAGTACAGACTCCAGTGTCTCCAAAGACCCTATGCTTTGAAGACACTGGAAAATAGATAGAAGCTAAACTTCTTATTCGACAACTAGCACGTCAGGATCCAATCTCAACGCTTCTATAGCTGTAAAGCTCAGCTTAAATTTCTTAGCCTCATTGACTGGGGTGTAGTAAATCTGTTCATATTCAGAAAGAGATTCAGGATGAGCATCTCCATAAGGAGGCTGTTGCGTTTTCGTGTCACTCAATTGCCCAGTTACAAAGGTAGACCACTGTGTGAAAGTTCCTGATATTACCCCCTTGACACACGCTCGTGAAGAGTCCTTTTTATAGATGTCGACTTTTACATCCTCTTTTGCCACCAATGACGGAGTTCGAAAATAAGGATCCTTCTTACGTAGCTCTTCATAAATAGACGGGATATACTGTTCGTCCATTCTAAGTCTATCGTAAAAGAAGACAGAAGCACGATGAACGACCCAATCCTCGGGAGAGACCTGAAGGTGGATAGAGGCAAAGCTTCTGTGATTCGGATGCAGTGTACCCATCACACCTCGCAATAAAAGCCAAGACTCTCCTTTGTAGTTACACCACTGGGCATAGAACATACAGTCGACATCTGGTTGTTTGAACATAGTCACACCTTTGTATGGCTTAAATGCATAAAAAGTTGCGATGCTATCCTCTATGTTGATCCCTATATAGTCTGTCCTCTTGGGAGGTGGAATCATAATGTGATCTAGGGATACATCTTCTCGCTCTGATTTCGCACTCGTAAACAAGTCGCACGAAGCTAGAAGTAGTATAGAGAGTACAAATAGTACGCTCCAAACGACGTTTATGTTGAATAAATATCTCTTTATCATGCCTGTTGTTTCTGCTAAATTATCGCGGATTAGAACTTACTTCTTAATTGCAGAGAATGAGCGACACTCTTGTCCTATACTCACTCTTCAGACACAATTTCTATTATTGGATAGCCGTCTAAAGACTCTATGGCCGTAAAGCTTAACTGAAACCTCTTAGGTTCATCAACAGAGGTATAGTAAATTGGACCAGACATCGAATACTCTTCAGGATAGAAATCTGTGTATGGGGGGTCTAACCTTCTAGAGCTGCGGTCTTGCTCGACCACATAGTTTGACCACTGTGTGAAAGAGCCCGTAATTACACCCTTGACACACTTCTCTGATGACATCTTCTTATAGATGTCAACCTTTAGGTCTTCTCTTGCCGCTAGTGACACCCAAAGTAGATCTTCATCTTGTCTCTCTAGTTCTGCAAAAATATTGGGGATATAGCTTTTGTCCATACTAAGGTGATCATGAAAAAACACTGAAGCCTTATGAACAACCCAATCCTTTGGAGACATCTGAAGATGGATGGATACAAAGCTCTTATAGTTAGGGTGTAACGTCCCCATAACACTCCGAAATAGGAACCATGACTCCCCCTTGTAGTTATACCACTGAGAATAAAAGATACAGTCTACGTTGGGCTCTGCGAATAGGTACACCCCTTTATATGGGTTCAATGTGTAAAAAGTGGCTACACTATCCGCAATATTCAACCCTATGTAGTCGGTTCGTTTAGTTGGGGGGATCATAATATGGTCTAGAGGCACCTCCTCTCGCTTTGGCTCTGAGCTCCAAAATAAATCACACGAAGCTAACAGAAATATGGAGATTACAAAGACGGAAAACCCTACGACACCCTTTTTAGATAGATCCTTCGTTGTCATATTGATTGCTACTAATAGGTTATTACTGCTTGGAACTTACTTCTTAATCGCAGAGAATGTGCCACACTGATTACGACGTGCAAGTTAAAGCAAATAATTTATATCTGCAAGTTCTTTTTATGTATCGTAATCGCACATTCCACATATTCTACAAATCGGTTAGCTCGATGAGACGAGTAGTGATTCGTAGGGACATACGGCTCGTATGCACCGAGTGTGCTTCCCTACATTATCCGTCATCCATCGTTTCGCACATCTGCACGAGATCTGTCAGACGAACTACTTTTCGAGTATTCTTGCTACCTTAGCGATGTACAAGCTTTTATGATGGTCCGAACGTTTACATAAACCTTTAATACAATATCTCTATGTCACGTACTACTTTACTATCCCTGCTAATAGGCGTTGCCCTATTTGCCCTGACCTCTTGTGACGATGACCCAGTCTCAGGAGGGCAGCTCACGAAGCTTTCCTTTGCCTCAGAGGCTATCACTGTGGCTGAGGGACAGACTTACCAGCTAGAGGTGCTACAGGAGCCCAAAGAGCTCAAGGTAGACTTCGTCTACTCAAACGATAACCCCGAGATCGCCACGGTCAATGCAATGGGACTCGTACGAGCTGTCCATGAGGGTACGACCAAGATAACGGTACACGGAGGAGGTCTGCAGGCCTCTGTGCTTGTTACAGTTGAGAAAGCAAAGATCAATACGGATCAGGAGCTACCTCTCTTAGCATTTGACCCTGAATACGATATGGCTCGCAATCTGATTGATGAGGAGGTCCTCCAGTACGAGCACGCTCTGGGTCGTGTCGTGCGCAATATCTGCTACACCGAGGGACTCTACTACCTAGGATTTGTCAATAAAGAGCTCCCTACGATCCCTGGCGTCATCTATGGCATCCAGTCTGCCAAGGAGTACTACATCCTAGCCTATGGCAAGGAGACGGTGGAGCAATGTGATCGTACGAAGGAGATGTTTCGCAAGCTAGGCTTTGCCCCCTTTACAGAGGAAAAGGAAGTCGCCGGTGATGGTGCTGAGAAGATTATCCTCAATAGCCACAAGGAGGACGATCCTGATGTGACTGTCTTTATGTACAACGAGGTCAACGAGGAGCTAGGCACCAAGATGTACATCCAGCTCAACAAAAAGAGATACCCAGAGTTCAAAACTCAGCACCCAGTCGTCGAGACAGCTAAGGACTTCCCGACGCTAGACTTCTTCAAGGGGGCAGACAATGATGCGCTACAGGCCTTTGAGGACAAGCTCGGATTCCGTCAGTTCAACGGGGATCAGTCTTCCGATGACAACCGCAGCTACGACACGACTCCCGAGCAGATCGCTAAGACCAATCTAGAGTGGGTCTTCTATGTCCGCAAGTCCAGTTCGCAGGGCGACCTACAGTACATCAACTGTCAGGTCTTTGCTATCCCCAACGAGTATGAGATCCGCTCCGAGGCTGTCAAGAACTGGCTCGCAGCCAACGGCTTCACCGACTACAAGGGGTATGTGCCAGAGCACATGGGTGTCGAGGCCTTTAACGCAAATGGCGATCAATGCTTCCTCTATGCTCAGCCGACAGACTATGATGGGACTTTCTGCTGGATGCAGATCATAGATGCTAGTCATGCTGTGAAGACGGTTGCTGCTCGCAAGGCCTTCAGAGAATCAGTCTCACAGGACATCCGCAAGATCTTGAATCAGCGTATGCTGACCAAGCAGAAGGGGCTCTATCAAACCTTCCAATCAGTCCTAGAGACTCAGCGATAGAGCCGTAACAGAGCGGACTGCTGATAGAGATACAGCAGTCTCACGCGAGGGTGTGTCAGAGAGCTGACGCACCCTCGTGCTGTTTCTGTATCCAGAGGAAACACCACGCATGCATCAAAGCGATTGGTTAGAGGCACTAGTGGCACTAGTAATTACTAGTGCCACTAGATAAACCTCTACTCTCTAACTTCTAATCTCTAATATCTAAACCCTGTCTCTCCCCGCCGTTTTTCGTACCTTTGCACCTGTATAACTATAGGACAGAAGCTCCACACACATGCAAGAATTACGAAACATCGCTATCATCGCTCACGTCGACCACGGTAAGACAACCATCGTCGACAAAATGCTCCTCGCAGCTAAGCTCTTTCGAGAGGACAAGGCTGCCGAGGTAGACACCTTTCTAGACAATAACGACCTAGAGCGAGAGCGAGGTATCACGATCGTTTCGAAGAATGTCAGCATAACATACAAAGGGGTCAAGATCAACGTCATCGACACCCCAGGACACGCCGACTTCGGCGGTGAGGTAGAGCGTGTACTCAATATGGCCGACGGCTGTCTACTACTAGTCGACGCCTTCGAGGGACCGATGCCTCAGACCCGCTTCGTACTGCAGAAAGCCCTTGCCATAGGGCTCAAGCCGATCGTCGTCATCAATAAGGTGGACAAGCCCAACTGCCGTCCTATGGAGGTGCAGGATATGGTCTTCGACCTGATGGCTTCGCTGGATGCCACGGACGAGCAACTCGACTTCGTCACCCTCTTCGGTAGCGCCAAGCAGGGCTGGATGAGCCGCGACGTAGAGAAGCCGACAGAAGACATCACTCCCCTACTCGATGCGATCATCTCCGAGATACCCGCTCCGCAACAGCTGGATGGTCCTCTGCAGATGCTGATCACCTCGCTAGACTACAGCTCCTACGTGGGGCGTATCGCTGTGGGACGTGTGCATCGTGGCACTATACACAATGGCGACACCGTACTCCTTTGCCACAAGGATCGCGAGCCTCATCGTGAGAAGGTCAAGGAGCTCTACACTTTCGAGGGTATCGGCAAGGCAAAAACCGACTCCGTCTCTAGTGGCGATATTTGCGCCATCGTGGGCTTTGACCACTTTGACATTGGCGACACCATTGCCGACCCTGAGCACGCTGAGGCGCTAGACACGATCTCGGTCGATGAGCCAACGATGTCGATGCTCTTTACGATCAATAACTCCCCCTTCTATGGTCGTGAGGGTAAGTTTGTCACCTCCCGCCATATCCATGAGCGTCTGATGCGTGAGCTAGACAAAAACCTCGCTCTGCGTGTCGAGACGACTGACCAAGCAGACTCGTGGAACGTCTTCGGCCGTGGCGTCCTGCACCTCTCCGTACTGATCGAGACGATGCGCCGTGAGGGGTACGAGCTACAGGTCGGACAGCCCCAAGTAATCATCAAGGAGATCGACGGCGTACAGTGCGAGCCTATCGAAGAGCTGACCATCAATCTCCCCGACGAGACCAGTAGCCGTATCATCGATATGGTCATACAGCGCAAGGGCGAGATGACCGCCATGGAGAGCAAGAACGGGCGTACGCACCTAGTCTTCAACATTCCATCACGAGGCATCATCGGACTCAACAACAGCGTCCTGACCGCTTCGGCGGGTGAGGCTGTTATGGCACACCGCTTCCTCGAGTTCGGTCCTTGGCGCGGCGACATCGAGCGACGCAACAATGGTAGCATCATAGCTGGTGAGAGCGGTACCGCCTTTGCCTATGCGCTCAACAACCTTCAGAGCCGTGGACGCTTCTTCATCTCACCCCAAGAGGAGGTCTACGCAGGGCAGGTGATCGGTGAGCATACGAAGGACAACGACCTGACGGTCAACGTCTGCAAGAGCAAGAAGCTTACCAACATGCGTGCGGCGGGTAGTGATGACAAGGTAGCACTGGCTCCTCCCGTCGTCTTCAGCCTAGAGGATGCACTAGAGTACATCAAGGCTGACGAATACGTGGAGGTCACGCCTAAGTCTATGCGTCTGCGCAAGATCCTTCTCAGCGAGCTAGACCGCAAGCGCGCCAATAAAGCATAATCAATCCAATCACTCACTTTATAAACACAATTAACTATGAAAAGAATCGCATTACTCATCATCGCCATGCTAACGCTTGGCTTGGCAGCTCAGGCTCAGTCCACCTTTAGCAAAGGTACGACGACTGCCAACCTCGGACTCGGTATCGGTGGCACTCTCTTCGATGAAGACTACAACGTCATCCTACCTCCGCTCTCTCTAGGGATCGACCACAGCGTGGTCAGTGGTCTCTTTGATGGCAACGGATCTATCGGTGTGGGTGGGTACTTTGCCACTGAGCTCTATCACATCAAGGGCTATGACAAGGGACTCTGGAATCAGACAATAATCGGTCCGCGCGGATCTCTGCACTACCAGTTTGTAGATAGACTCGACACCTACTTTAGCCTCATGCTAGGGCTTAAGCTCATCAGCTGGGACTATAAAGTAAATAGTCCTGTCGGAAAAGTCAAGAGCAAGGACACTACGACAGATTTCAGTTGGGGTGCACACATCGGAGCTCGCTACTATCTCTCCGACCGCTGGGCTATCATGGGTGAGTTTGGTTATGGTCTAACCTACCTTTCACTCGGTGCTACCTATCGCTTCTAAGTCTTAGCGAAGCACTATAATAAAAGCAGGAGACGGCTCACGGGCTGTCTCCTGCTTTTGCTTTTAGGAGGCTGTTGCAAAAGTCAACAGTCTCACAATCTTGCTTGCAAGATTGTCCTGACTTTGCAGAAAGGATGAAGCGCAAGGCGCTGAGGGTGAGGTCTGAAGGGAGCATACCTCCGTATGTGACCGAAGCCGAATCCCGAAAGCAACACAGCGATTCGCCTTTATGCAATAGTCTCTTTAGAGCTTGGTAGGGTCACTCGGCATCGTGCGGTGTAGGGTGCTGCTGATTGCGGGGGTGATAGCGCAAGACGTCGGCACGAAGTGCGGTGCGGTCCACGTGGGTGTAGACCTCTGTCGTCGCTATGCTCTCGTGCCCCATCATTAGCTGGATAGCGTGCAGGTCGGCACCGCCCTCGAGTAGGTGCGTGGCAAAGCTATGTCGCAGCGTGTGTGGACTGATCTCCTTCTGTATGCCAGCCAGCTCAGCGAGTGTGCGGATCAGACAGAAGACCGTGATGCGAGAGATCGGTTGACCACGACGTGAGATAAAGAGATACTGATCATACTCTGGCTTCGCATTGTAGCGACAGGGATCATTGAGATAGCGCTGCACATCCGCAACCGCCTTGGGACTCATCGGCACCAGTCGCTCTTTGCGTCCTTTGCCCCACACATGCAGATAACCCTCATCGAGGAAGACATCGGAATAGGTCAGTCCACAAAGCTCCGACACGCGTAGCCCGCAACTGTAGAGTACCTCAACGATCGCCGTGTCTCGTGAGGCCTCGATACGGTCCTCGTCGATAGCTGCGAGGAGGCTGTCTATCTCTGCCAGCGTGAGCACCTCGGGGAGCTTCTTATGTATCGGTGGCGTCTGCAGCATATCTGTCGGGTCTCGCTCTATCTCCTCCTCTAGCGTTAGGAAGCGAAAGAAACTCTTGACACCACTCAGCACACGAGCCAGCGAGCGCATCGAGATACCTAGGTCCAGTAGATGCGCCGCAAAGTTATTGAGATGCTGCAGCGTCACCTCCCGCAGACTCAGCCCCATATCGTCTATGTAAGTGTAGAGCTTGTCCACGTCATAGAGGTAGGAGTCGATACTATTGTCCGAGAGGTGCTGCTCCAGTCTCAGATAAGTTTTGTAGCGCTGTATCAGTTGCTGTCTTGGTTCTAGACTCATTGCAAGGGAGTTTCTTACTATCTTTGCCATACGAAGTTAGCCATTTGCATCTAAACCGACAAGTCCACTATGTCTACAAATAGTTTGATCGAACCTCTCTCTACCCCGACCACGGGGCAGTCAGCCATACTCATACTCAACGGCCCTAACCTGGTCAACGTGGGTCAGCGCGAAGCTGAGATCTACGGATCGACACCACTAGTCCCCTACTTGGAGCAGCTAGCCCGTGAGACCACCGAGGCGACAGTTGCCATCCGCTACTCACACTACGAGGGCGCACTCATCGAGTACCTCTATATGGCTCAAGAGCTAGGCTACCAGGCGGTCATACTCAATGCGGGGGGCTACACGCACACCTCCGTAGCTATCGCAGACACGATACGCGCCATCGCACTACCAGTCATCGAGGTGCACATCTCCCAGCCACTAGCCCGTGAGTCTTACCGCCACACCTCACTCATAGCGCCCTACTGCCGTGGTAGCATTGCTGGCTTTGGCGTGGCCAGTTACGACTTAGCCGTACGGGCAGCCATTCAGCTAATCCGTTGACACCTTATAATATCATATAGAGTATGGACGCAGAGCTAGAGCTTTATGCGCAGCAGCATAGCTCCTTCGGGCATCCCCTACTAGATGAACTGCTCCGCACGGCCTATGTGCGGCTCTTACAGCCGAGGATGGTGTGTGGCGCTACGCAGGCGGGACTACTCTCGATGCTCATTAAGCTCAGTGGTGCTAAGCGTGTACTGGAGCTAGGAGCTTATAGTGGCTACTCAACGATAGCCATGGCGATGGCACTCGAGCCAGTGGCGGGCGAGATCGACTCCATCGAGTGCGATGCTGAGATGATCCACTTCCTCACTCCCTTTGTAGCACGTAGTGGCTGTGCCGAGCGCATTCACATACACCACGGTCAGGCGCTCGAGCTGATGCCTACACTATTGGCGCAGCACGACTACGACCTCGTCTACATAGATGCCAACAAACGTCAGTACCCTGACTACTACCAGCTACTACGCAAGCAACTACGCCCTGGGGCGATCATCCTTGCGGACAATACCCTCTGGGACGGTAAGGTAACCGCCCCAACGAGCCACCACGACTTGCAGCTCGAGGGGATCCAGCACTTCAACGAGCTAGTCGCTCAGGATAGTGGCGTGGAGCAGCTCCTCCTGCCGCTCCGCGATGGGCTCACGATCATTCGCATCCTGCCCGCTTAGTCAGGCTGAGCTGGAGCTATGGGTTTTACCTCTTGAGTAGGTAGTTCAGTCGTTGTAGGCGTCGCCGCGGTAGTTTGCTTGATAGCGTTGCTCTTCGCTTGCATCTTAAGCGATGTCACCTCTGTGCGTAGCTTGATCAGCTCCTCACGCTGCTCAGCCGTGAGTTTGTTGAGCTTGAGCCACTCTAGGAGCGCACGCACCGCTAGTCCGATCGTGATGACCGTAACCGCTCCGATGGCACCCGACCAGGAGATAGTGACAAAAGGCAGATCATGCGTAGGCGTACGCCACCCGAAGAGCGCCTTGCAGAGGATCGGCATAAAGAGTGCAACCACCGCCACGATCAGCACAAAAGCGACATAGCCACCGAAGTGGCGACGACGCATCATGTGTCCAGCTACATAGTAGTAGTTGAGGTAGAAGATTAGGATCAGAAAGATGTCGAGTAGCCACGTAGAGAGGTAGTAAGAGGGAGCCTCCCAAAAGTTTGCCGCCGTCGTGACGCTCTGCCCGACCAGTACCGATTGGATTAGCACGATAACGAGCCATGCGATCAGATAGATCAGCCAGGAGTAGCTCTTGATGGTGCTTTGCTTTGCCGTAGTGGTGTCTTGTTGTTTCATAGTATCTTAGAGTTAGTCATTACGATACAAAGATACAACAGGCTAACGAAACTTCAACTCCGCCAATCATACAATCTTCAACTATTTGAAAATTATTTACTACCTTTGACTCCACAAGAAAGTATAACCTATCACATATTAAATACCTATATGAATAAACTACTCAGAAAGGCACTCACGCTCTGCGTCCTCATCATCGCTGCTGGATACGGTCTGTCAGCACAGGTAGTCGTCGTGCAGGGCGAGCCCGAGGCTCCACTGCCCCCAACGCTCAACGAAGTGCGCCTTAACCTCCTAGCACCCGTTGCCTTCAAGGCTGTGTCTCTGGAGTACGAGCGCTCCACTGCGAAAGTAAAAGACCTCGGCTTCGGTGCTACAGTCAGTGCCAGCTTTGCCCATACGGGAGACTATGAAACCACAATCTTTCCCACTTTTGGTGTGATGCCTTACGCACGTTGGTACTTTGGCGGCAAGAAGCTCGCTGCCACTAGACTGAACTCAGGCTTCTTTATCGAAGCAAATACAGCGATCAACTACCATCGGTATACTCGAAACAGCTACAAAGAGTATTACGGAGGAGAGACCGAGACGAAGCAAGGCGCCTCTTGGGGCATCGGTCTCGGTGGTGGCTGGAAGCTGGTCTCTCGTAGCAACTGGAGTGGCGAGATCAGTCTGCGTGTCGGCCGCAACCTAGTGAAGGGCGATGACGCTGATGACGTATACGTATACCCAGCGATCTCTGTAGGCTACCGCTTCTAGTCACCTCCTTATGCGATGACTACTTAGCGATAGCGTAGCCAATCGCTAACAGCTAACGGCCAACAGCCAACGGTCAACAGCTAATCTCTTTTCCACGTGGGGAATGTCAAATCCCCACGTGGATATTTTTTATTCTCCACGTAGGCGAGAAACATTTCCTCCGAAGTTTCATTTGATTCCTCCGAAGTTTTATTTCTCGCCCACGTAGGGATTTTTCATTTGCCACGTGGAGATTTCATATTTTCCACGTAGGGACGAGACATTCTCCTCAACAAGACCGCTTGCACACATAGCGGGAGCCACAAAACGAAAGCAACTCTCCAGAGACTCCTCCTAGGGAGCGACTCCAGAGAGTTGCTTTATTATTGTAGTGAGCTTAGCGAGCGAAGCGCTCTGCAACGAGAGCGCAGCTCACTTGCGGTTACTTACTTCTTATCCTCGACTGCGGCACGAGCTGCTGCGAGACGTGCGATGGGCACACGGAAGGGTGAGCAGCTGACGTAGTTGAGTCCTACACGGTGGCAGAACGCTACCGATGAGGGATCACCACCATGCTCACCGCAGATACCGAGCTTGATCGTAGGCTTGGCTGAGCGACCCTTGTCGGCACCCATTTGTACCAACTGACCTACACCCGTCTGATCCAACTGCTGGAAGGGGTCTACCTTGATGATCTTCTTGTCTAGATAGATCGGTAGGAAGGTGTTGACATCGTCACGAGAGTATCCGAAGGTCATCTGCGTGAGGTCGTTCGTACCGAAGGAGAAGAAGTCCGCATGCTTAGCGATCTCGTCTGCCGTCAGTGCTGCACGTGGCACCTCGATCATAGTACCTACGAGGAAGTCAATGCGATCACCCTTCTCCTCGAAGAGTGCCTCAGCGGTCTCACGGATCACACTTGCTTGCTGCTTAAACTCCTCGACGACACCAACGAGTGGCACCATAATCTCAGGATGCGTCTCGACGCCCTCCTTCTTAAGCTCGAGGCAAGCACCTAGGATAGCACGTGTCTGCATCTCAGTGATCTCGGGATAAGTGTTGCCAAGACGGCAACCACGGTGTCCGAGCATTGGGTTCAGCTCGTGGAGCTGCTCGACACGATCGTGGACGACCTTAGGCTCGACGCCCATAGCCTTCGCTAGCTCTATCTGGCCAGCCTCTGTCTGAGGTACGAACTCGTGAAGAGGTGGGTCTAGTAGTCGTACGGTAACGGGCAGTCCCTCCATGGCGCGGAAGATACCCTTGAAGTCCTCCGTCTGGATCGGTAGAAGCTTTGCCAAAGCCTTGCGACGACCCTCTGTGTCTGTAGCGAGGATCATCTCGCGCATTGCCTTGATCTTGTCATCCTCAAAGAACATATGCTCCGTACGGCAGAGACCGATACCGACAGCACCAAAAGCACGTGCAGCAGCTGCATCGCGTGGCGTATCAGCATTGGTACGCACAGCGAGCTTAGAGTGCTTGCTGGCTAGCTCCATCAGCTGGCGGAAGTCAGCATCCATCTCAGCAGCCTTGGTCTCGACTTGACCCTCGTAGATCTCACCCGTAGAGCCGTTGATCGAGATGAAGTCACCCTCACGAAGCACCTTATCATCGATGGTTACGGTGCGCGCCTTGTAGTCGACGATGAGCCCACCAGCACCCGTGATACAGCACTTACCCATACCGCGAGCCACGACAGCTGCGTGAGAGGTCATACCACCACGTGCCGTGAGGATACCCTGTGCTACGCTCATACCAGCGAGATCCTCAGGCGAGGTCTCGATACGTACCATAATCACCTTCTTACCCTGCTCATGCCAGTTAGCAGCATCATCGGCAAAGAAAACGATCTGTCCTGTAGCTGCGCCTGGAGAGGCGGGCAGTCCCTTGGTCAGGACCTTTGCGGACTTTAAGGCCTTCTTGTCAAAGACGGGGTGCAGCAACTCATCGAGCTTAGCAGGCTCGACACGTAGCAGTGCCTCCTCCTCGGAGATCTGCTTGTCACGGAGTAGATCCATAGCGATCTTGACCATCGCCTGACCCGTGCGCTTACCATTACGCGTCTGGAGGAGCCATAGCTTGCCCTCCTGTACGGTGAACTCAAGATCCTGCATGTCGTGGTAATGCTCCTCGAGCTTGTGCTGTATAGCATCTAGCTCAGCGTAGATCTCGGGGAAAGTCTCCTCCATAGAGGGATACTGAGCCTTGCGAGTAGCCTCATCGATGCCCGCACGCTCAGCCCAGCGACGTGAACCTTCTATTGTGATCTCTTGAGGCGTACGGATACCAGCGACGACATCCTCACCCTGTGCATTGACTAGGTACTCACCGTTGAAGAGGTTTTCGCCAGTAGCTGAGTCACGCGTGAAAGCCACACCCGTAGCGGAGGTGTCACCCATATTACCGAAGACCATCGCCTGGACGTTAACCGCAGTACCCCAATCATCGGGTATGCCCTCCATCTTGCGGTAGAGGATCGCACGGTCATTCATCCATGAGCCAAAGACCGCCATAATAGCGCCCCATAGCTGCTCGTGTGGATCTGTAGGGAAGTCGTGTCCCGTAGCTTTCATAACCGCCTCCTTGAAGCGCTTGACTAGCTCCTTGAGGTGATCCGTGGTGAGCTCGTTATCGAGCTTGACGCCAGCCTCCTCTTTGACCTCCTCGATGATTGCCTCAAAGGGATCAATATCGTCCTTGTTGACAGGCTTCATACCGAGTACGACATCGCCATACATCTGCACGAAGCGGCGGTAAGAGTCCCAAGCGAAGCGCTCGTTGCCACTCTTACGAGCCAAGCCATCGACAACTGTGTCGTTGAGACCAAGGTTGAGGATCGTATCCATCATACCTGGCATGGAGGCTCTACTGCCTGAGCGAACAGAGACGAGAAGAGGATTCTCCACATCGCCAAACTTAAAGCCCATAATATTCTCGATATGCTTGACGGCAGCCATCAAGTCATCCTTGAGGTCAGCGACAACAGCCTCACGGCCACGCTCATAATATTCTGTACATACCTCAGTCGAGATAGTAAATCCAGGAGGCACAGGCACACCTATGCGGTTCATCTCCGCAAGGTTAGCGCCCTTACCACCAAGTAGATCTCTCATCTGAGCATTACCCTCGGCACTTCCATTGCCAAAGGTGTAGATTCTCTTCTTGTTCTTCATTTGGGGAAATATATTTGGTATTCTATTCGTAATTAAGTAAGTGATTGAGCTGAGCGACCGCCACCATCGTAGTAGCCACTTTCGATATTGTCATCTCATACGATCCTCCGATCTGCCAGACACAATCTGCTTGACAACAATACGGTGCAAAGGTAGTAAAAATCTCTTTGTCTACGACATACCTATACTTTGCAAGGCTACACTTTGAAGCGAGACAATACGACCCCGTCTCCCGACAAAGAGAAAGGTTGCTAAAACAAACGTCTTAGCAACCTCAAAAAGAAAGTTATAAACAAAAACTGACCGAAAAGTATCGCTAGAAACGGAGTAAAGAAAAAAACTAGCGAACTTTGGGGTGACCAGTGGGATTCGAACCCACGACCCTCAGAACCACAATCTGATGCTCTAACCAGCTGAGCTATGATCACCATCGTAGCAACCATGCTAAAAGTGACCTCCTCGTCACTCCCGAGAGAGATACCTCCCTACACGTTTGCAGGTGCAAAGGTACGCATTCTTTTTGGATCTCACAATACCCTACCCTCTGATAGGTGACACCGCACACACCTTCACACGTATGGAGTGGAGAGAAGAGAGGGGGGGGGGCGTGAACCTTTTTTCCTATTATTATATATAGTGTAGAGACAGAAACTTCGATCCGCCTCTACACTACTTATATCGTTTCCCTACTCAGTAGGGGGGGCAACCCTCTCACTCGATCACTTAGCCCTCAAGACACTTCGCTTCATAGGCTTTTTGGCAAGAGGCTTTTGAGACACAAGTTGAGTCGGAAGCTGCTGTCGTGCCTGCTGATCCTCCTCTTCGAGATCTGACTTACAGATGAACTGCATCATGCAGGCGTTGCCATCCTCATACTCCTGTATGAATAGGTGGCAGAGGTCTCCCTGAGCGTTGTAGACCTGGATGTAGTTGCCCGTGGTAATGCTGTAATTACGATCAAAGCCGTTTTTGCTTAGGTAGTTACGCACATCGTCAGAGGTTAGCTCCCGCAACGTGCTGATGCCCGTCACCTCAGAGTTGATGAAAGCGGGTCCGGCTTCTGACTCATTGACATAAATGACCCAAGCTAGATTGCTCTTGTCCTCCTTGTCACTCTTGGTGTTGAAGCAAAGGTTAGCCTCGTAAGACTCATCTTCGCTGAAGTCTCTAAAGCCGATACGCTCTTCGAAGGTTTTGATCGCATCCACATCGTGCTGAGCAAAGATCTCCAAAGAGGGGAAGTCAGCTACATTTGGAATAAGCGGGTGCAGAACCTCGACCGTGGCTATACGGCTAAACTGGATGTACATATTAGACTTAATGTCCTTGTTACTCTGGTCGTACATAAGGACAGATAGAGTAGGATCACTATCATGGATCGCATAGAGACCAGGTGTCGTCTTGCCTAGGACATCTAGTCCTACAGCGCGCTCCTCTATGTGGCTAAAGCCCAGCTGACGCAACATCTCCCTCGTCTTAGGACAATCACTGACACTCTCCGTACCGTACGCCACGACTATCTTCGATCCGTCTCCGAGCTCTAGACCATATATCACACCCGTGATCGTACTCAGATCCGTATTTACGAACCCCTTGTAGACGATGGTCTCTGAGTAAAAGATAGGACGAGACTCACGCCCGAGGCTCTTTTCGTGGTTTAGGATATCCTCATCAGAGATATTTCCCGAGTCGTCGTAAGTGACATCAAACTTAATCAGCGGCAACTGTTGCGGAGCGTCGTTTTTGTTGGGTATGACTGTCACGGGTACTGAGGTCGTACTCGATCCGACTTGAGCGGTGATGGTAGCAGAGCCAACTTTGACGGCTGTCACACACCCTTTGGCATCAACAGTGGCGACATCTGACGCACTACTTGTGAATGAGACCTCTAGCCCCTGGGCGCTCTTCCCGACAGAGACAGAGAGTGTTTGCATCTCCCCCACCTCTAGGGTCAACTCAGCGGGAGCCACCGCTATACAGATAGGCTCGTTACAGCTATCAGAATCACAAGCTCCGAGAGCGAAGCTCAGTAGAATCAGCAGCGGGACAAAGCGTAAATTATTCCTCATAGTACTTCTATTACTGGTTAAACTATTTCCTAGAGAGAGGGCAAAGGAGCAACTCTTGCGCCAATACCGACACAGGCAAATATAAGACAATATATCTACCTAGACAAGAGCTCATACTCCACAAAAATAGCGTCAGACGCTTTGGGGACTAGTCAGGCACTCGACAAAGAGATCCTCCTGATCTGTCTGATTTGTTCATCAGATCTCCTACAATGTTTCTGTTTTTATTTACCTTTGCGGATGTTTTGCATTTGTCGCACACACGGCACTTTGCGTAACTATTCATTTCATCTCAAAACAGCTTATGGGAAAAGCAACTAGAGTACTACAAGTCATGCTCTCGCTGCTCTTAGCAGGAGTGATCACGACTCAACTGACTGCTCAGACGACGAGCAGTGTGACAGATCCGGGCTCCACAACGGATACGTCAGACTTCATCTGCTATAGCTATGCCAATCGTATTACACCTCAAGCAAATAGCGGAATGGGCTTTCGCGATGCAGGTTACTATGGGCCCTGCCTTCTGATCACGCCTGAGGAGGGATTTGCTGGCTATACAATCCGCGCTGTCGAACCCTGTATGACCTTTGCATCAGACACGGTGCAGCGTGAGGGGGAGCTCTTTATCATCAACAAGCGTACGGGTAAGAACATTTATTCTCAGCAGGTCTCGCTACACTTCGGGTATAACTACATCCCCCTGGATGAGGAAATAAAGGTTTCGGTTTTCGACTCCCTCCTCATAGGGTATAAGGTGTGGTGTGAACCTGCTGCTCAGGACTTAGGCATCGACTATAAGACTCCACCTCATGCCAAGGGATGCCACCTATGGTACAATGGGAGGGTTATGGACATGTCCAAAACTAAGGTAGCACAAAACTGGGCGATGGATGTCTATCTTCAAGCTCCGCAGGGTGTCTCGACAGCGAGCCGTGGCAAGGTAGAGTACTTACGCGCCAAAGACTTTTACGCCACCGCGGGTAAGTCTGTCAAGGCTTACTACTACCTACACAATATGGGCTCTAAGGATATCAAGTCGATTACCTACAAGCTCTCGGGTGTCACCAAGCAACCCATCGAGAAGACTATCGACTTTGACCTCCCCAAGGGGCGTAGGGACACGCTCTTTTTCGAGGTAGTCCCTGAGATAAGTGGCGATATAACGCTGCAGGTATTGCAGCTCAACGGCGTTGACAACGACTATGCCTCAGAGCAACTCAAGTGCGGAGTCATCCTCTACGATCAGCCTGAAGGCAAGCCTAAGCGCCAGCACCTCCTTGAGTATATGACGGGTGAGTGGTGTCCTTTCGTTGGCTATGGAACCGAAGAGATTAAGTCGACGCTCGAGGCTTTCAAAGGAACAGATACGAAAGTCAATCTCTGCGCCTACCATTTCGATGGAGACCCCTTTAGCACTCCAGAGACTGAGCTCTATAGTAAGTATCGCAACTCTAAAGCAGCTCCAAACTTAGCTCTCAACAGAATCCCGTACGACATCACACGCCTCAGCTATGCTTGCGAGGGCTACACGATAGATCGTATCAAGCAGCTAGACGAGGAAACCTACTCCCCCTACCGCTTTGACTTTACGCTCACACCCACTGAGGATCCTATGACTTTTGAAGCTAAGGTCGACATCGAGGAGCTACAGCATCTCAACATCGAGGATCTGAGGATCACTGTGTCACTCTTTGAGGATCAGGTGAAGCCTCACGATCAGCTCAACGCGCCAGAAAGCTATATACATCAGAATGTCTACGTACGCTCTCTGACCGACTTCGTTGGGGACCCCATAGAGTTTGACAGTCAGAAGAAGTTTACAAAGAGCTATACCGTCCATGTAGACACGCTTTATACGGGAGATCTAAAGAATCTGAAGATCCTAGCTTTCATCGGCCGTGATCTATCGAACGAATCGCTCTTCTCTAAGACAGTCCTAGACAGTCGCATGCTCTCCTTTGACAAGTGGGCCTCTGTCGAGAGACCTACCACTGCTGCCGACGCTTATCGTGTATCTGTAGACCATGGCTGTCTCCAGATTGAGGGCGGCGAGTACGACCAGTATGAGGTATGGAGCCTAGAGGGCTTTAGATGCGATCCATGCGCACTCCAGTCCGGTAACTACATAGTACGTGTAGAGCATCTGGGGGCATACTATATCTATAAGCTACTAGTGCCCTAGGCTGTACTAAGCTTATCTTACTTTACTTGACAACGGATGTCCAGAGAGCAGTCTGGGCATCCGTTGTTGCGTTACAAGGAGTGAGCTACTCGACGCATTGATGTGCAGTATCCCGCTCGATACTTGAGACTATTGCATAAAGGCGAATCGCTGTGTTGCTTTCGGGATTCGGCTTCGGTCACATACGGAGGTATGCTCCCTTCAGACCTCACCCTCAGCGCCTTGCGCTTCATCCTTTCTGCAAAGTCTGGACAATCTTGCAAGATTGTGAGACTGTTGACTTTTGCAACAGCCTCTACTTGACGACGCTCTCGTTGGAGTCTCTGTTTTGGAGCGTACGGTCGATGAGCTGAAGCTGCTTGCCGAAGTTTAGGCGCCAAGAGACCCCGACGGTCACCATGTTGCGGTTGTCTAGGATGTAAACGTGGCTCGTACTGGGTATGACGGGCGAGAGAGACTCGCTACGGTACTCGGCGCCACGTGGCGTAAAGGGGAATATGCAGCTCGCATAGAAGTTCCAGTCGCGATACTTGTAGAGGAGCATCAGACGGGAGGAGTTTTCGCCCAGCGACTTCGTATGACCCGATAGGGTCCACTGCGGATGGAGATAGGCGTAGCCGAGCGTCCACCCCTTGTAGCTCATCATCACGCTAGCATCCCAGTAGAGACTGTTGAGCTTGTAGGAGGCGACACCCGTATGCGTGCGAAATATATCGTAGCGCACGGTGCCTTGCAGCGTTAGGAAGTTCCACAGATTGTTTAGCCCGCCCTGCCAAGAGATACTATACTGACGATTGTAGCGCCCATTCGTAGCACGCGTGAGGAAGTATCCGCCGGTCGCATCGTAGGTTGCATCCCAGAGGATAGGCGACCACGTATTGTTTATTGAGAGGTCTACATTGCTCGTCAAGAGCTCCGTCTGGTAGTACACCCCGAGGCGGTTGTAGAGCGACTGAGCCGCCTTGAGATCTGGATTGCCACTCGTCACCATCAGGTCGTCCACACGCTGTCGCACCCGTGAGAGCATACTCAGCGAGGGGAGCGTCGGCAGGTAGGTAGACTTGAGGACAAGCGTCAGATGGTTGACTGGGCTGTAGAAGAGCGAGAGCGTACTCTGATTCCTCACGAAGCTCTTTCGGTCGGTCGCATCCTGCACGACAAAGAGCTTGGCACCCGTACCGATACTGTACTGCACCTTACCGAGCTGTCCCTGCGCATTGGCAAAGAGGTAGCTGTTGTTTTCCAGCAAATTGTCCGTTACTTCGACATACTTATTGAGCGAGTAAGCGGTCGTATGTTGCAAACCTGTGGCGAGCGTGAAGTGACTGCTGAAAGGATGGTTGTAGACCAGCTCCCCAATGAGGGCCGTGCGGCTCACGTCGACAGAGTTCTGCACCTCACGCAGCTGCGTGGGCTTCTGATCTTGTAGCGAGAAGTCTCGATGGCCACCGCTATAAGAGCCTACGAGATTGACCTCTAGCTTGCCCCCATTGCTCAGCATATTGGCATAGTACAGGTCGAGTGCCGGCGTGTAGCTACGCTCCTTGACGCTAGACTCCCTATGGAAGGGGTCGCTGTCGCTCTGCGTTATTTGCGAGGTGGAGTTGTTGTGGTAGTTGACGAACTCATTGCGTAGCGTAGCACTAAACTGCTGTCGCTCGCTGGGCTTATATAAATAGGAGAGGTTAAGGTCCTGAACCATATAGCCAAAGGGGCTAGCCTCAGGCGTCTCCGTGCGGATCAGCTCCTGGTGCGGAGCTATGTACTTCGTCTCTAGGTAGGCAAAGCGCTTGCGGTAGTTTCGGAAGCCATTGTTGTAGTCGAGCGTAAAGGAGTGACGTCCCCGATCATAGCGAGCCCCCAAAGCTCCATTGACAAAGCCTGTCGTCAGTGCCGACTCCACCTGCGCCCAGACGGAGCCTCCATGCAGACGCTCCTTGAGGATCACATTGACGATGCCCCCGACGCCCCGATCGGTGTATCGCGCTGAGACCATATCAGAGTACTCAATGCGCAGGATGCGCTTAGGATCGATGCTCTGCACATCTTCTATCGTGCGAGGTACACCATTGACCTGCCACTGCACCGCCCCGCCACGGATAGTCGCCTGCTTGTTCATCAGGTCAATGGTCAGACCACGTAGATGCATAGTCTGTAGCAAGCTGAGGAAGTCCTGACTACGCGCCAGCTCTGCCTGCTTGGGGAAGAGTAGCATCTTGTCTACACGGCTTCGCTCCCCCTGCACCACCACCTGGTCTAGTAGCTGACTATCCTCAGACATGTAGAGCGTGCCGAGAGCGATCACTCCTTGCGCATCGCCCGCTATCTCGATGGTTATCGGTGTGTAGCCTACGCTACTGATCCGCAGCTCTCTAGCCACCTGAGGATCCGCTTGTAGGACAAACTGCCCCTCGCTCTCTGTCGAGACACCTGTAGTGAGCTGCCCCTTGTCGTCAAATAGCCCGACGCTAGCCCCAATGAGCGCAGTCGAGTCGCTACTGGCGAGTACTCGCCCCTGGATTGTGATGGTCTGCGCACGCAGTGCGCCTGCGGTGATGAGGAGGAGTGCGATCGCTCCCCACAAACGGAGGTAGTTTTTGCTACTCATAGTGTGGAAGTCTAATTGTTTACTAATACACTCTATTGTAAAGACGGCTTAACGCGCCGATTGTTGCAAAGGGAGATCGTACGGGGCTGGCGGTTGCAGTGTGAGTCTTGTAGCGTGGTCCGTCAGGAGGCGCAACTTCCTCGGTAGGGATTTGAATTTCCCCACGTAGGGATTTTCTATTCCCTACTGAGGGATCAAATCGTCCCCACGTAGGGACGAAATGAAACTTCGGAGGAGTCGATCGATAAGTCCGAAGAATTTTCTTTTGCCCACGTGGAGATTTGAAAATAGCCACGTGAGCAATCTAGAGATTAGAGATTAGAGGCGGGTTACTCGTCTCAATTTGACACAACGCTTTGATACAACGGACGCACCGGCAGTCTGCGTCCGAGCTGTGCGTCACGACAAAGGGACACTCGTGGGATTTGCGGAGTAGAGGCGTAGCAGAGAGCCAGTCGCTGATCGTGTGATTTCATTACCTTTGCACTGGTGTGGCTCTTTCTCTGATGAGTCGTGCCTCACCGCTCAGCAGATCCTATGGCACAAGAGCTACACGACAAGACTACCGATGGGCACGCTATGCCATCGTCTCGCTCACAGCGTATCGCCCGCAATACGCTCTTTCTCTTTGTGCGTATGGCGGTGGTCACCCTTCTCTCGCTCTACATCTCCCGTGTACTCCTAGCAGCGCTCGGTGCAGAGGAATTTGGTATCTACCAAGTGGTAGGGAGCCTTGTGACCGCCTTTGGCTTTATCAATGGAGCGATGGTCTCCGCCACACAGCGCTTTTACTCTTACGAGTTGGGACGAGGCAACGACTCTGGCGTAGGGCGCGTCTACAGTGTCTCGATCGTGGTGCAGTTACTGCTGGTCTTGCTGGTATGTGCTATCGCTATCCCCTTCGGGCTATGGTACGTGCCGAACAAACTCGTGGCACCGCCTGAGCGTATGACGGTGGCACTATGGATCTACTTCATCTCTTTGGGGACCTTTGTGATCAATATGCTGCTCACCCCGCTCCAGAGCCTCATCGTCTCACACGAACGGATGAATCTCTTTGCTCTGCTCAGCATCGTGGACATCTCTCTGCGGCTTGGTGCCGTGCTACTCCTCAAGAGCTACGCTGGCGATCAACTCCTCCTCTATCCGATCCTGCTCCTTGCTGTCAGTGGCGTGATGGCGCTCTGCTATGTGGGGAGTACGAGACGGCTCTTTCGTCAGGTACACTTTCGCTGGGTACGAGAGAGAGCGGCCTATCGAGAGATACTGGCCTACTCAGGGTGGAACCTCTTTGGCAATCTAGCTGCTGTGGCGCAGACGCAGGGCATCAACATCGTCTATAACTATTTCTTCGGACCACTTCTGAACGCTGCTTTTGGCATTGTCAACTCAGTGCGCAGTGCACTGATAGCCTTTGCCAATAACTACCAGATGGCGGCTAATCCGCAGATCATCAAGTCGTACGCTGCTCAGGAGTATGACTACCTCCACAAGCTCATCTGCGCCAGTGCTAAGATCTCCTACCTGCTGATGCTCTGCGTGGTGATTCCCTTTGCGTTAGACCTAGATCTACTACTTCGCTTATGGCTGGTCAAGCCGCCAGAGTATGCCTCGCTACTTCTCCAGCTGACGCTCATCGTACTGCTCATAGAGAGTCTCTCGGGGGCGCTGATGACAGGCGTTCAAGCGACAGGACGTGTACGAACCTACCAAGTGCTGGTCGGGAGTATGATCATCATGATCCTACCGCTCTCTATGCTCGCCTTCTGGCTAGGTGCACCCCCAGAGTACTCGGTATACATTAATATAGTAGTCTCTATATCGTGCCTAGCGGTGCGTCTGATACTTTCCTACAAGTATCATGCGCTAGGCATCGGCTACTACCTCAAGCGTGTGGTGCTCCCCATCTTACCCCCGACCATAGTCATGCTGCTAGGAGCTTACCTCTATCGGCACCAGCTCCCCTACGTCGGCTCTATCTGGGGACTCTTGATCGCCTCTATCTTACTCGGTGGGCTGTGTGCCGTAGTGATCTTAACGCTCTCGCTAACATCCGAAGAAAAGCGACTCGTCAAGAGCTATCTGCATCTCTCTAAAAGGCGACAAGCCCCCAACGACTGACTAGACTAAGCATGATGACGACAAAACGGATCCATATATTGACCCACCCTCTAGGGGCTAACTACGGAGGTATCATGCAGGCATATGCATTGCAGCAAGCTTTGCGCAAGATGGGTTATGAGCCTGTGACGCTCGACATACCCTTCGACCGTCGCTCTCCGCTAAGGCGATGGGCTAAGTCACGACTCCTAGCACTAAAGCAGATCCCCTACGACCAGTCTAAGCGGGCGGAGCGTATCGTGCTGCAGCACACATCACGCTTCGTACAGCAGCACATCACGCTCTCACCACCACTCCGCAGTGCTACCCAGCTACGGGAGTACTACCATCAGCAACCTGCTTATGCTTATATCGTGGGGAGTGATCAGGTGTGGCGACAAGAATTTGTCCCGATGCTCGATGACTACTTCTTTCGCTTTATTCCTGAGACAGATGCCGTGCGACGCATTGCCTATGCTGCTTCCTTTGGTGTGGATCCGATCGATATTGCTCCCGAGCGAACGGCTCTTTATAGTGAGCTCTTGAGCCACTTTGTAGCGATATCCGTGCGAGAGCACTCTGCCGTGCCGATCTTGGAGCAGCGGTTCGGCGCTTCCGCTCAATGGGTGCTAGACCCGACGATGCTCCTCACGAAGGAGGAGTATATAGATCTATTTGGATTGCGGGAGAAGCCTTCGAATGAACTCTTTGCCTATATGCTTACCGACACACCGCACAAGGAGGCACTGGCTCAGCAGGTAGCGCAGTCGCACCATACGACCTACCAGCTCTTCTCTCCGTGGCGTCACTGGACCGCACGAGGCGAGAGCCTGGAGGAGTGCATCTTACCTCCCGTAGAGTCGTGGCTCGAGGGGATCCTCAACGCACAGTGTGTGGTGACAGACTCCTTTCACGGTGTTGCTTTCTCACTCATCTTTGGGAAGCCTTTTGTGGCTATCGTCAATAGCCGTGGCGGTTGCAGTCGCTTTGACTCGCTTATCAAGGCTTTCGGCTTGGAGAGCCAGCAGGAGGGAGCGTACGAATTGATCCGCTCGCCTAAGCGCTATGATATACAGGCTATAGCAGAGCAGATGGCACAACATCGAGCAGACTCCTTGGACTTCCTACAGAACGCCTTGATATAGAGAGGACGTATCTTGTCGCAAGAAAAAAGTCTCTTGAATCACTTTTTATAAGTATCTTTGCCCTTGACTTAACTTAAGGAGTGGAAAGTGATGCTCCAAAGAGAAGATGGTTGAGGTGAGGATATACCTTTCTCTACCTGGTCTATATACGGATTCTCAAGACAATATGAAACGCATCTACTCAAGAATGAATTCAATATTTCGCACCTATACATACCCCCTCGGAGGTCTACTTATGACCTTGATCCTTGTCGCAACGACCTCTTGCGCATCACGCAAAGATGTTGTCTACCTACAAGATGCCTCCATGGGTTCTCTGAGCCAATATAATGTCCCCGTCTTACGTATTGCCAAGGGTGATATGCTCGGCATCACAGTCAACTCCAAGAGCCGAGAGCTCTCGGAGCCCTTTAACCTTCCGATGGTCGGATACTATAATGCTTTCGGCATCTCAGCGTCTAACACCCAGCAGGGCTATATGGTGGACGATGAGGGCTACGTCACATTTCCATCACTAGGACGCATCAAAGCTGAGGGACTAACTCGCAATGAGCTAAACACGAAGATTGCTACGGCTCTCCGAAACCAAGGTCTTCTCAATGATGCCACCGTCACGGTCTCTCTACTCAATGCTCAGATCTCTGTCCTGGGTGAAGTGGCTCGTCCAGGTCGCTTCCCTATGGTGAGTGATCAGGTGTCCATCCTAGACGCTATTGCCATGGCGGGTGATCTAACCATACAAGGTCGCAGAGATAATGTGTTAGTCATACGAGAGATTAATGGTGAACGATACATCCTCGCGCACGATCTACGTAGCAACGATATATTTGAGTCGCCCTGCTACTTCCTCCGTCAGGGAGACATCGTATATGTGGAGCCAAACAATGCCAAAGCTCAAACTGCTAGCATTAACCCCAACAACAACGTAGGGACTTGGCTCAGTGTGGTCAGTACCGCAACCTCTTTGACAACCTTTGTCTTCACGATTATAGCTAACCAGAAGAAGTAATCTCTTCTGATCCCCACTATACTCAGCACGGTTTATTAGAATGGAATATTCTACAGCTTCTACCCAGCAGGAGCCTATACGCTCCTCGGAGGAGATCAGCACGTTCTCCCTACGAGACATTCTGATGATTCTCAAGGCCAACTGGCTCTTTATACTTCTATCACTCCTCGTCTGTCTCATTCTAGGATTTCTCTACGTCAAGTCCTCCCCCCATCAATATAGTCGGTCTGCGAGTCTCTTGATCAAAAGTGAGTCTTCGATCAACTCCGCCATAGAGCGACTAGCACAGTTTACAGGAGACAAGCACTCCTACAACGATGATGTCTCCAACCAAATCATCATCTTAGGTACCGAGCGTGTCGTCAGCGAGACCGTACGTCGCTTGGGGCTAGACGTGCAGTACCATTATGACGCAGGGCTGCGGGAGAAAGATCTTTACAAGCAGTCGCCCGTATCTATCCGCTTTGTCAATGCTGACCCAGACGAAAAGATCAGCCTCCGTGTCAAGCCTGACAATGATACAAACAACCAAGTGCTACTCTACGACATTAAGAGTTCACTGCTTGGCAAGGTGCAAGAGACTATCGTCGCACCGCTAGGAGATACCATCGCTACGCCCATTGGCAAGGTCGTTGTAGAGGCTACGCCATATTACAGCAACTTCCCGAGCTATGAAGTACTGAAGGTGCAGAAGGACAACTTCAATGCGGTCGTACGCAACTACATGAAGGCTCTTCAAGTATCTCTCCAGCAGAAAGACGCATCTGTCATCAAGCTCACCATACAGTCGGGCAATCCATTACTAGCTGAAGACTTTCTCTCCACACTCATCCTTGTTTACACAGAGTTGGAGCGTTCAGACAAGGTTAAGATAGCAGAGAGTACTCAGCGCTTTGTTGATGATCGTCTAGCTATCATCAGCTCCGAGCTGGGGCAGGTCGATGCTGAGATCGAAGACTTCAAGCAGTCGCAGCAGATTGCCGACATACAGGCCGAAGCGCAGGAGTATATCAAAGGTAGTTCGGAGATCAGCGTGCGTCTCGTCGAGCTAAACAACAGAATCTCCATCGCTCAGTTTGTCCGAGGGCACCTCAGGGACAAGAATCAAATGGAGTCTCTCATCCCAGCCAACGTGGGCATTGCTTCTCCAGCCATCGAAGCGGCTATCGCTAAGTACAACGAGCTACTGCTCAAGCGTGATCAGCTACAAGCTAACTCTAGTAGCCAGAACCCGCTCGTTCAGGAGCTTAACACACAGCTCGCGGCACAGAGACTCTCTATCATCACCTCCATAGACAACCTCTTGTCGACTCTCGAAGTAGAGCGACGAGGCATACTCTCCGAGCAGTCTAGCTACAAGGGGCGTATCACCTCCGTGCCTATGCAGGAGCGTATCGTGGGCAGTATCTACCGACAGCAGAAGATCAAGGAGGAGCTCTACCTCTTCCTCCTCAACGTACGAGAGCAGAACGCACTCTCTATCGAAGCTGCCGAGTCTAACGCTCGTCTCATCCAAACGCCTACAGGACCTACCGAGCCTGTCAGCCCGCGTGTCCCAATCATTATGTTAGCGGCTGGTCTGCTCGGACTTTTGATCCCAACGGCAGTACTATATATACGTAGCATTGCTAATAATAGGCTACGGGGTAAGTCAGACATAGAGCGTTACACATCTATCCCCATACTAGGCGAGATACCTCACTATAAGGCTTCAAAAAAGCATATCAAGCAGGTTGAGGAGCAGATACAAGATCAGCTCGTAGGGCTAAGCACTAAGGAGCGAAACGAGATTATAGACCAAGCAGCTCGTATGTTTATCGTCGGGCATCACAGACGTAGCGTAGTCTCTGAGGCCTTTACAGTCGTACGCTCCAACATCTCCTTCTTGAAGCCCAATAGTACGCAGCAAGTCAAGCGCATCTTGATCACCTCTGCGATACCAGGATCAGGAAAGACTTTCTCCTCTTCCAATCTAGCGTTGAGCATAGCGCAAGCAGGCAATCGCGTATTGCTGATAGATTGTGATGTTCGCAAGAATACGCTCTCTAAGGCTATCGGTATGCACCATGCGGGACAGCTAGGACTCACCTCTTATCTCTCCGATGGTACGATAAACCCAGAGCAGATCATCTGCTCCACAGCCCAATCCGAGATGCTACGTGTCGTGCCTAGTGGCCCCGTGCCTCCCAATCCCACGGAGCTACTGATGTCGTCACGCTTTGAGGAGTTATTACAATACGCCGATGGTGCCTTTGACTATGTAGTATTGGACACCATACCTGTCCTCAACCTCGCTGACACCCGTGTCATCAGTCATCTGACGGATATCACCATTATGGTCGTCCGAGAGAATCACTTACCACGCCGTCTTCTGCCTGAGTTGGAGAAGCTCTATGTCGAGAAGCGTCTCAAGGGACTCAGTATCGTACTTAATGATGCAGGTGTAGGAGCCTCTTCTTATGGATATAGTTATGGGAGCTACGGCTATGGGAGCTATGGCAGTGAAAAGGAGTAAAAAACAAACCATCGCTACGATAGATCTCTAGATATTATGTGGTGGCTTACAAAGCGTAAAAAGGTAGACATCATCTCGGCGGGGTGGCTCGAAGGTATGACAGACATACATTGTCACCTCATCCCTGCGGTCGATGACGGCAGTCGGTCGCTAGACGAATCCCGACAGCTGATCGAGGCGATGCGCTCTATCGGCATCCAGCGCATCATCACCACGCCACATATCTACAGACGTTATCCGCACAACGACAGCAATACACTCCAGCAAGGACTAGAACGAATACTCCCAGACCTGTCAGATCTAGGCGTGCCACTTACGCTCGGAGCTGAATATATGATGGACGAAGGCTTTGAGACGCAGCTTACCAAGCCTCTTCTCACACTGGGCAGCAGTAAGTACCTGCTCATAGAGACATCGTTCGTAGGTGCTCCTCTAGATCTCTACAGGCTCATCCAGCTTGTCATCTCGGCAGGGGCTATCCCGATGCTAGCTCATCCAGAGCGATACCTCTATATGGGCGATGAGGAGTATAGTCGCCTGCGAGGAGCGGGTTGTGCTTTTCAGCTCAACCTCTTCAGCCTCACAGGTATGTATGGAGAGCAGGTCGAGAAGCGTGCTCAGCAGCTCCTAGAGCGTGGATTCTATAACTTTGTAGGCACAGATACTCATCGGATTGACTTCTTCCGTAAGACAATCTCCTCTGCCAAGACTTATGCTCGCTACAGAGAGCCTATACGCTCGCTTATAAGCAACAATCAGACGCTCGTAGCTTCACTCGAATAATACACTTATAGTTAGAGTAACACGCGTAGTAAAGTTAGACAGAAAAACAGTACATTTCTCCCGCTTATGCAAGTCTGCCCCCGCAAAACTAACCTTAAAAGCTTGGTAATCGTGAAGATAAAAGAGTTCCTCCGCAAGTGCTTAGGTAGTCGTTACGTCAACTACCGCTTCATCGCTCTCATCGACTTGCTTCTGAGCGTCATCGCCTCTCTAAGTGCCGTCTTTATGGCTAGCTATGCTCTATTGACGTTTACGGGAGTTTACTTTCATCAGTCCGTCATCGAGTATACAGGGATTGCCCATCCGACCCTTTCTTTCATTATCTTATCGCTGGGGATCTCAATGCTAGCATTGCTCCTCTTTCCTGTCTATAAGGGGATCATCCGCATCCGCACCTTCTCTAATGGCTTTAACTATCTATGGTTATCTCTAAGCAAATCGGTTGTATTAGCCTTAGTCTTGGGTGTTCTGTCGAGAGAGTGGCTTTTGGGTGTTTTGTACTTTATACTCGATATGCTCTTCACTCTCTTCTTCTTGATTGGGTTTAGGGCTATCGTACAAGCTATTTGGTGCTTCATCAATGGAGCTTCTTTTTCAGTCAATCGTACGCCAGCCCTTATTTTTGGTGTCAACGATAGATCCTCGCAGCTTGCCGACAAGCTCTCCAACTCCTATCAAGGCAAGGGGTTCTACGTAGTTGGCTTCGTTGAGACCGAGCAGCCGACTAAAAGTATGACCATCGGTGGCAAACCAATCTTCTATACTCCAGACACCACCAGCTTCTCCGCTCTACTGGATAAGTATCACATCTCCACCCTCCTTTTCTCAGGTTATGATGTACTGCACGAGAATGCGGTCTATGCATCAATCTGCATAGACCGCAAGATCCGACTTTTCGTTGATCAGGAGCCTCGACGCATACTCAACGTAGATAGTCGTCCTCCCATCGGAGAGATACAGATCGAGGATATACTGGGTCGTGAGGCCATCTTTCTCAATATGAAGCCTATCTCGGAGGCACTATGCGACAAGACTATCCTCGTGACTGGAGCGACAGGCTCTATCGGTAGTGAGATCGTCCGTCAGCTCGCTCGACTAGAGCCCCAGCTGATCGTACTCTTTGACATAGCAGAGACCCCTATGCACGAGCTTCGTCTAGAGCTACAACGGGACTATCCAAATGGACGTTTCGCCTTTATTATGGGTGACATACGCAATCCTCAGCGACTAGACTTTGTTATGCGTAAGTTCCACCCTGACAAAGTCTTTCACGCAGCTGCCTACAAGCACGTTCCACTCATGGAGGAGAATCCCTGTGAAGCGGTTGCCACCAACATCATCGGCACCTTCAATATTGCGAGCAAATGTCTCGAGTATGGTGTCGATCAGATGGTTATGCTATCGACAGACAAGGCGGTCAATCCCAGTAGCGTCATGGGAGCTACAAAGCGTTTCTGCGAGATGATCGTCCAGAGCTTAGACCTAGCGATCAAGCGTGGAGAAGTGCAGACGACTGTGCCAACACGCTTTGCGACAACCCGCTTCGGCAATGTGCTTAACTCAGCCGGCTCCGTCATCCCCACCTTCAAGGGGCAGCTACAGCGTGGAGGTCCCCTCACCGTCACCGATCCACGCATCGAGCGTTACTTTATGACTATCCCCGAGGCTAGCCAATTAGTTTTAGAGGCTAGTATGCTCTCGCATGGAGGTGAGGTCTTTGTCTTTGATATGGGAGATCTCGTCAAGATCGCCGACCTCGCTGAGCGCATGATACGCCTAGCGGGCTACGAGCCTGGCAAGGACATCAAGATCGTCTACACGGGGCTACGACCTGGTGAGAAGCTCTACGAAGAGACCATCCACGATAAGGAAAAAGACCTTCCCACGGCACACAATAAGATTCACATTGTACAGACCCGTGAGGAGTCGTTCGAGCGAATCCACCAGATGGTTCTGCTCTTCAAGCGCTTGGCACGACAGGGTGATGTCAACGGAGTCGTCTATCTACTCAAGAAGGCGATCCCAGAGTATAAGAGTCTCAACAGTGAGCTCTTTGCCTCCTTCGAGCGTGGAGAGCATATTCCCTTCGACCTCGAGGAGGAGCTGAGCAAGGTCGCTGCAGAGCTACCACAGAGCTAAGTGCGGGATTCGTCCCCGTCAGGGTCGTTCGATAATACCTCCGCTCTAATCTCTAGTTTCTAATCTCTAACCTCTAATAACTTAAAGAGAGGCACCCCGCATTGGGATGCCTCTCTTTATTTGTTTGTCTTTGAGCTAACGTGTCGCTTACTTAACGCTAGCTGATAGCGTACGACGCTCACGAATGCGAGCAGCCTTACCACGACGCTCACGTAGGTAGTAGAGCTTAGCGCGACGTACCTTACCGTGACGCTCTACGTGGATCTCCTCGATAAAGGGGCTGTTGAAGGGGAAGATACGCTCTACGCCCACACCATCTGAGATCTTGCGCACGGTGAAGCGACGCTGGTCGCCATGACCGCTGATGCGGATGACCGTACCACGAAACTTCTGGATACGCTCCTTGTTACCCTCCTTAATACGGTAGTCCACGACAATCGTGTCACCAGGGGCAAACTTAGGTAGCTGCTTGCCACTCTTAAAGTCTTCTTCGACTAGCTTGATAAAGTCCATAATGTTGTATTACTTTTTTGATTAGCTATGAGCTAAACGTAATATACACAGGCGACTGGCGAGACCCAAATCTAGTGGCTCGGTCTCTCTTCCTGTCAGAGATTACGCAAAGCTGACGACAAAGGTACAAAAATCTTGGCAACCAGCAACTACCTTCAAGAGCCACCCGATAAGCGCACATTCCAGTGTCAAGTGCAACACACTTACAAATGTAGGAAAAAAACTTC
>UQDF01000011.1 GCA_900539765.1 uncultured Porphyromonas sp. | reverse complement strand
GGTAAGGTTCCTCGCGTATCATCGAATTAAACCACATGTTCCTCCGCTTGTGCGGACCCCCGCCAATCTCTTTGAGTTTCACCGTTGCCGGCGTACTCCCCAGGTGGAATACTTATCGCTTTCGCTTAGACCCATACTGTATATCGCATAGATCTAGTATTCATCGTTTACTGCGTGGACTACCAGGGTATCTAATCCTGTTGGATACCCACGCTTTCGTGCTTCAGTGTCAGTTGTAATGTAGTACGCTGCCTGCGCAATCGGAGTTCTGTGTGATATCTATGCATTTCACCGCTACACCACACGTTCCACGTACCTCCAGTACACTCTAGCTAGAGAGTTTCAAAGGCAAGACCATAGTTGAGCTACAGCTTTTCACCCCTGACTTCCCTTGCAACCTACGCACCCTTTAAACCCAATAATTCCGGATAACGCTCGCATCCTCCGTATTACCGCGGCTGCTGGCACGGAGTTAGCCGATGCTTATTCGTATGGTAACTGCAAACGTCTACACGTAGACGACTTTAATCCCATACAAAAGAAGTTTACAACCCTTGCGGGCAGTCTTCCTTCACGCGACTTGGCTGGTTCAGGCTCTCGCCCATTGACCAATATTCCTCACTGCTGCCTCCCGTAGGAGTTTGACCCGTATCTCAGTGTCAATGTGGGGGGTCAACCTCTCAGTCCCCCTATCCATCGTTGCCTTGGTAAGCCGTTACCTTACCAACGAGCTAATGGAACGCAGGCCTATCTCTTAGCGATAAATCTTTCCTCCTCAATTCATGTGACCCAAGGAGTATATGGTGTATTAGTCCGACTTTCATCGGGTTATTCACCTCTAAGAGGTAAGTTGCATACGTGTTACTCACCCATTCGCCGGTCGCCGACGACGTATTGCTACATCTCGCTGCCCCTCGACTTGCATGTGTTAAGCCTATCGCTAGCGTTCATCCTGAGCCAGAGTCAAACTCTCCATTGTTAGTATTTTGTTTGTTTGTTCTCTGTGTTATAACACAAGACCCTATATCAGTAGCTTTCGCCACCGCAAGCCTTGTCTCTAAGATGATTATTGTGCTATTATGCTTATTGTCCTCGCAGTGTAGACCTAGATTTGATTGTCTTAGGTATTGCTTTCTCTAGAGTTCAAAAACTCTAGATCACTACACTTTGATTGCTTAGTTATGAAATATATCAAAGATCGCTTCTGTAATCCCCGCAAGAATAACCTCTCTTTAGAAGCCCCAGCTCAAGACCTCTTCACACGTGAAGAGCGAACCGCCTTTTC
Source organism: uncultured Porphyromonas sp. (assembly GCA_900539765.1). Taxonomy (GTDB): domain Bacteria; phylum Bacteroidota; class Bacteroidia; order Bacteroidales; family Porphyromonadaceae; genus Porphyromonas. The sequence continues at coordinate 43,462 of UQDF01000011.1, read as the reverse complement.
TTGTGGGTTGTGAGTGCAAAGGTACGACAAGTTTTTGAAACTACCAAATTTTTGGAGAAGTTTTTTTGCCGATCGATTTTTGTCAGTCGATGAACACTCATACGTGCAAGTGCTTCATTGAGCCTCTAAATCAACCTGGCAAGCGAGCCATCATATAGACTCCACAAGCGTTTCGATCAACTATCATCGCCACCAAGCTCCAACCATGTATCGGACACTTCCGACCACCCTTTCTTTGGAGTTGCGAATGCAAAGGTACGACAACTTTTTGAATCCACCAAATTTTCGGAGAAGTTTTTTTTCGAGCGCCTCGCTCGTGCGTCTTACACCTATTATATTATATATAGGCGCGCCCAGCGATGCTCTTAACATCAAAAACCTGCTCACCACTCATAAGGCTCAGACACTTCCGAAACCCCGTTCTTTTGAGTTGCGAGTGCAAAGGTACATCAACTTTTCCAATCCACCAAATGTTTGGCCAACTTTTTTCGGCGAATGTCGGACTGCTTTTCAGAAAAAGCTGATTTACACGTAGCTATCGAGTTAGAGATTAGAGGTTAGTCTCTAGTGGCACTAGTAGCACTAGGTTCTCTAGTCAACAGTCAACTGCCTGCATCCTTGCAGCCTCATCAAGCGACGAGGGAGACCACCGACAATGTGCGGAGACCTCCCTCGAGAAGTATTTACTGTACTACGTCCCTAGCGGGTGCGTCGTACTAGAGTCCATTGGTGGACGGCGACACGATCTGCTTACTTGACGATGCGTGTCGTGTAGTTGCCCACGAGGACGATGTAGCTACCTGCGGGCAGTGCGCTGATGTCTAGCGCATGCTCTGTGCTGGAGAGCAGTAGCTGACCCGTGTAGTCGTAGATACGTACCTCGGTACCCTCGGCAGCACCGGCGATCTCTAGGCGTGTGCCACCATTTGTCACGTAAGCGATGATCTGGCTTGCGGTCAATTGCTCGACTGCTCCGCCTAGCTTGAAGGTTGCCTGGATCGTGATATCCTCGGTGACCATAAAGGCAAACTTGTATCCTCCGTCAGGTAGGTTGACAAGGTTCTCATCACCGACCTTGAGCGTTGCATTATTGACCTGAAGGCTCTCCAGCTCATACTTGTCAGCCGGCTTCACCTCAACATACATCTCGGTGCCTGTGAGGACGCTCTTGCCACTCTCGAAGGCATCGCCATTCTTCTTGAAGAGCTGTACCGTACCAGCCTCTGCGCTTGGCAGGACAGGACCTACGGTGACAGCGTACTCCTCAGGCTTTGTAGATCTAAAGGTTACCTTGACGTTGGTATCCTTAGAGAGGCTGAGGTAGTAGAAGTTGAGACCCGTGTTGGCAACAGGCTCACCATCGACTAGCCACTCATCGATCTCGTAATCCTCATCAGGCGTTGCGAGGATCTTGATCTTCGTACCAGCAGCGATCTTGGCGCCACTCTCGATTGGCTCCATATCGACCGTAGCCGTTACGGTACCGCCCTCACCAGCCTCAAAGGTGATGGTGTAGTCTACTGCTGGAGCAGGCTTCTCGGAGAAGACTGCGTGTACATCAGCATCCTCATTGGCGGTAAACGTGTAGACGAGTCCATCCTCCGTGAGTGCCTCAGCGGGAACGGGTTCGCCATTGTTCGTATAAGCTACTAGATAGTCACCCGTCATAAAGAACTTAGCCTTTACCGTGACGACACTGCCTAGCGGTATACGCTTGTCGCCAAAGATGCTCTGAGGATTGCCAGAGCCGTTAGGCTCGACATACTTCGTCTCAAGGTATCCACCAGTTCCCTCATAGCTAACCTTGACGAAAGCTGTGGTCTTCTTCTGGATCTCAGCGAATACATTTACAGAGCCATCGACTGTGAAGGTGTAAGGATTCTGGTACTCAGTGCCTTTGATAAGCTCAAAGTCATCATCAAGCCAATCCTTGACCTCATAGCCATCTTCAGGTGTTACGGTCAGCTCGACACGTGCACCCAGAGGAAGCTTATCCCCACTTGTGAAAGGCTCACCGTCTGCTGTCCCAGTAATTGTAGCGTGCTTATCGCAGTCGTAGAAGATTTGGAAGCCTATGACACCCTCCGTGAAGATAACCTTGATATCAGCTGCAGCCTCTAGGGTGAACTCGTACGTTAGTCCCTCGTTTGTGAGCTGGTCAGCAGCTACTGGGTTACCATTGTGTGTGAAGGCGACGGTAGCTCCATCGATAGAAATGTTTGCTAAGACTCTCACCTTCGTGCCGATAGGCAGGTCTAGCGTTGGGTTGGTACCCTCAGCTGGTTTCTCCCAAGTGGTGCTACCAGGTGTCTGATACCGAACCATCGCAAAGCCACCTACACCCTCCTCCTGGACAGAGAGGCGTACCTTCTCGACAGGTGCAGCCGTTGACTTGAGGATAGGCTCTACCTCAAGGTCGCCTTCGACGGTGATGATAGTCTGATTAGGCGTCTCGCTATCTAGCTCTTGACGGGCATCGTTGATCATCCAGTAGTCCATCTCGTAGCCCTCTTCAGGCGTAACGAGGAATGTAATGGTCGTACCAAGATCTACGCCCATGCCATCAGTGACAGCGATATCTTCGTATAGATCATCATCATAGTAAGAAGCAGCTAGGAAGCCTATCTCCTTACCCTGATCATCCTTAGGCTGTATCATCGTGATGACACCCTGTGTGGGCTGTGGCTCTTCCTTTTTCTTCATGACAGGAAGTACCTTGACATCCTTAGAGAGTGTGATAACGAGTGGGTTGCTTGTGTCGTCAGACTTAACGTCATCGACCAGCCAATAGTCTAGCTCATAGCCACCCTCAGCGTCTACCTGGAAGCTAACCACTGTACCGATGGGTAGTACGTCTCCACTTTTCACGGGGGTCGTGTCGCTACCATAGTATGCATAGAAGAAGCCCTGAGCGGCGGAGAACTCACCTAGCGTGACAGTGCAACCAGCAGGTGCTGCTGTAGCCTTAGCAACGGCAGATAGCGTAAGAGAAGACGTGGCTTTGACTTTGATCCCAGGATACTCGGTCGACTCCGAAGGCGTCTGTACATCATTGACTAAGAAGTAGTCTAAGTCATACCCTTCGTCTAGATAAGCATCTACACGTAGCTCCGTCCCTACGGGGACCTCGTTGCCACTCTGTACAACTGTCGGATTCAGATAAGAGCCGTAAGTCACCTTTAGATAGCCATGCTCAAATGGCGTGATGGTGACGACGCAAGGCTCGGACTTCTCAATAACCGCCTTAATTGTCACATCTTTCGTTGGATAATAGTATAACACGGGGTTATTTAAGTCGTTAGGTTCTTTTACCTCGTCATTGATGAGGAAGTGTTTGAATACGTACCCCTCATTGACAGTCGCTTGGATTTTGATACCCTCTCTTTCCTTGATACGAGTACCTGATGGGACATCCTTCACAGGATAGGCTAACGTAACTGTGAGCGTACCATGCTCGGGCTGCTCATAGGTGATTAAGTTGCCAGCCTCTTTGAGTACCGCAGAGATAGTTGTAGCCTCTGAGACTGTGATCGTCTTTACTTTGGGGAAGTATCCCGTATCCTTCTCTACAGGCTGATTGTTAACAAGCCAATAGTCTAAAGCATAGTCAGCGTCTGGGTTGATGACCATAGTAATCTGACTCCCAGGCTCTACTTGCCCCCCAGAGTTGAGAGGGGTTCCGTACTGACTCGCCCCCTTTCGCAGCTCGATTGTGCCATGCTCGGGTTGCTCGACGGTTATGACACAAGCTGTAGATTCTTTTTTAACTACTCGTGCTGAAACCGTCATATCCTCTGAAACCGCCTTTACTAGACCTTTAGAGGAAGTATTCTCTACTTCCTCTCCATTGAAGATATAGTGCGTAACTTCATATCCCTCGTCTGCCGTTGCGACAAACATGACCATCGTGTAGCGGGACACCTTATCTCCACTTTGGAGTTCTACCAATTCGCCTTTGTCATAAAAGCCTGTGATGGTGCAGTGCTCCACCTGTTCGAAGGTTACTGTGACCTCCTGCGCTTGCGCCATAAGTGGCCAGAGCAGGAATGTACCTAGTAACGCTAACATAGATAACATTCGTTTCATAAGCGTATGTGTTTAAGTGTAAGTGATTGAATTATCTTTATGCGATGTTTCGTGTGTCTATAGAAGTCGAAGAAGAGGGAGAGACAATGCTACTTCACTTACCTTCTTCTCTTCAAAGGGCTAAGATAATAAAAAAAGGGCATAAGGGACACACTATTCCTTCTTAGATTCTGCAAGTCTCACAGGTAACGGAAAACTCCTATTTTTGAGGTACTGGATCATCTCGCTCGTGAGTCAAGCAGTGCAAGAAGACAGCCTATTAAGCGTCTGGCGAATAGCTCTGTACGACGAGCTGCGATTACGATCTATGTGAGACTGTTGACTTTTGCAACAGTCTCTATATGTAAAACCGTCGAGACGAATATGAGATTCGTCCCGACGGTTTGTTTATTCGGTTGCTCCGTAGCTGCAAGTCACACTCAGAGAGCTTAGCGACTCACCAGACGGAGTTACTGTATAATGAGTGGGTATAAGCTAGTCTCACCCTCTCGTGGTGTGATGCGTACCATATAGCGTCCTGCGGGGAGCTGTGCGACAGAGATGGTGGTCTCAGGTCGGGTCGCCCGAGTAGTGGCTACGAGCAGTCCATCAGAGGCGAAAAGCTCGATAACAGCCTCCTCATCCGTACGAATCGTAATGTAGTCTGTCGCAGGGTTGGGGTAGACACCCCGCTGCTTAGCATCGATGTGGGCTACTCCCGTATGGTCTACAAAGGTGGCGTGTACCTCTGTGTCGCTTATGACGACAAACTGCTTGGAGGAGAGGATATCGTCATCATTTGCTGTGAGAGCGTCTAGCTCAAAGTGCTCTGCAGGTTTGACTACCACCTGAAGTGTTGTCCCCTCTGGGACTTGCTCCAGGTCGTCAGCTCCTAAGAGCTGTACCGTACCACCATCTGCCGGTGTACAGCGCACAGACACTTTGTAAAGAGGCTCTGGAGAGGAGGTACCAAAGGTTGCCACAATCAGACCATTCTGACGCACGGTAAAGCGCTTGTCCCGAAGGATGTCCACACCATCTACTGTGAGCGCCGTGAGAGAGGTGCCAGCACTAGGTGTCGCCTCGATAAGTAGTGTCGTACCCTCTGGGACCCTCGAGAGGTCTACAGCATCAGGGCTGTCTGCGTTAGAGACCTTGACTATGCCTGATCCTATCTTAGCAACGAGGAGATCATATCTAGGAGTGGTGGGTACCAGTACGGGGGGCATATCGGCTCCAGCCTCGTAGTCAGCTCTGACAGCTACTCGGTAAGTGGCTGTCTGAAGGTAGTCTAGCGAGCCATGTATGTCATAGTAAGCGACCTGTAGCTCGATCTCCTTTGCTGAGAAGAGTCCCTTGTTGTCTTTTAGCTTAAAGGTGTAGCTATCTGTCTTGCCCGTCTCTACCGTAACCATATCGTCGCTCAGCTGTCGCCAGGAGGTCTCCTCTTGAGCCCCCTTAGGTCTACCGCGCACGAAGAGCCTATTGGTATACTCCTTCGATCCTCTATTGTGCAGCTGCAGAGTGACGGTCGCTTGCGTATTACTAGAGGCTATGAGCTTAAGGTCATCGGGCAGCAGCTCTAGCTCCCAGAGAGCGCGTAGGTAGTCTCGAGCCACAATGTAGTTGCCATCAGGAGCGTGTGATATGTGATAGATGGCAAAGCGATTTTGATCCCCCTCATAGAGTATGGAGTTAGCTCGCCAGTAGGTGCCTCCCTTGCCATCTTGCACCTCGTGTATGGGGCAGAGCATATAGTCCCCCTCGGAGATATATTTAGTTAGGTCTAGTGGCTTGGCTAGGGTAAACTTCGCCTCCATCAGGTAGAGGTCAGCGTCAAACGGCTCCACCTGCTCCACTATCGGGATAACCTCCTGTGTCTGTAGAGAGACTATGCCTATAGCTACTCGCCCCTGGTAAGCAGGGGCATCTTCAAGACGAGAGGTAAAGGAGGCACTCTCTAGTGTGATGCTCTTACCCCCAGAGACCTCTGCCTCAAATACGATCGTACCGAGCCACGCATTATAGACGGGTGTCGAGGTACCCTCTCGGTCTGGCTCTATACCGATTATAGCGCCTTGTCCCTGACTATACCCACCACCAGCACCACCTCCGATACCAGAGGTGTTGGGGACAAGGTAGTTCAAGTTAAAGTATCCGTTGCCACTTCCAGACCATCCCCAGTTGAAGTGAAAAAATCCTCTCGTATCATAGCCATCACAGACGAAGCAGTGAAGACCGCCAAAGCCTCCTCCCTCATAAACGATGGGTCTACCCTGTGAGAGTTCCACCTTGAGGAGGTCGCTCCAGTCTTGAGCCGTATAGTCTCTCCGCTTAGGCATATATAGATCTTTCTTGTAGCGAAAGTGATCTCGCAGAGCTCGTATCACAAGGGGGGTGTGCGTTCCACTCTCATCGCCATACATCATATCCACGGCGATGCCAGCGTCAGAGGCAAGCGTACTCAAAGCGTTGCGCTCCTCAGCCGAAGCATAGATAGAGGCTCTAGCGGGCATCAAGTCCCAGTGGTACTCTTTATCAAAGTTTGCCGTCAGAGTATTGTAGGCTACACGCCAATTGCCCTCGTTGTCCTCATAGTCGTAACCATAAGTGTAGGTGTGTGTGCCCACGCCTCTGTCGGGCCACTGCCAGTACCTCATCACTTGAGTGTAGGCCGTCGCTACACACCCTACGGCAGTCGTAGATCCTTGATGTCGTGGGGTCTGATCATTCCAAGGAGCCCCCTGATCCCAGCAGATGTCTCCTAAGAGAGGAGCCACCTCACTCTTAGCATCCCTAAGGGTTGTGATCTCGGATTGCAGTTCTCTGGCTAGTGATGGGTCAGCATCGGCAGCATCCATCGTCTCTTGACAAGCCCTTAAGAAGCTACGCAGACTCTCGGGCATATCCTCTCCATTGATATGCCCCTCGTAGGCATACCCTATGAGCTCAGGATAGCGATCATCACCTGAGATGATGACAAATCCTCCTTGCGCCCCCCTATTATAAATATAGTAGTAGTGACTAGAGACTTGATCTGAGGTGCTATAACTGGAGCTCCCCTTAGTAGCGGCTCGTGGCTCTGCAAGCTCTAAGCTTATCATTTGAGAGGAGCTCCAGCTTCTTAAGGATTGGGGCGATGTAGCAAAGAAGCTCTCAGCGATCTGCCTAGCGACTTGCTCCGTGCGGGGTGCTGGTAACACTACTTGCGTCACTCCAGAGAGTAGCAGTAGAGCAAGGAGTAGACCACTCCTCAAGTGAATTATGAAGGTCTTATACGAGTTCATAGATATTTGATTTTGAAGATAATCAAACAAGGAGTACACCTTGGATTGCTAAAGCAAAAAGGGCGTGTCCCGAAGAGAGGAGACAAAAGGTCGCTCTTTCGGGACACCATATCATCTATTCATATTGATTACAGCACCAGTGCTATCAATATATAAGTTTGTAGACAGCACTCTGACCATCGACGGAGGCTCTGACTACATAGACTCCACGCTCTAGGAGAGCCGTCGGGTCTAGCTGCACACCATAAATGTTGTATAGGTTGATATCACTATAGTCTCCCTCTACGACTAGATAACCAGCTACAATCTTAACAGTAAGATTGCTAAGAGCCTTTGAGGGATCATCAACGGCCTCTGCATGACTATCACTAGGTACTGGATAGCCATTATTTACACCTGATACGAAGCACCAAGCGTCTCGCCCAGCATTCAACTTTTTGAGAAAAGCCTCGGTCTTCATTTCCTCTAGAGAGACATCGATAGCGGCATACTTAGCATCATCTCCTGTGAGATCTTGGTCATATGTCTCGCCATAAACTTCACTCGAGTAGTAGTTGTTGACCATCTCAACCTGTCCGAAGAGAGATCTCATATCAAATATAGGATGAAATATAGGACTCCGTTTATTCGATGTCCCTATACTATAACAATTCGCTATAGTGATACGACCCTCTTCTAGCTCTGCAGTACCAATAATACCACCTGAGTGTGTATTCTCTGCGTTCTGAGTATCAAGAGCTTCTATAGAGCCGACATTAAAGCAGTCTATGATGGTAGTCCCCTTTGTAACCTGTGCCACGATCCCTCCTACAGAGGAGTTTCTATCTGATACATTACCATAGTTGCCACAACGCGTTATAAGTAGATTGTTCAGACCTGCAGACCCGATGAGCCCTCCGATGCCTCCTAATTCGCCCTTGACGGTAGCTGAATTGGTGCAAAAGAAGATGTGACTTGTCTTGGTATTATCTGGGAAAAGTAATCCTCCGATTAGGCCTCCAGCGTAAAACTTATTCGTCCATATGGTAACGTCTGAAGTCGTATGGCAGTTTGTCATCGATATGGATCCCATAACGACTCCGACGAGACCTCCTAAGCATGCAGATCCATAGATCTTACTTTTAGAGAGTGTGAGATTTCTGATTGTAGCATTCTTGACGATTCCAAATAGTCCGCTAAACATCTTATCTGCCCACTCGACATTGAGATCAGTAATCGCATGACCATCGCCATCGAAGACTCCTGAGAATGGTCTAATACGAGTAGGATCATCCTTATCTCTTCCCCAATCGTTACCGATAGGGCGATAGCTCTTGGCGTCTGCTAAGCTAATATCTGCTGTCATCTTGAAGTATGTTCCTTCATAAGCATTTTGGTTCATTTCGACTTCATTAGACAACTCGAAGAGATCCTCTACACTCGAGATGAGATAAGGATCTTGCTCTGTACCATTTCCACCACTATATAGTTTGCCTGGATTCTCTTTTTTCCCTACAGCTTTGAGCTGGACAGAGATCTTTAGAGATCCATATGTAATCTCGACAGCAGCGTTCAGATTACCACGTTGCATTGCTTTGCATACGATCTTAATCTCATCTTCACCCTCGCCCTTAGTCTCTTGCTGAGCAATCGTAAACGAGGTTGCTTGATCTCCTGTTAGGGTCAGCGTAGGCTTTACCGTCAGTCCTCCGTAGGAGATGGTAAAGCGCTTCTCGACAGACTCGCCTAGCGTGATCTCTCCGAAGTCAATCTCAGATCCCGCTGTCGTCGTAAGCGTTGGCGCTGGCGGAACTTCACCTATATCTGTGATGGTCATGTCATCTAGGTGGAAGACGTTGGCAAAGGATTCCGTCGGCTTTGTATAGTCGTATGTTTGGTAGTCCTCTCGCACGATGCGTAGCTGGGCGTTCTTTTGGTTGATCTCTCGAGTTACCTCAGAGGGTTCATCTGTGGGTACAAAGGGATCACCGACCGTGACCCAAGTCTCACCATCTACACTCCACTGGATGATCCAAGAGATCTGACGTCCGTCTCCACTCCAGCGCTCGTTGCTACGGACCCAAAACTTCAAGGTCCCGAGGTCACGCTTGGTAACTAATGTGATGTTGGTCATCTCCTTGGCAGAGCTATAGACCTGACCGAATACTTTGAGCGAAGACTCACCATTCTTCCAGTCACTCCAATGTCCACCAGAATTGGTGACACCACACAGATGCCACTCCAGACCATTGAGTGTCACGTCCATCGGTGTTAGTGCGCCTTCGCCCTTGCTTTGCTTGGCAAAGTCCTCAAAGTCATAGGTCCAAGTGTCTGCTTGTAGCTGTGTCGATAAAGACAATAGACCTAGCAAGCATAGTAAGAAGTAGAATTGTTTCATAGCTATGTATTGTTTAGTGATAGTTGTATCTTAATATGATGTATGCGTAGCCACATACTAGGGTAAGACTTTGATAGCAGGAGTCTCTCCAGCTCGTACGATGACGGGTATGGCTGTCGGCATCTCGATCGTTTGTACACCTCTGACAAGGGGCTTTTGGAATAGGAGTGAGCCTCCTATGGAGTAGATGGAGAGTAGCTCTCCTGTTGCTTGCTCACTATCTATATATAGTGTATTGCCCTGATAATAGGCTCTTAAGCTCTGCTCAGTACGAATCACATCTGCCACACTATTGGGCAGATAATCTAGTCCCATCTGTGTTACAGCCATCACATAGACTCCTTGTAGTGAGAAAAACTCACAAGTAGCTTGCGTTTTGGTCTGTTCATTTAGCATTTCAAAGCAATCAGCTTCATCTGTTCCTGTCTGCACAAAGCCCTTAGACTCCAGCATAGCTCGGATGGGGGATTTGTCTGCGGGGATCACTCTACTGAAGTTGATGAGGACTAGAGCTGAGGCATACAGCTCGTCATTGTCATTGTAGTAGTTTAAGATAAATGGAGTCTCAAAAGAGCCATTGTTATAGACCTCTATAGGCTTCATCAGCTCAGGAGTCAATGAAGGTGTCATCTCCGTATAGCGCTCAGTTATATTGGCGTAGTGGAGCTTATCTACCAACTCTTTGTCTACCTCTTGGCGCTTGGTACCCCAAGTTGTGTACCACTCTGGGATTTGGAGCTCGACGGCCGATTTGTTGACCACATGAAAGGTGGCCTGATCCAATAGATTGTTGTAGTCTGGAGCCCCCAAGACTCCATCTTCCTCCCCATAGATCAGAAGGGTCACATCGGTTTCTCCCTCTTTGATGGCTTTGAACCAAGTGCCACCATTTAGGATCAGGGAGGGGTCGGCCGGCTTGTAGTCCACGACGATACGAGGGTGATCCTTGAGGTAGTCGTAGACCTTGTCGGAGTAGTCGGTCATAAGCATCTTGTATTGATGCCCTACGACACACTCCACATTGTCGGTAATAATTGTGAGCTGATTTTTTTCTTGCCCAGAGAGAGTATAACTAGACAAGAGCGCTATGATGAGCGCATAAACGAGTAGTTGTTTTTGCATAAGGTTTATTTTGTATGTGATGATGATTTTTTCTGATGCCTAGAAGATGTTTATCTAGTTAATCATTTGGCGACTCTAACGAATCAAGGTTTTAACGCCGTCAATGATATAAATGCCAGCAGGGAGCTCTTCTCTATTGACTATTTGCTCGCCCTGGATGGTAAATATTGCTGGTTTGGGTCCCTTTGAGAGGTCTCTTGTTATACTCTCTAAGCCCGTGGTCTCTTCAATCTGTAGAAATTCTTGCCATTGAGATGCCTTGGCATAGCGCTCCTTGCTTCCTTCGGGAACAAGTAGCTTACACTGATCAACCCAAACATTTGAAAAAACAGACTCCCCCATAGCTTCGCCCTCTATCGGGTCGACCATCTGACACTTAATCGTCTTGAGTGCCGTGTCATCTCCAAAGGCAAAATTGCCAAGTCGCTTTAACCCTTGAGGAAGTTCTATTGCAGCGAGCTTCGAGCAATTACTAAATGCTGCGCCTTCAATAGCCTCTAGGGTACTCGGCAACTTAATCTGCTCTAAAGAGACGCAATATCCAAAAGCCCAGTCTCCAAGGCTTTTCATCCCCTCAGGGAGGGTAATATCAGACAGTGCTGAGCAACTATCGAAGGTATACATTGGAAGCTTTTCTAGCGGTGCTTTAAAGTCCACTTTTTGTAGTGAAGCACACTTCGCAAAGGCATAGATTTGTAGATCCTTGAGTCCTCGAGGGATTGTCAACTCTCGAAGATTGATACAAGAGGTGAAAGCAATGAATCCTATTGAGTCTAAAGATTCGGGCAGAGTGATAGACTCCAACTCGAAGCAGTTAAAGAACGCTCCTGACAAGATATTTTGAGTCCCTTCAGGCACACTAAAAGTCTTGCCACGAGCATTGGGATAGCAAAGCAATGTCTTCTGATCCTTGCTATAGAGGACTCCACCCACTGAACAATAAAGAGGATTTGCATCATCTACGACAAAGCTTTTGAGACCCGATAGAGATAGAAAAGGCAATTCGCCCATCTCACGAACAGATGCAGGTATCGAAATCGAAGTGATTTGGAAGCAAGCGCCAAAAGCACTATCTCCAATACGCACGACGTGATAGGTCTCGCCATCAGCAGAAATCTCTGCTGGGATATAGATATCCCCTTCAGGAGTATGCTCGTAGAGGGAGCCTCCTTCCGTTTTGGGCTCCTCAAGCTCACGGCACACCTCGACTTCTAGCGACTCTTCGTTGATTATCTTGTAAAAGAGACCGTCAAAAGCTATGTCATAAAATGTCTGAGCCACACCAATAGTCCATCCTCCCAAAAGAAGAAGGAAAGAGATAACCAGTCGATTCATAACTATTAAATATTTTCACCATCCTACAACCGCAAAGATATATAATCTGAAATAAAAAAACAACAGGTAGTTTAGGTTACACCGATCGGCTGATTTCTATTTTAGTGGTGTGGAGGGAGCTGGTCTGAGAGCTATGTTATAAATGGGGTCATTGAAGCTCCGTAACTCTGTTGCTTCAAAAAAAGTCAATCCTCACGTGGGAATTCTCAAATCTCCACGTGGAGAATAAAAAATAGCCACGTGGAGACGAAATAAAACTTCGGAGGAATCAGATGAAACTTCGGAGGAAATGATTTGCGCCTACGTGGAGAATAAAAAATAGCCACGTGGAGATTTGACATTTTCCACGTGGCCATCGTTTTACAATCTCGTTTGACTAGACTACTCTACTCCTAAATCTCTCAGCTCCTCAAAATAGGGATCAACCTCAGTAGCGATGTGTATAGCTACACGGCTAGTGTCTAGTGGACGTACACCCGTACATATCGCAAGTAGTTGGATTTGCGGGGCGCGAAGGGGGTGTATTCTTTTTTGTAGTTATAGATATTTTCACTACTTTTGGGGTGAGGAAGGAATGTCTATGTACTTTGTTAGAGTTTTTCTTCCTGAGCAAGCGTATGAGGCAAACCCTATGAAGATCGCCATCTGATCACCTTATCGAGAGACGACTCGTGGAGATCCTCTATCGCAGACTGTGAGCTATCCCTAGCCGTTGATCCTATCTCTCTACATAGGACTTACGCTGGGGGTGCCTAGTCGGTCAAGCTATTTCAGCCCCATTAACCTTAAGAAGATTACTATGTCTCTATTCAATCCTCCTGAACATCTCTCGTGCCATCACTATGCAGCGCAAAGCACTAGCGGATGGATACTTATCGACAGCTCCGATCAGCGGTCATATCGTGGAGAGACTGAGTACCACATAATACTCTTTTGCACACAGGGCTTTATACGCCTAGCTATCGGAGATGATATATGTGAGCTACATGCGGGGCAGATGAAGTTCATCCCTCGTAGCTCCTCTGTGCATGCAGTCTTGAGTACTGATGGGGAGCTACTGAACGCATACTTTGATGTGATCGACTTTATCTGTGATAAGATCTCTCTGCAACAGCTCAATGATCTCAAGGAGGAGATAGGCTGTAACCCAGCTCCACTCGAGGTGCGAGGCGCTATACACTCACTGCTTGCTTCACTTAAAATCTATCTTGGAGACAAGGCGCAGTGTGCCTATCTGCATGAGATGAAGGTCAAGGAGCTCTTTTGGAATCTGCGCGCCTACTATAGTCGTGAGGAGCTAGCAGCTTTTTTGTGGCCCGTACTGGGTGTGTCGAAGTTTCACAGTGATGTGATCAACGCCTTTACGTGCAATGTCAAGGTCTCTGACTTAGCGAAACGGGTCTATATGGCCACGTCCACTTTTTACAAGCAATTTAGGGAGGAGTTTGGTGAGACCCCTGAGCAGTGGATACGCACACAGAGTAATAAGCAGATCCTCTTCCTCATTCAGGACTATGACCTTAATATCGGAGAGATAGCTACTAGTCTATCATTTGGTTCGCTATCGAGCTTCTCACGTTACTGTACAAACAACTTCGGATACTCGCCCACAGCCCTTCGTCAGGTTCTCCTAGATGGGACCTCCGCCGAAGAGCTGCTCGCGAGTGCTGTCCTAGCGTAGAGACTCACGGTTTGCGACGATCATCTCTCTTTCCCTCTACTGACCTTTACTCCTTAAACTGTATCTGGTAGAGCTGGGCGTAGAGTCCGCCATGCTCGAGTAGCTCTGCGTGGGTGCCCTGCTCGACGATCTGCCCCTCCTGCATGACGCAGATGAGGTCGGCATGCATGATCGTGGAGAGGCGGTGAGCGATGACGATAGTGGTGCGGTCGCTGACGAGATGCTGGATAGCCTCCTGGACTAGTTGCTCGGAGACGTTGTCGAGTGCCGAGGTCGCCTCATCGAGAATGAGGATGGGCGAGTCCTTGAGCAGGGCGCGTGCTATGCTGAGTCGCTGACGCTGCCCACCGCTGAGCTTGCTACCGCCGTCACCGATGTTGTACTCGAGCCCCTCAGGGAGCTGGTCGATGAATTCGGTCGCATTGGCAGCCTCGGCAGCGGTGCGTATCTCCTCGTCGCTGACAGGGCGCTCCATACCGAAGGTGATGTTGTTGCGTATCGTGTCGTTGAAGAGGATCGGCGTCTGATTGACATAGCCTATGAGCTCCCTTAGCTCACTCGCCCGCACCTGTCGTATGTCGGTGCCGTCGATGGTGATGCGCCCTGAGGTGACATCGTAAAAGCGGGGCAGTAAGTCTACGAGTGTGCTTTTGCCTGACCCAGAGGCTCCGACGAGTGCGACCATTTGCCCTTTGGGTATGGTGAGCGACAAGTTGCGCAGTACCCATGGCTCTTCGTAGCGGAAGGAGACATCTTCGTATACGATCTGCTGCTCAAAGGTGACGGGCAGAGGTTCTGCGGGATCTGCGATGCGCTCGGGGTAGTCGAGGATAGCTTGTATGCGAGTCATGGAGGCTAGCCCCTTTTGGATCGAATAGGAGGCACGACTGAGCTCTTTGGCAGGGTTGATGATGCTGTAGAAGACTACGAGGTAGTAGATGAAAGCATCGGCCGTAATGGTGCTATTGCCTGCAAAGATCAAGTTACCGCCGTACCAGAGAATGATCGCAATGGCGGTGGTGCCGAGGAACTCGCTCATGGGGTGCGCTAAGCCTTGCCTCGCATAGACCTGCGAGATGGTGCGTCGATACTGCTCGTTGGCCTTAGTAAAGCGGTGAGAGATCTGCTGCTCCGCATTGAACGCCTTGATGATACGTAGCCCCGAGAGGGTCTCCTCGACCATACTCATGAGTTGCCCCCACTGCGTCTGCCCCTCGAGGCTGTCTCGCTTGAGTCGCTTGCCCACGGCTCCCATGACGTAACCCGCTATCGGCAGGACGATGAGGACGAAGAGGGTGAGCTCCCAGCTGATCGCAAAGAGCGCCACGAGGTAGATGATGATGAGGATGGGGTTCTTGATGAGGCTCTCTAGGAGGTTGATGATGGAGTACTCGATCTCCGCAACATCTCCTGAGAAGCGTGCGAGGAGGTCGCCTTTGCGCTCTTCGCTGATCATGGAGATAGGCAGACGGAGGAGCTTGGCATTGAACTCATTGCGCAGATCTCTGACCACGCCTGTACGGATCGGCACGAGCATATAGATACCGCCATAGGTGACGCCGACCTTGATGAGTGTCATGACGACGAGGTAGATGCAGAGGAGGAGCAGCGTGTGTGCGGGGCCGTACTGCTGGATGAGCTGGTAGACGTAGTAGTTGAAGTTGCCCACGACATAGTCTATTGCTACGCTCCACTCTGAGGGTCGTAACCAGTTGATGCCGTCGAGCGTATGGTAGACGGGTGTGGTCTGATCCATACCAAAGAGGATGCGCAGGATTGGCATGATGAGCGAGAAGGCGAGCAGGTTGAGCAGTGCCGAGAGTATGTTGGCAATGACACCTCCTGTTACGTAGTGACGGTAGGGGCGGATATACTTACCGAAGAGCTTGAGAAACTGTCTCACAGGGCGGTCGACTGGCTAATTACTACTGTTGGATCTCCTCCTCGTACTCCATCAGGGCAAACTCGGCTTCCTCCCACTGGGGAGTGAGCTCTTGGATCTTTTTATTGACCTGGGTGTACTGATCGATGAGCTGCGGGGTGGCTGCCGTGGCTATCTCCTCCTCTAGCTTAGCTTGCTGCTCCTGAAGTTGCTCTAGCTGCTCACCGAGGCTCTCAGCGGTACGGCGGAGGGTGCGCAAGCGCTTCTGCTGCTCTTTCTGCTGCTGGTAGTCAAGCTGGGGCTGGACTTTGGCCGTTGGCTGTTGGCTGTTGGTTGAGGGCTGTTGATTTAGCTCTTCGTGGAGGGTGGCGAGATAGCCGTCGAGGCCGTCCATACACTCACGTACGGCTCCATGGCTAAAGGAGAAGATGCGGTCGACCAGCCCCGAGAGGAAGTAGCGGTCGTGCGAGACGACGATGACCGTCCCTGGGAAGGCTGCGATAGCTCGCTTGAGGATCTCTTTGGTTCGGATGTCTAGATGGTTGGTCGGCTCATCGAGTATGAGCAAGTTGGCCGGCTCTAGGAGCATCTGCATGATAGCGACACGAGCGCGCTCGCCACCACTGAGCACGCTGATCGGCTTGTCGGCCACCTCCCCGCCAAAGAGGAAGGCACCCAGCATATCATTGATATGTAGTCTCATATCGCCTCGCGCCAAGCTGTCGATAGCGTCACGGATAGTCTGATCGGCAGGCAACTCCTGCGCCCTATTCTGAGAGAAGTAAGCGATCTCTACACCATGCCCTATTTGAAGCTTGCCAGTGTACTCCTCTTGTCCCATAATGCAGCGCATGAGGGTTGACTTGCCAGAGCCATTCTTCCCGACGAAGGCGACCTTTTCGCCACGCTTGATGGTCATAGAGACGCCTCGTAGCACCGAGAGGGAGCCGTAGCTCTTGTTCAGCTCCTCGATGATGACTGGATAGTCGCCACTGCGCCCCGCCATCGGGAAGGTGAAGTTGATGTGCCGCGTGTCTATCTCGTCGAGCTCGATCTCCTCGATCTTGTCTAGCTGCTTGATGCGACTCTGCACCTGAGCGCTCTTCGTCGGCTTATAGCGAAAGCGCTCGACGAAGGACTCTATGTCTTGGATCTTCTTCTGCTGATTCTCGTAAGCTCGCTTCTGCTGCTCTAGACGCTCCTCACGCAGGGTGACGTAGTGGCTGTAGGAGGTCTTGTAGTCGTAGATGCGTCCCAGCTCGATCTCGATGGTGCGGTTGGTGACGTTGTCGAGGAAGGTACGATCGTGCGAGACAAGCAGGAGCGTGACCCCACGGGCGATGAGGAAGTGCTCGAGCCAGTCGATGGACTCGATGTCTAGGTGGTTCGTCGGCTCATCGAGGAGGAGCAGATCGGGATTGCTTAGCAGCACCTTCGCCAGCTCGATACGCATACGCCACCCGCCGGAGAACTCACGCGTCGGCCGGTCGAAGTCGCTCCGCTCGAAGCCTAGTCCGAGGAGCGTGCGCTCCATCTCGGCAAGGTACTGCGACGGGTGGTGCATCTGTATCAGGTCGGTGAGATGTCCGTGGCGCTCGATCAGCTCTAGGTACTCAGGCGAGTCGTAGTCGGTGCGGGTCGCTAGCTCTTCGCTCAGACGGTCGTACTGATCGTTGAGCGACTGCACATCCTTAAAGACCTCCTCGACCTCCGCACGTAGCGTAGTGTGGTCGACAAGCTCTTTGACCTGTGGCAGGTAACCGATGGAGAGGTCTCGGGGACGGCTGACGGCACCACTCGTCGGTTGCTCGATGCCGACGAGGATCTTCATCAAGGTTGACTTACCCGCCCCGTTATGCCCGACGAGTGCGACTCGCTCGCCCTTGCTGATGACAAAGTTGATCGAGTCAAAGAGGAGTTGCTTACCAAAGTCTACCGTAAGGTCTTGAACGGATATCATCAGCGTGTCTGAATAGTGTGGATGAGAGAATAAGCCTGATAGATGCCCAGCTCGCCCGCACGGCTCAGGTCACCTATCGCCTGCTCATGCTGCCCCTGCAGCTCGAGGAGCAGAGCACGATTGTAGTAAGCTTCGCCAGCTTGGGGCAAGAGCTCGATCGCCTTGGTGTAGTCTGCAATAGCTTGATCCGTATGTCCCAGCGACTGGTGCAGGTGCGCACGGTTGTAGTAGAGATAGCCTATCTGCGGAGCGTGGCCGATAGCAGTGGTGAGCTGACGCATCGCTAAGTCGTACATGAGCGTCTGCTGCTTGGGGTCTGTGAGCGTCTCCGCCTGCATCAGGCGCGCTGTGCTAAGCGCCAGAAGCGCAAGTGGCTGCTGAGGAGCCAGCTCGAGACAAGCGTTGAACTGTGAGACCGCCTCGCCGATGTCTCGCATCAATAGCTTGTCGATGCCCATACGCAAGTGCCAGTCGGCCGTCTGCTTCGCTCCATCAGCCTGCAGACGTGCTATATCCTCCAGCACGATGTGAAGCTGCGTGCTGTCTAGCGACTGGGTGCCGACGGCAAGCAAGAGGCGAGGCTGATAGCCCGTGCGCTCGTTGTACGCCTCCAGCTCTGCCGAGAAGTTCGAGCGAGGCAAGAGCTTGTCGTGACTCTTCTGCACGAAGTAGGTCAGCTCGTAAGCGGGGCAAGCCTCTGACGAGGTGGCTTGCTCTTGGATCGATCCTCGTAGTGAATTACTCCCCGTAGTAAGCGAAGAGGAAGTCGCATCACTGCTTGCAGACTGTAGCTCAGCGTGATGATCCAGTGCATATAGTTCCTCGCTAGCGACACTCGAGGCGGTGCTGTCGGCGATGGTTGGCTTAGGCGGTTTGATCTGTCCACGCTCTAGCTTGTAGGCCAGCCAATAGTCCCTATCGGCTCCAGCAGCATCGCCGAGCAAGCGCTTCACTTCTGAGCGCTGATAGTAACCTGAGAGGAACTCCGGTCGACGTCCTAATATATAGTCTAGCGTCTCGATCGCCTCACGGTACTGTCCCGTCTGAGTCTGTACCAAAGCTAAATTAAAGTGTGCCGTCAGATTGGTCGGTTGCAGCCGCACCACCTCAAGCAGATCTTCGCGAGCTCCCTGCAGGTCGCCCACCTCGATACGTAGCAAGGCACGGTTGTGGCGAGCAACCGCATCGTGAGGTGTCAGGAGGAGCGCCTGATTGTAGTCCTCCATAGCGCCACGATACTCCTTCAGTTTGTAGCGTGTCAGTCCACGATTGATATAGTCACTAGCTTGGCCAGGCTCCTGCTCTATACTCTTGTCGTGATAGCGTAGCGCCCCTTTGTAGTCTCCCCGCAGGTAAGCAATCGTCGAAAGCATCCGATAAGGCGCAGCGCTCAGCGAGTCTATTGCCAAGCCCTCGGCTATCCGTCCCTCCGCCGCAAGTGTGTCTTGCCGTCGCAACGCTATCTCCGCTGCGAGGAAGTAGCCCCTCGCCTCCTTCGGGTGGCGCTGCGTCAAGGCAAGCGCTGCCGAGTCGGCACGCTCATACTGTTCGGCTCCGTAGAGCGAGCCAGCTAAGTTGAACGAGAGGTAGAAGTCGTCAGGCGTGATCTTGAGTGCTTGCGCATAGTCAGTCGCCGCCTCCGCATAGTGCTGCAGATTGTGCCGTGCCGCCCCCCGTACCATGTAGGCTCTAGAGAGGAAGGGGTTGCGCTCCAGGCAGAGGGTCGCGTCTCGCTCGGCACCCGCATAGTCGCCCAGCATAAGCTTGGCAAATGCTCTATAGTAGTACGGGTCAGCCATCGTAGGCGAGACCTCAATTACTTGGTTAAAGTGCTCGATAGCGACCACATAATCTTTGAAGCCTATCGCATTGCGCCCGATCGTCATCACCCGCTCCGTATCTATCTGCGACCAGAGCGTAGTACTCCACACGCAGAGCGTGCAGAGCAGCAGAGAGAGCGATCGTAGTAGCGGACGCATACGGACTAATGTATCGGATTGCGCATCACAGGGTAGTCGACACGTACCCGCCCGTCAGCGATGTGCTGTAGCTTCTTCTTGATCATACGCTTGCGCATCGCCGAGATGTGATCTACAAAGAGCTTGCCATCTAGGTGATCATACTCATGCTGCACCACACGAGCGGCAAAACCCGAGAGCTCTAGATGCTGTGGCTCGAACTGCTCATTCATATAGTCCACCACGATCGACTCTGGTCGTACGACCCGCTCGTTAATGCCCGGCAAGCTCAGACAACCCTCAGGCTCCGAACAGGTCTCCTCGCTCAGAGACTGCATATGCGCATTGATCATAACCAGCTTAAGCTGGGCACACTCAGGGTACTCCTCAGCAAGAGGCGTCGCGTCGATCACCTGCAGACGTATGTTGCGCCCGATCTGAGGAGCCGCCAGTCCGATGCCATCGCTCTCATACATCGTCTGCCACATATCAGCGATCAGCTCTGAGAGGTTCGGGTAGTCAGGCGTTATATCCTCGCTCATATTGCGAAGCACAGGGTGTCCGTAAAGGTATATAGGTAAGGTCTTAGCCATAAGTGTAATCGGTTAATTCTCTGTTTTTAGTGAAGCATACTCAAGCTCTCCAGATAGCTCTGTAAGATAATGGTAGCACTGACACGATCCACCAGCCCTTTGTCCCGCTGTCTGCGCTGCTTGCCGATGCCCGCCTCGCGGATCGTCTGCTGTGCCAAGACAGAGGTAAAGCGCTCGTCCACATACTCTAGACGTATGTGGGGGTAGAGATGTTGCAACTTCTTAGCCAAAGCTTGTATCGCCTGCCAGGTCGCCGAGGGCGTTGCGTCCATCTGTGTCGGCTTGCCGAGGACGATCGTCTCCACCTCCTCACGAACTAGATAGTCCGCCAGATAGTTGAGGAGCTGATGCGTAGGCACCGTATCGAGCGCCCCTGGAGTGATCTGTAGCGGATCGGTCACCGCCAGCCCCGTGCGCTTGGTGCCGTAGTCGATAGCGAGGATACGAGCCATAGGCGTGTGGTCTCTTTATGCGTTGTAGTACTTCTCGCGGAGCTCTGCGACCTTCGGGTCGGTGATGTAATCGTCGTAGTTGATGATACGGTCGATGATCCCGCCTGGCGTGAGCTCGATGACACGATTCGCCACCGTGCGGATGAACTCGTGGTCGTGGCTCGAGAAGAGCACATTCCCCTTGAAGGAGATGAGCGTATTATTGAACGCTTGTATCGACTCCAGATCTAGGTGGTTCGTCGGTGTGTCGAGGATCAGCACATTAGCCCCTGGGGGGAGCATCATACGGCTGATCATACAGCGCATCTTCTCACCTCCCGAAAGGACCGAGGCGCGCTTATTCACCTCCTCACCGCTAAAGAGCATACGACCTAGGAAGCCCTTGAGGTAGACATCGTTCGTGTCCTTGGCAAACTGTCCGAGCCAGTCTAGGATCGTCATATCGGTGTCGAAGTAAGCGCTGTTGTCCAAAGGCAGATAAGCAGTCGTGATCGTCTGCCCCCACTCGTAGCTCCCCTGCTGCGCCTTGCGGTTGCCATTGATGATCTCAAAGAGTGCCGTCATAGCACGCGGGTCGTGACTGATGAAAACGATCTTGTCGTCTCGCTCCACATTGAAGGTCAGCCCCTTGAAGAGTACCTCTCCCTCGTCCGTCACGGCCGAGAGATCGTTAACCTCTAGCACCTTGTTGCCCGGCTCACGATCAGGCTGGAAGAGGATGCCTGGGTAGCGACGTGACGATGGCTCGATCTCGTTGATGTCGAGACGCTCCAGCATCTTCTTGCGGCTGGTCGTCTGCTTGCTCTTTGCCACGTTGGCACTAAAGCGACGGATGAACTCCTCGAGCTCTTTCTTCTTCTCCTCGAGCTTCTTATTCTGCTGCTGTTGCTGGCGGAGTGCCAACTGGCTAGACTCGTACCAGTAGCTGTAGTTACCGGCGAAGAGTCTCACCTTGCCAAAGTCTATATCTACCGTGTGGGTCGACACGGCATCGAGGAAGTGACGGTCGTGGCTCACCACGAGGACGGTGCTCTCCGTCTCGGCAAGGTAATCTTCGAGCCAGGAGACGGTCTCTAGGTCTAGGTCGTTCGTCGGCTCATCGAGGAGCAGGTTGTCTGGCTTGCCAAAGAGACAGCGTGCTAGTAGCACACGCACCTTCTGCTTACCGCTAATGTCTCCCATCAGGCGGTAGTGCAGATCCTCCTTGATGCCGAGACCGCTCAAGAGGGCTGCCGCCTCGCTCTCAGCGTTCCACCCATCGAGGTTGGCAAACTGCTCCTCCAGTTCAGCTGCCTTGACACCATCTTCGTCGGAAAAGTCTTCCTTAGCGTAGATAGCGTCCTTCTCCTTCATAATCTGCCAAAGCTTGTCGTGCCCCATCAGGACGGTGTCGATGACGGTATACTCATCGAAAGCGAAGTGGTCCTGACTTAGCACCGAGAGTCGCTCGTCGGGCCCAAAGGTGACGGTACCGCGTGTCGGCTCCAGCTCACCGCTGATCATACGGAGCATGGTCGACTTGCCAGCACCATTAGCACCGATGATGCCGTAGCAGTTGCCCGGGGTAAACTTAAGGTTGACGTCGGCAAAGAGTACGCGCTTGCCAAACTGTATCGTGAGGTCGTTGACTATAATCATCTTTTATACTGTCTTCTGTCTTGATCTGATAAGGAGGCGAACCCATCGCTGTCTCGTGATCCGCCCTACCAATAGGGGGGCTGCACATAGAGATGGGCTAATCTGCACAAAGGTACACATTTTTGAGGCGCCACACCTCATCGTCGCCACCGACTGCTCGGCAAACCAAGTAGCGGAGATCGTTTGAAAACGCACAGTCCGTATAGAATTTCGGAGTAATGCATTATTTCGTAACTTTGCTGTGAAGCGACTTCTTACAAATATCCCATTTATGATATACTCTATAGGTCACGGACACAAGACGAAAGAAGAATTCATTTCGGAGCTTCAGTCTTTCAAGATACAATACTTGATTGATGTGAGGACGAATCCATTTTCTAAGTGGGCGCCTAACTTCAATCAAGGCTATATCGAGTATATGCTTAAAGAAGCTTCGATTATATATGCCTATATGGGAGACACCATTGGAGGCAAGCCTCAGCGTGATGACTGCTTTGATGAGGAGGGCTTTTTTGACTATCGTAAGATGGCCGAAGTGCCAGAGTTCAAAGCTGGGCTACAGCGTCTTTTGAATGCCGATAGTCAGGGCTTACATGTCGCAGTTATGTGTACCGAGTCCGATCCTTCGGAATGCCATCGAAGCAAACTCATTGGACGAGAGTTGTACTCTCTCTATGGACTAGATATGCTTCATATAGTCGGAGAGGGGAAAGTCATTCTTCAATCTCAGATTATGGAGGAGCTAACAAACTCTAAATGGTACCCAGGACTTACTAGTCTCTTCGGGTCATCAGATCCTCCCTACTTTAAGTCTCGAAAAGCATATAAAACACCTTCAAAAGAAAGCGTACAGTATGATTACTAACATATATACTATTGGGGTCTACAACTCTACGGAGGATAGCTTTTTTGATAAGTTGAAAAGCAACAACATCGAGCTGTTTTGTGATATTCGCTTAAGAAGAGGAGTCAGAGGAGCACAATACAAGTATGTGAACAAGACCTACTTGGAGTCCAAACTGACTTCTCTAGGGGTTCAATACTTGCACATCAAAGAACTTGCTCCCACAAAGGAGATTAGACAAAAGCAAAAGGACGCAGACAAACTAAACAAGGAGACGAAAAAGCAACGGGGGGCTTTAGGAAAGGACTTTATTGTAGCGTACTGCAATCGCATTCTTAATCCGTTTGATATGCATAAGCTGATCGCACGCATTGAATCAATGGGTGTGGAGCGAATTGCTTTTTTCTGCGTTGAGGAGCAAGCTCAAGCATGTCATCGCTCCTTAGTTGCCAAGCAGATGGGGAGTTTGTTGAATGTTGAAGTCGAAGACCTATAAAGAGATGGCTAAGGTATTGATAGTCTCGAAAACAAAACTGAAGAATGGGGTATGCATTGGAGGCATCAACCTGAATAATGGGGAGTTTGTCCGAATCCATGGTGCAAGAGGAGAAAACCTGCCATCAGATGCCCCCTATGAAATTGGGGATGTTTGGGAAATGGACATAAAGAAGGCGTGGAATTGTCGCCCTAAGCCTCATGTCGAAGATAAACAAGTAACTAGCTCAGATAGGATTGGCAATGTAGGAGATAAAGGAATCATCTCCTGTATACATCAAAATGAGTCCTTGTTCGGAGATAAGCTTACTAAGGGCTGCTTGGGAGACACCTTTCAAGGTTGTTTGCATCTTGAAGCAGGTAAAGCTTTTGTCGAGGAAGACAAAGTCCCTGAGTTTAGCACACAGTTTTGGATTCCAGACGAAGATTTAGTCCGCAGAAATGTCTATGGGAGCGTTTTCTATACATATGGAGGAAGTCGGATTAAATTTGTCGGTCTTCAACCTCCTAAAGATCGAATACTTAGCGGGTCAATCGTTCGTCTATCTTTGGCTAATTGGTGGAACGGAGACTCCAGTGGCAAGAATCGATGTTATCTTCAGCTGTCTGGTTGGTATGGGAATGAGCATCAAAAAACAGTCTCTTCAAGTAGCGGCAACGAGCTTCGGTTTATTAACACCTACACGTTGTCAGAGTTTAGACAACTGAATGATGGTTTGGCAATCGAGCTACTAAGAGCTCCTTCTGGTCGCTGTTTTTTTCGATGTGGTTCTATTATAGGAGCTGTATCTAATGAAATCCTGAGTGTAATAAGCAAAAGCAAGAACTCTGAGGGATTGAGAATATCTGAGGTGCAGGCAGACGGCGACTCTGAAGACACCGCTCCTGATAAACATTTCTACCTCTTGCATAAAGCTGGTAATTGATACTTGAGATGGCGGACCGACTATTCTGACGCCCACGTGGATATTTCCGAATAGCTCCCTAGAAAACAAAAGTTCTCCACGTGGGCGAGAAACATTTCCTCCGAAGTTTCATTTGATTCTTCCGAAGTTTTATTTCTCGCCCACGTGGAGAATCTTTTTTCCCTCGGTAGGGATTTCAGATTTTCCACGGAGCTATTGCGATGAGAGTGGCTATCTGGCGGGTGATGGATGCGGTAAAACGAATCGCTGGAGGCGTTTTCCAAAAACTTTCCAAGGGTGGAAAAATAGTTTTCCAAGGGTGGAAAAAGTCTCTAGCTCGTATGGTCAAGGGAATATTACTACCTTTGCGATAGTAAGCCCGCCACACTGGCTGGCTCCTAGAGTGGACGATCTATGTGGACGACTATACTGACTATCCTATACACGCTCCTAGTCGTGGGCGTGGTGGTGGTGATCCTGACGGGAGGCGATGACATCTATCGGATGTTTTCGTGGCTGATGGTCGTGCTCTTTATACCAGTGGCGGGGGTGATACTCTATCTGCTCTTCGGTCGCTCGACGGCCTCGATGCGACTGATACCTAAGGACTTTCTTAAGGAGATCAATCGTATGCCTGTGGGGCATACGGACTTTGACTTTCACCAAGAGACCCTAGAGAACCCTTACTACAACGCTTTGGGTAAGCTACTCTACAAGAGCGACGATCGTACGGTGCTGGCGGCCTCTTCGATGAAGGTGATCACGGTCGGAACGGATAAGTACCGACAGCTCTTTGAGGATATTCGCTCGGCTGAGCAGGAGATCCATCTGATGTACTACATCATAATGTCTGACGAGCTGGGTGTCAAGCTACGTGATCTGCTGGTGGATAAAGCTCGCGAGGGGGTCAAGGTGCGGGTGGTCTATGATGGACTGGGCTCCATACGAAGTGATCTAAAGGGCTTTTGGAAACCGCTACGCAAAGCAGGCGGTGAGGTCTATGCGTTTCTACCGGTGCGCTTCCCCTTTTTCGATCTTCGTATCAACTACCGCAACCATCGTAAGGTGGTGGTGATAGATCAGCGTATCGGTTACTTCGGGGGAATGAATGTGGCGCAGTACTATACGCAGGGCAATGAGCTGGGACAGTGGCGGGATACGCACTTTCGCATCGAGGGTAGTGCCGTGGCGGGGCTGCAACGTGTTTTTTTGGTGGACTGGGCGGTGGCGGTGCGCAAGCGCTTTGACCTAGAGCCTTACTTCGCAGGGATCGACCGAGGCGCTTCTTACGAGCACCCTATAGCAATGCAGTTCCTCACGAATGGGCCCCAAGCGCATTGGCAGACGATCGAGCAAGCTTTCATCAAGGCGTGCTCGATAGCACACGAGGAGATCCTAGTGCAGACTCCTTACTTCCTCCCGCCTGAGGGGCTTCTGATGAGCCTGTGCAGTGCTGCTCTGCGTGGTGTACATGTCTCTGTCATGCTGCCTGAGCGTGGCGACTCTTATCTGACGCAGCGTGCCTCAGACTCCTATCTGACGCAACTACTCCAAGCGGGCGTAGATGTGAGACGCTATAGGGGTGGCTTCCTACACTCTAAGCTATTGGTGGTGGATAGGCGCATCGTGGGCATCGGCAGTGCGAATATGGACTTTCGTAGCCTAGAGATCAATCTGGAGGTGATGTCTTTCGTCTATGACAAGCGGATAGCTGAGGAGCTGAGCGAAGCTTTCGAGGAGGATCTCCAGGAGTGCCATCAGTTAACTCTGGAGGAGTGGAGTGAGCGCTCCTTCTGGATACGAACCCTCGAGGCGCTGGCTCGCCTCTTCTCCCCGCTCCTATAAGTACAACCACAAAAAAGCCTGTCGACTATAGCGACAGACACAAGAAAAGCCGCACTGCGGATTAGAAAAACTCCGAAGAACATACAAGTTTTGAGGATCCACACCCCTCTGAAGTCCACTGGAGCAACGAGTGCTCACACACTCACGAGGAGTCTGTCGAGGCCGGTCATCAGGTAGATGGAATGATCTCGGAATAGTCGATTAAAATTGAAGAGTTTCCGTATCGAGCAGTGCGGCCATAGGTCTGTGCCGTCTACATATACTATGTACGAAGATCGCGCTACGCAAGCACCTATCGGTGTCTTGCTACCACAAATATAAGGCAATATTCTGAGTTATGCAAATTGTGATGGCACGAGACAACGTAAAAAAAAGAGTCCCTACGAGGGTATGTACGCTCTCGTAGGGACTCTGCTTATTTATCGTATAGCTACTGTCTGTAGCTGATTGTCACTTCTCTAGCTCTACTAGATTACGATCCTTGTCATAGATCTTGTAGTCTAGGAGTGCTACATCTTGATCTTCGATCAGCTTGATGTTTTTGGAGTATTTTTTCTTCCACTTAGTAAAGAGAGAGGATCCCAGGAGGGGAGCCTTCTTGATATAAGCGACGACGTAAGGATGTAGATGCATGGCGAAGTTGCGCATAGGCTTGTCGCCAGTGGTCAGCTGAGCTATGATCTCCTCTAGATCATCGGTAAAGGTAATGGAGGTCTTGATCTTTCCCGTGCCTTGACAGGTGGGACAAGCCTCCTCGGTGCGTATGATGGTGGCCTGACGTACCCGCTGTCGTGTGATCTGCATGAGTCCGAACTTGCTCAGAGGGAGTATCTTGTGGGTAGCGCGGTCGTCCGCCATGAGCTTCACCATATGCTCGTAGAGCTCCTTATTGTGAGCTGCTTCGTTCATATCGATGAAGTCGATAACGATGATTCCTCCGAGATCTCTCAGCCTGATCTGTCGGGCGATGAGCTCTGCGACGGCCATATTGACATCAAAGGCGGTCTCCTCCTGTCCTGAGGTCCTGCGAGCCTTCTTGCTACTGTTGACGTCGATGACGTGCATAGCCTCTGTCTGCTCGATGATGATGTTGGCTCCGTTGCGTAGGGTGACTTTGCGCCCGAAGAGGGTCTTCTTTTGCTTTGTCACACCACAAGCATCAAAGAGTGGGCGCTTACTGTCATCCTCATAGAGCGTGACGATCTGCTCTCTACCTGGGTCGATGTCGGCTACGTATCCTCTGAGCTCCTTGTAGTAGTCTGGATCGTTGACAACGATTTTCGTAAAGGTCTTGTTGTAGGAGTCTCGGATGAGGTTGATAGCACGGTTTCGCTCCTCGTAAATCTGTGCAGGAGCCTTGGCACGAACCAGCTTCTTGATACTTGTCTCGAATCGATCTATCAGATCCATCATCTCCTCGACGAGCTCTTGGGTCTTCTTGCCCGCAGCTTGCGTCCGGATGATGGCTCCATAGCCACTCTTGATGACACTCTGCACGATCGTCTTAAGCCTCGTACGCTCCTCCGTGGAGCGTATCTCGCTAGAGATGGCTACCTGATCGCTAAAGGGTACTAAGACTAGAAATCGACCCGCTATGGAGAGCTCTGCTGAGAGACTAGGCCCTTTCGTGCCGAAGGCTTCTCGTGTCACCTTGACGAGGATCTTGTCTCCCTTCTTGAGTCCCGAGTTGATGATATTGCCATCCTTAGGAAGGGGGGTACCTTCTTTGACTTTGTCAATGGGTGGTACCTTCTTCTTTTCCGCTATATCTTCTAATAAGTGAGTTGTCGCTCCAAATACTTTGCCTAGATCATTGTAGTGAAGGAAGCCGTTTTTCATAGGGCCTATGTTGACGAAGGCTGCGTTGTTGCCTCTGACGACATTATCTACCTCGCCGAGCAAGATGTCTCCGACAGCGTAACGGATGTTTCTATTCTCCGTCCGTAGCTCTACGAGCTCGCCATCTTCGAGCACTGCCATAGACACCTCTTTTGGCTTTACATCGATGATTAGTTCACTATTCACGGTGTCTCAAATAATCTGTGCATTAATAGATTGGAAACGTGTAGAGGTCTAGTATGACCCGCCTCTTCTCTTCTCCGTCTCACAGCTACGTCGTGCCACTGCACTGCCCCGAGCTGGTGAGCTATCGAAGTACCTAATCGCTACACCTCTACTGGAGTAGCTGGTCCCTATGCGTATCTGGATCGAGACTCCTAGTGAGTCTACAGATACCCCAAGAGGGGCGGTCTACAGATGCTGCCGTAGCACTCGTATCACGGATTAGATAATCTATAGAGTCTGCGACTGATGCGACAGACCCTGACAGATGAGCGTAAGAGGTAACTACTGCAGGGTGATGGGATGAGTTGCTATGCAACGAAGCCATCCACAACCAGCCTCTCATCGATGAGAGGTCGGTCATGACGGCTTGCTTGGTACGTTTCGTTCGCTAAGGTTAGATCGCCATACATACTGCAATGGCTATCTAGTGAGTAGACTATGACTCCTCAGGACAACTTGTCCGCCTAGGAGGGATCACAGATGGTCTCCGCGACCGCTCGTCTACTTCTTACTCTTATGGCGATTCTTACGCAGTCTCTTCTTACGCTTGTGCGTCGACATCTTACGACGCTTGTGCTTCTTACCGTTTGGCATAATTTTTTCTTTTGAATTGGTCTATACTGATCCAAGGTGATAAGATCCGTAGCTAGTCCCTATACTAGAGCAAGCGTTGTCACTCTCAGGACTATCTGTCTTGACTCATCCCTTGATATAACTACTTAATCAATGCTGTGAATGCTTTCGAAGGCTTGAACGTAGGGACCTTGCGAGCTGGTACGATGATCGTCGTCTGCTTGGAAATATTGCGAGCAGTCTTCTCTGCGCGTTCCTTGACGACAAAACTACCGAAGCCTCTTAGGTAGACATTTTCTCCCTGGCTCATAGCGTTCTTCACTGTATCCATAAAAGCCTCTACAACCTGCAGGACCTCCTGTCGGTCTAAGCCTGTCGTGTCAGCTATATTCTTTACAACTTCTGCTTTAGTCATGTATTCTTAGTAATGGGTCTTATTTATAATGATTGCGATGAGACGTCATGCTTCAACTCCGAGAGCGCAGGCATAGTGGACAAATATACATAAAAGCGACTTACACCAACCTACTCTAGCGCAAAAAAAATCAGAGGAGTGCTCTCGATCTTGTCCAAGAACACTCCTCTTCTTTTTGATATATGCTCGCTTGTGGTATCAGCCTTATGTTTTGAAGCGACTTAGAGGAAAGGGAGGTGGCTGGCAAGGCTCTCTGTGTAGCCCCTAGGGGAGTCGAACCCCTCTTTCCAGGATGAAAACCTGGCGTCCTAACCGATAGACGAAAGGGCCAAATCGTGCGCCAGTATCCTTAATATAGAGTTATATCCTCAGCGAACTGATACAGTATTGCGATGTGTCGTCGTAGACTAGAGAGAGTTGAGGTGAAGAGCCATCTTAGACTTCAGATTCGCAGCCTTATTGCGATGAATGATATTCTTACGAGCTAGACGATCTAGCGTAGAATAAACCTTCGGCAAAGCCTGCTCAGCTTCCTGACGATCGGTCATAGCTCGAAACTGCTTAACCATCGTACGCGACGTCTTGCTCGCATAGCGATTGCGAAGGCGACGTGTGGAACTCTGACGGATTCTCTTCAGCGTTGATTTATGATTTGCCATTCTTATGATACTTAATTACTTGGTGTACTATCGATATGCAAGGCTCGCCATGCGAAGCGCTTCATACCAACTATTACTTGTAGCCCCTAGGGGAATCGAACCCCTATTTTCAGAATGAGAATCTGACGTCCTAACCGTTAGACGAAAGGGCCAGCAGCCACTTGCCAACTACCGCCGAATGTTCGGCTCTCAGGCAATTGTGATGCAAAGGTAATACAAATTTTTCTTCTGGCAAAACATTCTCGCAAGAAAATATCCCAAAAGAGTTAGTTCATCTCAGATAAAACAGCGCAGGAGGCTGATAGACAAATCATTACAGAAAGTACGCTCAAAACAAACTTTCTATCTCAAGTCACGGCCCCAGAGAAGCTTCTCGCGGATTACTTGAGCATACGGCTTGTGCGAGAGGCGTAGCAGATGAGCACGCTTGTCACTCTTGCGGGCGACGATCTCGACGCCACAGTCGTAGACCCGCAGATTACCATCGATTACAATGGAGAAGGTGGGGTGTAGCGAGGAGACTCTCATCGTCAGTACACTCGTGTCGGGGAAGATGAGCGGAGCCATATTGAGCGTATGAGGAGCTATCGGCACCAGTAGTAGCGTCTGGCACTGAGGGGTCACGATAGGGCCTCCTAGGCTCAGCGCATAGGCGGTCGAACCCGAGGGCGTACTGACGACCAAGCCATCGGCAGCGTACTCTGCCAGCAGGTCGCCGTCTAGATCCACTCGTATTTTGATGATCGATCCAGTTTCTCGCTTCTGCACCGCTAGATCATTGAGTGCAGTGCCGACATGCTCTCCCGCCACGCTCACATCGATCAGCGAGCGGGTCTCTATATCGTACCGTCCAGCCAGCAGGTCATCGAGGTGATGCAGAGCTTCCCGTGGCTCCATCTCGGTCATAAAGCCGAGGTGCCCGCAGTTGATCGCCCATATAGGCAACTCCACGTCTCGCAGCTTGTGCGCAGCCCTCAGGAGCGTACCATCACCACCGAGGCTCAGCGCTATGTCGCCATAGGGTGTCTCTCCACCTAGCCGCATCTGCGGATAGCCCTCTGGGACACCCGCCAGCTGTAGCGCCTCCCAGAGCGGTGCCTCTATATAAAGGTCTACGCCATGCTCTGCGAGAGCCGTCAGTAGCGCCGTCACATCGTCCGTGAGACGCATTGTAGCGTGGCTACCGTAGACTGCTATCGTATTTATCTTGTGCCTATCCATCGGGACTGTCTCATTGCATCGCTACAAAAGTACCGAAAAGAAGGCATATCCCCAAAGAAGAGCCACCCGCCAAAGGTTCGAATGCGTAGAGCTCACTCGATCATAAAGAGCTTGGCCGATATGCGCACCCACTCGTGGATCTTTTTCACCAGGATGACCCGTGCGTAAAACTCTTTGCCAGCGTCCATCAGCCGTGATATGACTAGATTAAGCTCTTGAGGCACATAGCCTATGCGGTGCTCCTCGTAGTAGATGGCGATAGCGTTTTCGTCGTACTCGTTTTGTGGCTGTCGCACCATACGTAGCACCGTGTCAGGCAGTAGCGTAGGGACAAGTTCCTGCACGATAGGACAGAAGGTGGTCCCAGCGACTACGATGTCTAGGAGGAAGATCTCCCGCTTGGGTAGTCCTAGTGCGTTGATTCCTTCAGTACCGATGAGTGCTAGTAGCTCAGGGCTGACTGGTATGATCTCGTTACTCATAGGTTGTGTGACTTGTACTCCTCCATCAGTGTGACGATCGTCTGCATCTCCTTCTCGCTCGCCTCTAGCTCCTGTATGATCGCCTCTAGCTCAGCTTGCTTCTCTAGTATCTTTACGGGGCTTGACAGCAACTCCTTATGATCAAAGGGGAAGCTCTCCGACCGCTTGGCTATCCTAATCTCGAGGGTACTCTTCTTCTTTTGCAGTTTTTTGATTTCTGCCAAGAGAGCCTCAGGATCTGAGGGGAGCTCCTCTTCGCGCTTCTCCTTGTTCAGCAGAGCCAGCACAGTTCGCAGCTGAGGCAGATCTCCCGTCTTATAGGCCTTCACGGTAATCAGAAAGAGCCGCTTGTCCTCCTCCGTGTAGTGTGGGTTAAGGTCCGGGTGAAGGCGCTTGACGAGGGTCTTGTAGATCTCCTTGATTTCTTTGGTCTCCTCGGGAGATAGGTGCGGTCTGTCCCAATACTCCCTGGCGGCTTTGAGCTGAGCCAGCTTCTCCTCCAACAACCGATGAAACTCCAGCCGTTGCTGCACCATCTGCTTGTCTATCTCGGCGATGTTGGGCGCCTCGTCGCGATTGATGTAAGCCTGTAGGAGCGAGCGCCTCAAGCGGAGCGTTTCTAAGGAGAGTACTAGACGTAACTGGGCGTATAGCAGCTTGCCGAAGTAGTGCATGTAGAGTGCAGATAGGTGAGGCGCCTCGTGCTCCGTCATCTCCTGATACTGGGAGACGAGTGCCGTGTAGGCTGTGGCGAGCGTCTCATACTGCTCCCGAAGCCTCTGATACTCTGGAGAGCATGCTAGCGGATTCACGTCTGTCATTGTATTTCGTCTGTTGGAGCTAATCTGTGGACTAAGGTAACGCTTTTAGCGCAAAGTCTGCTGCCAGAAAGAGGTCTCCGCTACTTGGCTTGCCAAGAGCTCTGGCGTGATGGATAGTTGCTCTGCGAGGTGGGCGTAGACCGCCTCTATCGCTTCTCGATGCGTAAGCCCGTTGGGGATCTCGTCCGTCTCGACGAGGATAGCCTTCGCTTCATAAGCTAGATGCAAAGCCTCAGCATCATAGCGACGACCGAAGGAGAGCACAAAGCCCTTGCTCAGCATCATCTGCGCCACCTCTCCCCTAGCCCGAAAGCCGTGCAGCACCATCGGGGGAAGCTGAGCAAGCTCTTGCGCCATCTGGCTACGTATCTCAATCATCTCAGCCCATGCACGTACAGCGTGTAAGAGGATAGGACGATCTAGCTGACAGGCCAAGCGCATCTGCGCCTCTAGCCAGACTAGTTGCTCCGAGAGCGTTGCGTTGCTTCGCACCTTGTCGACGCCACACTCGCCGACGGCAACGATCTGAGGGGTCGACGACAGGCGACTCTGCATCTGATCAATGAGCGCTACCAAGCTTCCCGCTGGGGGCAGAGACCAGGGGTGAAAGCCTATCGAGTAGAGCTGACCCTCCTCGACCGTTATGTCATCACTCCACTCGGTGTAGGTGAGCGAGCGAATTGCTTGGCAGCCTACCTCGTGGCTATGCGTGTGGCAGTCTAGCAGTTTGGGACGGCTGGCGCATTGCCCGTCACTGCACGACTCTGTGGCTCTGATCTCCTCGCTCATTGTCGTGGTGGCACGGGGTCGTAACCCACATGTCGGTTGAAGGGGTTACATCGTAAGAGTCTCCATAAGGTTAGGCAGCTCCCCTTAAGGGCTCCATGCACCTGTAGAGCCTCTAGAGCATACTGCGAGCAGGTCGGTGTAAAGCGACAGCTGGGTGGTAGTAGTGGCGAGATAAAGGAGCGATAAAACTTGATTGGGTAGCTCAGCAGACGTACTGCTAGCGAAGGCTGCTGGGATCCGTCCTCCTCAGCTTTCGTTGCTGAGACTTTTGCAGTCTGCTCCTGACGAGCGGGTACGGATTCAGTAGGGGGGCTGGTAGGGTTTGCTTTTTCTATCTCCTTGACGATGCGAGCTACGGCTCGCTCTACCGCCTGCTCTAGCTCTGGGTAGGTCGGCATCGTCTTAGCGACAGACTGTAGCGCTAGTCGCACCGTACAGTGGTGCTGTGTAGCAGCCTGCCAGAGCGGAGCTTTGTGGAGACGATAAGCTGCTCGGGTCATGCGCTTGATGCGATTACGATCTACTGCGTGCTTGAAGCGACGCTTAGCGACCGAGGTCATCACAGCGACCTGCGCCTGATCTCCTGGAGCCGGCGTGGCGACAGGCTCAGCAAGCCATACGATGCGGATGGGGTAAGAGACGAACGAACGCCCACGATCATGCAGTCGCTCTATCTCCTCACGCAGATAGAGTCGCTCACCTTTGGGTAGACGTTGATTCTGGTGGGAGCGAAGGGAGCCTTCCTCCGTAGTCATCCCTCCTGCTCAGCAAGAAAGTTTTTAAGTAGCTCAGGCATAGGCGGATCCTGACGACTACCCGTAGATTTGATATCTACTCTGAGCCCTAGCTCCTCGGCTCTCTGTGCGGTCTTAGGACCTACCGTAGCGATGATCATATCTTCCTGCTTGAAGTCCGGCACATTCTCAAAGAGCGAGGTGATTCCTACAGGACTGAAGAAGATGATCATATCATATGGTA
The DNA here is from genome assembly GCA_900539765.1 of uncultured Porphyromonas sp. Taxonomy (GTDB): domain Bacteria; phylum Bacteroidota; class Bacteroidia; order Bacteroidales; family Porphyromonadaceae; genus Porphyromonas. The sequence continues at coordinate 9,021 of UQDF01000011.1, read as the reverse complement.
GCGGCTTCTCAAGCTCTAGCTTACGAGGTATGGTACGGTACATGACCGACTTGGTATAGTCTATCTCCGCCTCTGTCAGTAGATCGGAGAGCTTAGCATTATGCTCCTCTGCGACGGGGAGGAGATACTTCTCACTCTTGTGCTTTACAATAACCTTGACAAGGTCTTCGGTACGTCCTGTCGGTGAGAAGAAGACTTTGCGCTTGCGGTAGTTGACAAACTTCTGTAGGTATGGCGCAGACTTTTCTGAGCTGCAGTAATACTTCATCGTGTCTGGCATCGTGATGCGCATCTCTTTCATCAGCGTGAAGAAGTGCAGGATAGCAGTACGAGAGGTAAAGATGATGGCTGTGTAATCCAACGGATTGATGCGCTGCTGGCGAAACTCCTTCGTTGCAACTGTCTCGACACGAATGAACTGCTTGTAATCAAGCTCCACTTGATACTTTTCAGCAACTTCGGTGTAGGGATTAGCCATCAGTGGAGCGGGCTGAGAAATAAGTATTTTTTTGATCCGTGACATACTCACAGGCAGGGGCTAATGGTATACGATAGATTCTTCTATAGGATCAGCATTCCAAAGCCTATGAGATAGGCCAGAGGAGCCACTTCCTGGCTGCAAAGGTACAAAGAAATAAGCAAAGGAGTCATCCCCGCCTCCCCGAGCCATCGTGCTGTAGGTACGATGATCGCAAGACGCCATAAGAATATTACAGCGATCATCAGCCAGAGTGCGACACCCTGCCATACACCAGCCAGTAGCATCAAGGAGCTCAGGTAGAGGGGCAGTGGCCACAGCCACTCCAAGATGCTATAATGGCGCACCCAATGTAGATAAAAGTCGCTGTCAAGATAGATTTCCACCAGCAGTCGATTGATCCCTAAGTACAGTCCACTGAGGATCAAGCTACAGAGTGATAGGAGTCCTACCTGCGAGAGCGTCGTCCAGAACTCACTCGAGGGGAGGTCGGCATAGTAACGCAGGAGCAGGTAACTAGTCACGCCAACCAGCAAGTGTCGTTGTAACCCTCCGAGGAGCGCATAGGTACCCACAGATACCCGATGCACTAAGTTGCGAAAGAAGATGTGTCCTCTATCATATAGTAGGGCATCCACCGAGCGAGGCAAGAGAGAGCCGACCCACATCTGCATAAATGCAGGCAGTAAGAGGAGTACCAGCAGTAGCAGTAAGATGATATCCTCTGCCCCACGATCTACCCCAAAGGGGGTCAACGTCCATAATCCGATCGAGCTCTCCATACAGCCTCGTCTATCTACAGAGTGGCTAGACGAGAGAGCAGCTGCGCCACCTGCCCCTCTAGCTCCTGCACTCCATCATTGTGGATCTGATAGAGAGGCAGCTCTGGGTGCGCCTGCTGCAGAGCTGTAAAGGTGTACGATGCTTGACGATCGATCCGAGCCTGCACCTGCTCGCGAGTAGCACCATCACGCTCTTGGACACGAGCCACACGTACCGCCTCAGGAGCCGTCACGACGACCACGGCGTCGCAGAGACGATAGAAGCCAGACTGCCACAAGATAGCACTCTCTAGGACGACCCACCCCTCAGGAGCATGCTGCTCCACCGCCCAGGCCCTCAGTCTCTCAGACACATAGGGGTGAATGATCTGCTCTAAGCGGTGCAATAGGGACTTACTCTCATCAGACGGTGCGAACACACGGCGAGCGATCTCATCATAGCGTGGCTCCCCCTCTGAACTGTAGACCTCTGCTCCGAGCAGCTTGATCACTTGCTGACGCACCTGTTCGCTCTCCGTATAGGCTCCACGAGCCACCGCATCACTATCCATCAGGGGTAATCCAGACCTGACAAGCATCTGACCTACGAAACTTTTGCCCGCACCTATTCCTCCTGTCAATCCTAAGATGCGAGGGGGCGTGGAGGAGGAGGTGAGTTGCTGCTCAGTCATGACTTACTTAGTAGCCACAGCGACTCACGGCTCGGCAGTCTCTAGGATATACTGTACCGCCTTGGGGGAGGCTGTAGCACGCACCACCCAGTCAGGCAGTCCCTCGACTCTTACGGGCAACATTTCTGGGCGCTTCTCACCACGTTGCTCAGCCTCGGCTATCTGATGCAGGTCTACCACCACCGAGACATTGTTCCCAATAGGCTTATTATAGTCCGTGATCGGCATCGTTAGGGTCAGAGAGACACGAGCTGGAAGCAGCTTAGCAACAAAGCCTGAGGGCGTATTAAGCGCCTCGATAGGTAGCTCGATACGCTTCTCCGTCAGCTCGACGACTGAGATCTGTAGCTGTACGCTATCGGGAGAGCTATAAATATGAGGTATCTCTTCAATAGGCACGCGTACCACTTTGTCTTGCGACAAGTTCTTGTAAAGTAGCTCTTTGGTATGCACCTCGCTAACCTTCTCCAGCGCTTCACGACTACCATACAGATCGACCGTGGTGGGAGTCATCGTCAGCGGGAGTACCATATAGCCATCCTTAGCAGAGACCGACACATGATTTACGACTGGCACCTCTTTCCTCTGCAGAGGGAATGCGCGTAGCGAAATCTGATTAGGATAGATGTCTCGGATCTGTATAGAGTTCCCCAAGCTCTCCCGCACCTTCTGTGTCAAGACGGCACTGCTAAAGAGGATGCGCCCCCCTTGCGGCACCCGCTGTGGCATAGAGAGCGAGATCGGAGGCACGCCCTTCATCCAGCGGAAGAGAAGCTGAGAGCCTTTTGCCGAAACGCTGACATCTAGCGTCGTCGGCTGATCCCCCTCTAGGCCGATCTCTCCAGGCATCCCCTCATATACGATCGGGACATGTACGATTGCGGTCGTTCCTCGGGAGAGCGTCTGCATAAACCATAAGACGGTCGCTAGAAGCACCCACACAGCGATCCCCAGCAGTCGTCTCAATCGCGGGATACGCTGCTTACGCACCACAGGATCTACACCTGTGCGAGGCTTAGGGGTCAGATTGAGTCGCACCGCTCCCGTCTCAAGAGTTAGGAGAGTCTATTAGCGTGCGTTTGGATCTGTGCCGAGAGGATATACCGAGCTCTTGGCAATCTCTATGCAGACGTCACGAGCGATTTCTACCTCAAAGGTCTGCTCGCGCACCTTGCGGATCACGCCATGCACACCGCCTGCCGTGATGATCTCATCACCTGCAGCGAGCGCATCTCGCTCCTGCTGTAGCTTCTTCTGACGCTTGCTCTGAGGACGAATGAAGAAGAGCCAAAAGATCAAGATGATGACTACAAAGAAAATAAGCGAAGTCCACGCAGGAGCGCCCTGCTGTGCTGCCTGTAGAAGGAACATATTCATAGGTATCTATAGTTTATGAATTCAATTACTTCTGCAAACTTACAAAAAACCGACCGCATAGCGCAGTTTTGCCCCTCCTCTCCGTCAATTCTGCAGATCTCACGAGTGACGATGTTGCGGCGTTGAGTCTATAGAAGCCTCTTGCATCTAGCAAGGGGCTTTTTTTTGTATGACTTATCCCGTGCGTCCGCTGCATCAAAGCAAGACGAGTAACGGCTGTAGGGACGCACGATCTGTGCGTCCGTCCCCGTTAAAACCAACGACTGCTGTAACCTTTGACACAACGGACGCACAGATCGTGCGTCCCTACAAGGGTTACTCGTCCCGTGCGTCCCTACCGAGGGATTTTTGATTTCCTCGATAGTGACTTCGATGAAGCCATCTTGTATCATGAGACTTTTGCAACAGTCTCATCATGCGTCAACCCCTGCCTAGCGACCCGAGCGGATCGGAGCGCTGCCCCAGCAGAGCTGACGCTGAGGATCGTAGATGGTGGCAAACTGACCCGCTGCGATACCCTGTATCGGCTCGCTACTGACTAGCTGATAGTCTCCTGAGGGAAGCCGCTCGAGGCGTCCTGTAGTGAAGTCGGGCGTGTGTCTTATCTTGAAGGTGACCTCCAGCGGACTGTCCGACGGGGTCTCCGTCCAGAGCCACGGATCGACGGTGAGCCAATGCATCTCTTCGGTCTCGATGATCGTGCCGTACTGCGTCTTGGGATCGTAGCCTCGTGAGACGTAGAGGACGTTGTGCTCCACATCTTTTGCCACGACATACCACGGACCGCCCGAGAGCCCTAGCCCTTTGCGCTGGCCGATGGTGTGAAACCAGTAGCCTCGATGCTCCCCGATCTTCTCTCCTGTCTCATGGTCGATGATGTCGCCCGTCTGAGTGCCTAAGTAGCGCTCGATAAAGTCGTTGTAGTTGATCTGTCCTAAGAAGCAGATGCCTTGGCTGTCTTTGCGCTGTGCATTGACTAGATGCGCCTCGAGGGCGATACGACGCACTTCCTCTTTGGGCAAATGACCAATGGGGAAGAGGAGATGCTCCATCTGCCGAAAGCCGATCTGCGCCAAGAAGTCGGTCTGATCCTTTACTGGATCGGGAGAGGTACCGAGGAAGGTCAAGCCCGCCGCCGTCTTTCGTATCGTAGCGTAGTGACCCGTGGTTATGTAGTCGTAGGAAGAGCCACACCTCTCCTCAAAGGCTCCGAACTTGATCATCTTATTGCACATCACATCGGGATTGGGCGTGAGCCCTCGCTTCACCGCATCCATCGTATAGGCGACCACACGATCCCAATAGACTTGGTGCAGGTCGATGATCTCTAGGTGCAGGTCGTAGCGACGGGCGAGGAGTGTTACCAGCTCGATGTCTTCCTCGGCAGGGCAGTCGAGGTAGCCTCCATCCTTGTCCTGCATACCGATACGTATATAGTAAAGGTCTGGACGAAAGCCCGCCTCGACGAGCAGATGCATCGCCACACTACTATCCACACCACCCGAAGCGAGCAGTGCGATGCGACTATCCCGTGGCAGTGATGTGTAGAGAGCGGTCTCCATACACTTGCAAGAGTCAAGCCCTCAGAGAGGACTACATACGCTCGGGTAGCGCAATGCCGAGAAGCCCCATAGCACTATGTATCGTCTCGGCAACGGTCTTGCTGAGCTGCAGACGCATGCTACGTAGCGCTTCGTCCTCCTCACGCAGTACGGAACACTCGTGGTAGAACTGATTATACCCCTTGACCAAGTCGTAGGTATAGTTGGCAATGCGGGCTGGCGAATAGCTCGCGGCAGCCTCCTGCACGACAGATGGATAGTCGAGCAGCTGCTGGACGAGTGCCGTCTCATACGACGAGAGTGCTAGTGTACCGCCCTCAGGGAGCTGATGCTTGTAGCCCATCTCGTCAGCCTTCTGCAGGAGCGAGCAGATGCGTGCGTAGGTGTACTGAATGAAGGGACCCGTGTTGCCGTTGAAGTCGATAGACTCCTCGGGGTTGAACATCATATTCTTCCTCGGGTCTACCTTCAGAATGAAATACTTGAGCGCACCTAGTCCGACCATCTCGGCGGTGCGTAGCTCCTCGGCTGTCGGCTCGGCAGCTAGCTCTACACCCTTCGCCTGCTGAGCTGTCCGTGCTACCTCTAGTGCGGTGTCGCGCATAGCGTCCATCAGATCGTCCGCATCGACGACTGTACCCTCGCGACTCTTCATCTTGCCGTGAGGTAGCTCGACCATACCGTAGCTAAAGTGTGTCAAGCTCTTGCCCCACTTATATCCCAAGCGGTCTAAGAGTAGCGATAGCACCTGAAAGTGGTACTCCTGCTCATTGCCCACGACGTAAACCATCTGGTCTATTGGGAAGTCTTGATAGCGCAGCTTGGCAGTACCGATGTCTTGGGTGATGTAGACGGAGGTGCCGTCACTGCGTAGAAGGATCTTTTTGTCCAGTCCCTCCGCCTCAAAGTCGGCCCATACGGAGCCATCCTCATGTCGCTCGAAGAGCCCTCCCTGCAAGCCTCGCAAGACCTCCTCACGGCCTACGAGGTAGGTATCGCTCTCGTAGTAGATCTTGTCAAAGGAGACGCCCATACGCTTATAAGTCTCGTCAAAGCCTTTGTAGACCCACTCATTCATCTGTCGCCACAGCGCACGCACCTCTGGGTCGCCCTGCTCCCACTGACGTAGCATCTGTCGTGCATCAGCCATCAGCTGAGACTTAGCCTCGACCTCCTCGTCGCTCCAGTCGGGATGCGCAGCACGTATCTGCGCCAGCTCGGCACGATACTCCTTGTCAAAGCGCACGTAGTAGTCTCCGATGAGGTGATCGCCCTTCTTGCCCGAAGATTCAGGCGTCTCGCCATTGCCCCAGCGCAGCCATGCCAACATCGATTTGCAAATATGCACGCCACGGTCGTTGACGATGTTTGTCTTGACCACACGATGTCCGCTCGCCTCCAGTATCTGAGCGAGGCTGTAGCCGAGTAGGTTGTTGCGTACGTGTCCCAGGTGCAGGGGCTTATTGGTATTTGGTGAGGAGTACTCGATCATCACGAGAGGCGACTGCTCTGTCGGTGTGATGTGCCCGTAGTGCGGGGTCTCGGCAATCTCTCGCAGTGCTGCGAGCCACGCTGAGTCGGTCAGCGTGAGGTTGAGAAAGCCCTTGACCACGCCATAGGACGCTATGAGGTCTGTCTGCTCCTGGAGCTTGGCACCAATCGTCTCAGCGGTTTCTTGCGGAGACTTGTGCGAAGCCTTGAGATAGGGGAAAACAACGAGCGTCACATGCCCCTCAAACTCAGGGCGCGTGGCGGTCAGCGTGATCTCGTCAGCGGTCGTGTTGAGATCGTAAAGTGTATGTAGTGTCGAGGCGATCGCCTCGCTAAGCTGTCTGTAAAGGCTCATAGTATATAGTATAAGGAGTTAGAGTACTTTCATACGCCAAGTGACCCCCACATTGATCTGTGTGCGTTGATCCTGTAGCACAGCCATCGGGTTTGTGTTCGTACCAAAGGCGTAGTTAGCGTGTGCATGCAGACGTACCTCGGGGATCGGTGAGTACTCGACACCGCCACCGAGACAAGCTATCTGGGTGCCGTCGGTGACCCCGTAGTCCGCTGCTGAGCCACTCAAGTTCTGATCGTAGCTTCCCTTGAGGTAGAGCTTCGTCTGAACCGTCGGGTGGAAGGCTAGCTGACCATAGATGGAGTAATCGGCAAAAGCCTTCTTACCCTCTCCATCTAGTGGCGCACGGTGCATCAAGTCTAGATCGACGAAGGTGCGGCGGGTCAGCTGAAAGCGGTTGCCCAGCGAGACGTAGTTCATAAAGCGTCCAGGTGCATACTCCATAAAGTTGACACTCCACATCGGCACAAACCAATCGTGGTGCGCTGTCCAAATAAGGTTGTAAGCATACATATCAGCTGGCTGCCCGCTCATCGCCTCGTACGCCTTACGATAGGGACTTTGGATCACCTGCGCATGGAGGTTGTCCTGCCCATTAGGTAGGGTGTAGCTCACCGTAGCGCCCCACTGATAGGCGGGCATCTGATAGCAAAACTCTCCCAGCTGAAAGACATCTATCGGAGCTGGCTCAAACTCCCACCCACCGACGAAGACGATCCACTTGCCAAGCTTGACACTGAGCTGCTCGGTTGGGTTGTACTGTAGGTAGAGGAAGTCGATCGACTCAAAGAAGGTGCGATCCAGATTGACCGAGCTAAGCCGCTGTCGGTAGAGGTAGCTAAACTTTGGCGAGAGCGTGCCACTGAGTATGACGTTAGCGATGTTGCCCTTAAAGCCTGAGCCCGCCTTGTCCGATTGACTACCGATATAGATACGCTGGTAGTCACCGCGCGCCTCTAGCGAGAGCGCCACCTTCTTGTCATGAGGGGCTTCTAGCTCGGCATCGGGCGTAGGCTCCTGCGCCATCAGCGAGCCGAAGGTGAGGGATAGTAGGAGGATGAGTGCCGAAAGCGACTTCGTAAGATGTGACATAGTTCTAGCTGAATCAGGTAATACTAAAAGGTACTCTCGTCAGGCGTCCCTGTCTCGACCGGGAGCTCCTCACGCTGGCTCTTCTTGCGCCACAGACCATACACCTCGCTGACAGGGTCTGAGGTGATAAACGGATCCATACGCTCGGCACGTAGGTGATCCAGTAGCTTGCCAAACTCATCTCTTGTCAAGATGCACTCTAGCTGCTTGTGATCCTCGCCTGAGTAGCCACCCGTCACAGGATGGATCGTCACCCCACGATTGAGCGTATGAATGACATAGTCACGGATATGCTCCCACTCCTTAGAGATGACGTAGACACGTGTCCGCGAACTCATACGAGTCATGAAGTAGTCGAGGATCATACCATTGAGCCAAGTACCCACCAGACCCATGATCACCAGACCCGTAGGACTGGTCAGGAAGGCGGAGCAGCAGATCAGACCACCAGCGATCGTTACCGACACGCCTAGTGGTACATGGAGGTACTTATTGAAGATCTTCGCCAAGATATCTAGTCCGCCCGTTGAGGCGTTGATGCTAAAGAGGATCGCCTGCGCTGCACTCATCACCAAGATGAAGCAGACCAAGTCAAACCCCGGATTGGCCACCACAACGCCATGCACCTCCTGAGCAAACATCGACCCCTCGACAGGATCGATCCACCCCATCAAGTCGACAAACGGTCCTAAGATCAGTGCCGTGTAGCAAGTCTTCGCACCAAACTCGTTGCCGATCAGGATAAAGGAGAGCAGTAGCAAGATCGCATTGATGAGAAACATATAGGACCCCAGCGACATAATCGGGAGCAGTCGCTCCAGCACAATGCCCAGTCCCGTCACCGATCCGACGATCAGACCACTAGGAGCGAGGAAGTAGTGTACCGCCATAGCGCCAATAAACATGGCAACGGTCATTAAGACCAATTCGTACCAAAACTTACGGCTAGAGAGTACGTCAGTGGCCTGAGCAGGCAGAGCTGCCAGGCGAGCACGAAGTTCATCCTTACTGGGGAGCTTGTATTTCATTAGATGCGTATTACGTAGTGAGAGATCCATCGCGAGGCAACTGCGCTCTAGGCGATGCTCTCCGATAGGTATCTGAGTGCAAAGATACAAAATAGCACATACCCGCCAGCTAAATCGGACTTTCCGTAGACCGTAGATTCAACTATCAAATGCAACTGAATTGGTTTCGTCGAGCTTTTGATAAA
>UQDF01000010.1 GCA_900539765.1 uncultured Porphyromonas sp. | reverse complement strand
TAGGGTGCGATCCATTTTTTGTAGGTATGAGTTGCATTTACTAATTGAATATACGGAGTGGGGCGAAAAAAGTAATCTCCACGTGGAAATTTTCCAATCGCCACGTGGCAAATGAAAATTCTCCACGTGGGAGAGAAAAAATTCTTCGGAGGAATCAAATGAAACTTCGGAGGAATCGTTTCGTCTCCACGTGGAGAATGAAAAACCGCCACGTGGGGATTTGAGATTCTCCACGTGGGGCTGTCTCCATGTTGCAATTTTCACGAGTTGCCAGTTGGTAATGAGATTTTGCAAAGTCTAGGGATGAGCTTTTGGTAGTGAGGGCTAAAATGAGTACTTTTGCAGAGGGTGTACTGCAGATACGCCTCAGCTAGCTTGAGCCTATCTTTCTTTCCCAGCGGATCTGAGGAGGAGGGGATGGCTATTTACCACTTAATTATTGCTGTATGCTCAGCAGGTGGGAGCGTTTTTATACTTAACTATAGTTATGGACTTACACTTACTAGAACTTAGTGACCAGGAGATAGCACGTCGCAACAGCCTAGACGAGATACGTCAGATGGGCATCAACCCTTATCCAGCAGCCGAGTATGTCGTGACAGCGCATGCTCAGGAGATACAAGACCAATATCAAGATGAGGCATCACGCTGGGAGGTGAGCGTCGCTGGTCGTGTCATGAGCCGACGCATCATGGGCAAGGCCTCCTTTATGGAGCTACAAGATGCCTCGGGGCGCATACAGGTCTATGTGACTCGTGATGACCTCTGCCCAGGAGAAGATAAGGACTTATACAACAAGCTCTTTAAGAAGCTCCTGGATATTGGTGACATCGTCGGTGTCAAGGGCTTTGTCTTCCGTACTCAGACGGGCGAGATCTCGGTGCATGCCGAGGAGCTGACCTTGCTGAGCAAGGCGCTACGTCCGCTCCCTATCGTCAAGGCTAAGGATGATCAGGTCTTCGACGGCTTCACTGATCCTGAGCTACGCTATCGTCGTCGCTATGTGGATCTGATAGTCAATGAGGAGGTGAGGGGGATCTTCATGAAGCGTACGAAGATCTTCCAGTCGATGCGCAACTTTTTCAATGCACGTGGTTATCTAGAGGTGGATACACCGGTCCTACAGTCTATCCCTGGTGGTGCTGCAGCTCGTCCCTTCGTGACCCATCACAATGCGCTCGACATACCGCTCTACCTACGTATCGCCAATGAGCTTTACCTCAAGAGACTGATCGTGGGTGGCTTCGAGGGGGTTTACGAGTTTAGCCGTAACTTCCGCAATGAGGGTATGGATCGGACGCACAATCCTGAGTTTACCTGTATGGAGATCTATGTCGCATACAAGGATTACCGCTGGATGATGCAGATGACAGAGCAGATGATCGAGCATATCTGTCAGGAGGTGCTAGGCTCTACGACCATTCAGGTAGGGGAGCATACGATAGAGTTTAAGCCTCCCTATCGTCGCCTCACGATGATCGACGCTATCCAAGAGTATGGCGGGGTCAATATCGATGGTATGGACGAGGCTGAGCTACGCAAGGTGTGCCAGGCTAAGGGGGTAGAGATCGATGAGACGATGGGTGTCGGCAAGCTGATCGATGAACTCTTTGGCGCAGTTGCTGAGCCACACTTGGTACAGCCCACCTTCATCATAGACTATCCTAAGGCGATGTCTCCGCTCACTAAGGAGCACCGCGATAGGAGCGATCTGACAGAGCGCTTCGAGCTATTTGTCAATGGTAAGGAGCTGGCCAATGCCTACTCGGAGCTCAATGATCCGATAGATCAGCGCCACCGCTTTGAGGATCAGCTACATCTGAGCGAGCGTGGAGACGATGAGGCGATGTATATCGATCACGACTTCTTGCGTGCGCTGGAGTTTGGTATGCCCCCCACGTCTGGTATGGGTATCGGTATGGACCGCCTCGTGATGCTTCTGACGGGGCAGGAAAGTATCCAGGAGGTGCTGCTCTTCCCTCAGATGCGTCCTGAGATACAGCCTAAGCGTGACAAGGAGGAAGCTTATGAAGCCGTTGGCATTGACAAGACTTGGGCGCCGCTCCTGCAGAAGGCGGGTTATCTCACGGTCGCAGACCTTGCGGGCAAAGCTCCAGGTAAGGTGATGCAGCAGATGATGGATATCAATAAGAAGTATAAGCTGGGCTTGCAGATCCCCGCACTGGAGGAAATCTCTAAGTGGGTGGAGGCTCCTACAAAGTAATCTAAGTTCACGCACATCTCTCTATCGCTAGAGTGCATTGCGTGCATACGGTACAGTCAATATGGATATTGGTCGCATAGGCATACTGGGTAGTGGTAGCTGGGCTACCGCACTGGCTAAAATCTCTCTCGAGTCTACGCCTGAGATAAATTGGTATGTGCGTCGTGATGATCAGGTGCAGCACTTTAAGGCTACGGGACACAATCCCGACTACCTCTCTAGTGCTGCCTTTGATCCTGAGAGGATAACCTTCTACACGGAGGGCTCGATCAACACATTCTTTCGCAATAGTGACACCATCATCTTGGTCACCCCTTCGCCCTACATCAAGCACTACCTCAAGAAGGTGAAGCGTAGTAGCATGCGGGGTAAGCTGGTCATCAATGCGATCAAGGGCATTGTGCCTGACGAAAACCTTTTGGTCTCGGAGTTCCTTATTAAAGAGTTCTCCCTGCCAAAGGAGCAGATCGGTGTGGTGAGTGGTCCTTGTCACGCTGAAGAGGTGGCTCAGGAGCGTCGTAGCTACTTGACCACGGGAGCTTATAGTAGTAAGCTGGCGCATCTGATGGCTGATACGCTCTCGTGTGACTACATCACCTGCACCACTTCGGACGATGTGGTCGGCATAGAGTTTGCCTCGGTACTGAAAAACATTTATGCCATCGCTGCGGGTATCTGCAATGGACTGAACTACGGAGACAACTTCCAGAGCGTCCTCATCAGCAATGCGATCGCTGAGATGAATAGCTTTGTCAATACGGTACACTTGCTCAACAGTCGTGTCATCACCAACTCGGTCTATCTAGGCGACTTGCTCGTGACCGCTTACTCCAATTATAGTCGCAACCGTACTTTCGGCACGATGATAGGCAAGGGGTACAGTGTCAAGGCAGCACAGGTTGAGATGGAGATGGTGGCGGAGGGCTACTACGGTGCTAAGTGCGTACGCGAACTCAACACGACGCGCTACCGAGTCAATATGCCGATTATGGACGCTGTCTACGAGATACTCTATAATAAGCAGTCGGCCAAGGAGACCATAGAGCGACTATCGCTCAAGTTCCGATAAGCTCTCACTCAAGCCCCTGCTAATGGATGAAACCTTTTTAACCTAACATACTACACACTATGAAGACAGCCGCATCGCTCATACAGATCGACACAACACACGCACAGGCTCATCTATCGCCAGAGACCATCCGACAGGCGGAGCAAGATGCGCTCGCAGCTATTCAGACGCTACACACGGGCTCAGGAGCTGGTAACGACTTCCTAGGCTGGCTCACGCTCCCCGAGGAGATGCTCGAGCGTGACCTGTGCAAGCAGGTACAAGCGGTAGCCGATAGGCTTCGCCAGGAGTGCTTATATATAATATGTATAGGCATAGGGGGAAGTTACCTAGGTGGTAAAGCGGTCATAGAGGCACTCGGAGACCACTTCTCCACACATCGTAAGCCTGAGCTGGGGCGCCCGCAGGTACTCTTCGCTGGAAACAATATCAGCAGTGACTATCTGCACGATCTGATGGATCTGATCGTGGATAAACCTTTTGGCATTGTCAATATCTCTAAGAGTGGCACGACGACCGAGCCAGCTATTGCCTTCCGTATGCTGAGCCAATACTTAGTGGCTCGTGATGGGCAGGAGGTGGCTAAGCGACGTATTGTTGCCATTACCGACAAGAAGCGAGGTGCTCTGCGTCGTCTAGCAGATGAGCAGGGGTACGACACCTTTGTCATACCAGATAACGTAGGAGGGCGCTTCTCTGTATTGACTCCTGTGGGACTGTTGCCAATTGCTTTGGCAGGCTTTGACATTGAGGCATTGCTCCAAGGCGCTAGAGACACGGCTCTCCTGTATAGTAGCACGGAGCATCCGCTAGAGACCCCAGCCGTGCAGTATGCCGTGACAAGACAAGCCGCCTCTTGGGAGTGTGCTGTGGGCGAGGTGCTGGTAGCATTCGAGCCTCGACTGAGTGCCCTCGGGCAGTGGTGGATGCAGCTCTTTGGCGAGAGCGAAGGCAAGGAAGGCAAGGGACTACTCCCGCTCTCCCTGACCTACACGACCGATCTGCACTCGATGGGGCAGTGGATACAGCAAGGACCTCACAACATCCTCGAGACGATGATCATCGTCGACACGCCACGAGACACCATCACTATCCCGACAGATGAGCAAAACCTAGACGGGCTCAACTACCTAGCAGGCGAAACGATGCACTATGTCAATGAGCAGGCGCATCTAGGCACGCTCTTAGCGCATGAAGATGGAGGTGTGCCAGTCTTGCAGTTGCAGCTACCTCACATCGATGCTAGGACGATTGGCGCTTTCGTCTATACGATGGAGTATGCGGTCGCTATCAGTGGCTATATGATGGGGATCAACCCCTTTGACCAGCCAGGCGTAGAGGACTACAAGCGCAATATGTTTGCCCTCCTAGCTAAGCCAGGCTTCGAGAGCGAGACAAAAGCGATGCGTCAGCGGCTCAACAAATGAACTTACGACAGATTACAATAATGACAGATACGATACAAACAACCCCCAAGAAAAGCTACCACGAGGTCATCCCGCTCCCTGAGTATGGACACCATATCCAGCATATGGTAGATCACTGCCTGACCATTGAGGATCGCGACGAGCGAACTCGGTGCGCTCACGCTATTGTCAAGGCGATGGCGATCATACAACCCGAGCAGGCTAAGAAGTCGGAGGATCACAAAGTACTCTGGGATCACCTCGCCGTTATGTCGCACTTTGCGCTAGACATTGACTACCCCGTAGAGCCTATCCACGAGGAGGCACTCCGTGGTGCACCAGAGCCTCTGACCTATCCTGAGGACGATATTATCTACCGCCATTATGGACACCTCATTCAGGAGCTGATCAAGAAAGCGTGCGAGATGCCCGAGGGTGACGAGCGCGAAGCTTTGGCACTCTCCATCGCCAACCGTATGAAGCAAGCTTATATCTTGTGGAATAAGCGGGCAGTCGATGACTACACCATCTTTAAGGACCTATACGAACTCTCTGGCGGTAAGCTCGTGCTGACCGAAGAGGAGCACCAGCTAGACGCTGCCACACGACGCACACCTCAGGGGCGGGGAGGCAATCGCTCGAAGCGACAGTACAAGCGCCCAGCACGAGGAGGCAATAACTCCAGAGGAGGTCGCCGTGGCGGTCGCTCCAACCGCTCTAGACGTTAGCCGATACAGACATCCCACTACCTTACTCTTACGACACTAGCTTATGGCATCTTACATCATCGAGGGAGGTCACAGACTCTATGGCGAGGTAACCATACAGGGAGCTAAAAATGAAGCTCTCCAAGTCATCGCCGCCACCTTACTAACCAGCGAAGAGGTCATCCTAGAGAATGTACCTGACATCCTCGATGTCAACAATCTCATCAAGCTCGTAGAGCTGCTCGGTGTCGAGGTGACACGACTCAGTCACGACAGATATCGCTTCAGAGCTCAGGAGATAGATCTAGACTTCGTCGACTCTCCGCAGTTCCTCCATGAAAGCAAGATATTGCGTGGCTCCGTCCTACTCGTTGGTCCTCTCGTCGGTCGTTGTAGGCATGCGGTCTTCCCCAAGCCCGGCGGTGATCAGATAGGACGCCGCCGACTCGACACCCATCTGATCGGCATTGCCACCCTAGGGGCGGAGTGCGAGTATGATCAGGAGCATAGAGCCTTTCGCATAGAGGTGCCACAGCTACGAGGAGCTTATATGCACCTCGAGGAAGCCTCCGTGACAGGTACCGCCAATGTGATTATGTCGGCTGTCCTAGCAGAGGGCAAGACCACTATATATAATGCTGCCTGCGAACCATACATACAGCAGCTTTGTCGTATGCTCGTCTCTATGGGAGCTCGCATCTCAGGCATTGGCTCTAATCTGCTCACCATCGAAGGGGTCGAGCGACTACACGGCACGACGCATCGCATCCTACCTGATATGATCGAGGTGGGTAGCTTCATCGGCATCGCAGCTATGACGCAAAGCGAGCTGACGCTCAAGGACGTCGGTCTGCCTGACCTAGGACTCATACCGCAGATGTTTCGCAAGCTCGGCATTGAGATCATAGAGCGAGGCGATGACCTTATCATACCCGCCAAAGAGAGCTACGAGATAGAGACCTTTATGGATGGTTCTATCCTCACCATCGCCGATGCCCCGTGGCCAGGACTGACGCCAGACCTGCTGAGCGTCTTCCTCGTTGTAGCCACACAAGCCAAGGGGACAGTCCTCATTCATCAGAAGATGTTTGAGAGCCGTCTCTTCTTTGTGGATAAGCTCATCGATATGGGTGCACAGATTATCCTCTGCGACCCACACCGAGCAGTGGTCGTTGGCAAGGATCACCAGACCCGCTTGCGTCCTGCCGTGATGGCTTCGCCAGATATACGCGCAGGTATTGCGCTTTTGATTGCCGCTATGAGCGCCGATGGCACCAGCGTGGTCAACAATGCCGAGCAGATAGATCGTGGCTACCAGCATCTACACGAGCGGCTCAACGCTCTAGGCGCTCACATCGAGAGACGCGATGAGTAGCACGACCGCTTTTACCGTACCAGAGCTCACGCCCGTTGGTCACCTAGGCAAGCCACATGGCGTGCGTGGTGAGCTAACTGCTTACCTGACCATTGAGCTGGAGACACTCTGCAGCGACCCTAGTTGCGAAGCCTTTTACCTCTTTGCCGAGATCGATGCGCTACCCGTGCCGTACCAGCTCCTAAGCTATCGTAGCAAGGGCGATAGTTACCTGCTCACCCTAGCGCATGTCGCTGACAGATCGATCGCCGAGCAGATGACGGGGTGGCGTCTTTTCGTTCCCACAGAGCTACTGGCAGAGAGCGAGGTCGCTTATAGCTGGGATCACTTCATCGGCTTCCGAGTCCTCACCCCCGAGGGGGAACCTATCGGCACGATCCTAGAGGTCAATGACCAAACGGAAAACATCCTCCTCACGATCGAAACCTCCGACGGCACCCAGCGCTTGATCCCCATCCACGAGGAGCTGGTCGAGGCGATAGATCCTGAGAGCAAAACCATCCAGCTACACATTCCCCAAGGGCTACTAGACCTATAAGCCCATTCCCTTTTCTCAAGCAGACTACACACTATGCGACGCATCGCACTCTTTGGCTCGACAGGCAGTATCGGCACTCAGGCACTGGAGGTCATCTCCTTTCACCCCGAGTTGCTCTCCGTCTATGCCCTCACCACTCATCGCAACGTACCTCTCCTCGTAGAGCAGGCGGAGAAATATCATCCAGCCGTCGTGGTCGTAGCTAACGAAAAAGCAGCCGCAGAGCATGCCACACTCCTCAAAGGACTAACCTGCACCATACTCGTTGGTGCCGAGGGGCTCTGCGAACTGGCGCAGCATAGCGACTACGACGTTATGCTCTCCGCCCTCGTCGGCTTCGCAGGTCTGCACCCCACACTCCTCGCTATAGAGAGCGGTCATGAGATTGCTTTGGCCAATAAGGAGACCCTCGTGGTGGCAGGGCAACTCATCATGCGCTCTGCTCGGGAACACGGCGTGCGCATCCTCCCCGTGGACTCGGAGCACTCTGCTATCTACCAATGCTTGATGGGCGAGGAGACCCCTCTCGAGCGTATTTGGCTCACGGCTAGTGGAGGCCCCTTTTGGCAGATGCCACTCGACCAGCTAAGCCAAGTCACCGTAGCTGATGCGCTACATCACCCACGCTGGTCGATGGGCGCTAAGGTGACGATCGACTCGGCAACGATGATGAACAAAGGCTTTGAGATGATGGAGGCATGCCACCTCTTTGCCGTCTCAGCAGATCAGATCTCTATCTTGATACACCCCGAGAGCGTCGTGCACTCGATGGTGCAGTTTGCCGATGGCTCGGTCAAGGCGCAGCTAGCCGTCCCCGACATGCGTCTTCCGATCAGCCTAGCACTCCATGGCGGTGTGCGTGAGCCACTGCCCATAGCTCGTCAGCCGTTTGTCGGCACCACGCTTCACTTTGAGGAGCCAGACGCTGCCCACTTTCCCTGCTTGGGACTAGCCTTCGAAGCGTTCCGACAAGGCGGCAATATCCCTTGCTTGCTCAATGCTGCCAACGAGGTCGCTGTGCGCGCCTTCCTCGATGAGCGAATCGGCTTCACCGAGATAGCGCAACTTATCGAGCCAATTATGACGGCCGTATCCTATGACGCCACTCCAACGCTCGAAGCACTGCTGCACTACCACGACCGGGCGACCGCCTTAGCCACGGAGCAGCTTCCCCGATAGTCACCTCGTCAAACGAACATCTGTGAGTCCTCGTAGTTTTGCTACGGGTACTTTTTTCTTGCCTGAAGGTGCGGAGATGTAAGTTCCATCTGGTGAAACTCCAGTGCCAACCCCCATAGGCACTGTAGTTCCATCCGTATGAAACTAGAGTTCCATCCGTATGAAACTAAAATCTCTTGGGGAGAATGGTTGACCAAGAGTGCTATTTATGCTACCTTTGTCTGAGTAAAAAGAGAGATAAACCGATGAAACAGATATTACAGCGTCTCCTCTTGCTCACCATGAGCCTGCTCCTAGTCACCTCAACGCTTATGGCTCAGGCTCCTCTGCGGCATGTGGTCAAGAAGCAGGAGACGGTCTACTCGATCTCCAAGCGCTACGGAGTCTCTGAGGAGGAGATTTACCGGCTCAACGAGGGCAGTCAGTGGGGCATTCGTGAGGGGCAGACGCTCTTGATCCCCCAGGGCAAGCCTGACACGATCTATGTCGAGGCGCCAGCTGTTGCACAGACGGAGCCAGGCATTCACGTGGTGCAGTCTGGCGAGACGCTTTACAGCATCAGTCGTAAGTACGGCTTGACGGTGAGCAAGCTTCTCGAGCTCAATCCGCAGAAGCATGATGCGCAGATTGCAGTAGGAGAGCGCATGGTAGTAGCCTCAGGAGCTAAGCTAGAGCAGGCGCCTAATCCGCTGAATGGTAATCAGCTAGAGCAGGTGCGTGTGGCTCTGATACTACCCTTGCGAGAGAGTGGGCAGCCTAGTCGCTATCTGCACTTTTACGAGGGTGCACTGCTAGCTATCGAGCGATTACAGCGTCAGGGTGTGAACATCGATCTACAGGTGGATGCAGCCGTCAATAGCTCAGCACTCGAGCAGCTCCTCAAGAGCAAGGAAGGTGAGCGGTACGACCTAATCATCGGTGGAGACTCAGAGCAGAGCGTGGAGCTACTGGCGCAGCGCGCTAAGGCGCAGCAGGCGGTCTATCTCTCGCCCTTCGTATGGCAGAGCGGTAGGGGGCAACTATATGACCTCTTCTTCCAGCTCAACCCCGCACAGTATCGTGTCACGCAGAGATTGCAGAGCGCTTTTGTAGAGCGTTATGCTGGCTGTGAGGTGCTACTCGTGCGCTGTGGCGAAGGTGATCAGGCGGACAAGTTCAAGGCGATCGAGACAGCCTGCCGAGAGGCGGGCATCTCCACGCAGAGTCGCTCTCTGCGGGAGCTAACGATAGGGCAGTGGCCTCGCCTGAGTGGTAAGAAGTGTGTGATCCTGCTCAACTCAAGCAAGCAACAGGACCTCACAGCGGTACTAGATGCGATGCGTGATGCGCAGCTCTCGACGAGTGACTATCAGCTCTTTGGATATCCGCAGTGGCAGACCTACGGTAAGAGTATAGATGAGCGTCTGCAAGCGGTGGGGGCAACGATCTTCTCCACCTTTTACTGGGATCGGGAGCTACCCGAGAGTCAGCAAGTTAGAGACGCCTACAAGCATTGGTACGGACGTGATATAGAGGAGGGCTATCCAAGCTATGCGATGCTGGGGTACGACGTGGTGCGCTACTTTATAGCGGCTCTCTCGTCATATGGACGAGGCTTCCAGCAGTACCAGCATCAGCTACCTAGCGATGGTCTGCAGTCGGGCTTCCTCTTTGCACCAGCTGTCACAGGGCATAACTCAGGTAATGGGGGCTATACGAACCTGAACCTCTTCTTCATCACTTATAGTCCACGGGGGGTGAAGCGTCAGCAGATTCCCCTAGCCGAGTAGGTCAGCACTATGCAAAGCTTGATGAAATGGTGGAGCGGACTGCTCCTCACACTCCTCTGCACTGTACTCCCCGTACAGGCTCAGCGCTCACAGCTGAAGCCTCTAGAGGTGCGCATAGGAGGTGGTGGAGGTGTGAGTGGCTCGATGCTCGACTTGGTGCCACGTGTGCAGATGCTACCCCATCTAGGCGCTATGGGCTACGTGGGGGTACTGCTGACCAATCAGAAATATACGGGCATGACGATGCGTCTCTCTTACGAGCAGCGTGGATGGCGAGAGGAGTATACGGAGCCGATCGCCTACAGCTTCTCAAGAGATATGGACTTCATTGACTTGACGCTGATGGCACACCTCTATTACCCCTTTGGCGCTTTCCAGCTAGGACTAGAGGTGGGACCAAGTGTGGGCTACATCATACGAGATGTGAGTAGCCCCACACCGAGCGAAGAGACACGACCCATCGTGCAGAGACGACATGTCTATCCGCTCGTGAGCAAGTTCTCGTGGGGACTCAAGGGTGGTCCCGTTATGAGTCTAGACATAGCGCAGAGGCATAGGATCACGCTGAGCGGACACTTCTACTACGGACTGAGCGACATCTTTGCCACGACTGTGCGCGACGACTATGGTCGTGCGGGCGAGATGGGTGTCACAGTGGGGCTGGGCTATTACTTTAAGGTGCGCTGATGCTGGTCTTACTGCTCCTATACTCTTTAATCCTCTTTGTGCTGGCTTACCCACTGCTCCCAGTCTCTTGGGTGGGTGTCATCGCCTTCGGAGGTAGTGCGCTACTTGCCACTTGGACCTATTTGTGGGGCTACCGATGGCTCTACCATCAGCCCGCTCCGCAGGAGCCTAGTGTACTGCTAGCCCTGCCACTCGAACCGCTCAGACGATACTTGAAGGGTGTGAAGCCGGTACGTTGTCTCCTCTACGCCATTCTCGCTGTAGGCATCTATCTGCTCCTCTCGTGGGGCAACGAAGCGCTTGTCAACGTATGGCCAGAGGGGTGGGGCGGAGCGTGGCTACGCAACTGGAGCAAGCTGGTCGAGGAGGCGCAGAATACGCTCATCGAGGAGTCAAATATATGGTGGTCTCTCCTCATCGTCGGGGTGCTGACACCGCTTGCCGAGGAACTCTTCTTCCGAGGGGCGCTTATGGGGTGGATGATGCTGAGACGCTTCCCACGTTGGAGCGTTATCCTCCTTCCTGCGCTACTTTTTGCCATAATGCACCTCAACCCTGTGGGCATACTGCCGATCTTCTTCCTTGCGCTCCTACTGGGCTACCTGCGCTGGGCTACAGGCTCACTCTGGCCATCGGTTGCGCTACATATGTTTAATAACCTTTTAGTCTTGGGTATCTATGGACTCTAGTGACAACTTCCTCTCGCAGGTCGTCAGGCGACTGCTCAGTAGTGACACCCCGCTGAGAGAGCAGCTGGTGGTGGTGCCGACGAAGCGTGCTGGCACATTCTTACAGCGTGAACTTGTCGCGCAACTGACCGATGCTGCCACAATCCTGCCTCGCATCGTCACCATCGACGAGTGGATTACAGAGATGAGTGGGCGGGTCATCCTAGACAATACAGCACTCATATCGATACTCTATGAGGTCTACGCAGCTTATCTGGCGGAGCAGGACGAGGCGAAGGCGGAGACAGACCAAATGCTCCGCCTGAGTCAGACGGAGCGCATGTTGCGAGATTTCCAAGATATGGATCTAGCTTTGGCAAATGTGGAGATGCTCTTGGGAAATCTCGAGGAGCTGGATGCTTTTGATGACTACTCCTTCTTGAAAAAAGAGGAGTGCGAGGCAATTCGCAAGTTTTGGACCACACTGCCTAAAGACTTTTTCGAAAGACCGCAAGGCGAGGCGTATCTTCACTTCTCCGTCGTCTGGAGAGAGATTTATAAGCGATTTAATGCACGTTTGACCGAACTTGGGGTGGCGTACCGAGCTGCCGCTTATAGGCTCGTTGCGGAGCGAGGCTTTACGGACGATGATCTACTCAAAGAGCTACGTCGTCATAGTGGCTCGAAGATTAGCTTGGTCTCCTTCGTGGGGCTATACAACCTGACGCCAGCGGAGCAGAAGATTATTAAGAAGCTACAGACAGCCGATGCAGATGCGCTCAAGGTGCAGCTCTACTGGCAGAAGGTCTCGCTAGCCGCTCCAGCCACTCCAGACGAGCTAGCCACTCCGGATGAATTTACAGATTATCTCTACCGTACGATCAAGCAAAACGTCAATCATCTCGGGGGCGAGGTCATAGACGGAGAAGTGGACTGTGTGCATTCGCCAGAGATACATCTCCTCTCGCTCAACTCGACCATTCTCCAGTCACAAGTGGTCAATAGTCTCATCGATGAGATTATCGAACGCGACCCTAAGGCACTCGAGGAGCTACGCATAGCGATCGTCCTCAATGATGAGAAGACGCTCATCCCTCTGATGAAGTCGCTCAAGCAACCGACCTGCACGTCGCTCAACGTGACTATGGGTTACCCCCTCCAGTACACCTCCGTGGCGACCTGGATACGTAGGTACCTAAACATCTTCGGGCTCGTTAGGCCCTCGGATAGAGAGCTAGCTCGTGTCAAGCTCACCTGCTCACGCTTGCAGCTTTGGCTAGCGGCGCCCTTGACGCGCAAGCTCTTTGGCGAGCTGACGACTGCTCTGATGGAGCAGATAGCTCTGCACCACTACGCTATCAAAGCATCGGAGCTTCGTAAGATCCTCGAGGAGCTTACGAAGGATGCTGATGAGGCGATACGACAACCTCTCCTAGAGATACTCACACCCAGCTTCACCGGTAGAGAGCTACTCGGTCGTGTAGGTCAACTGCTAGAGCTGCTCAAAGGAACCTCCTCAGTGCTAGAGCAAGATGCGGACGAAGCCTCTGACGAGCCAATAGATCAAGTAATCCTCTCGGAAGCACTCGACCAGATCGTCCGCCATATCACACAGATCACTAACCTGCTAACTTCGAGCGCTGGCAATCTCGATCTGCTAGACACTCCGCAGCATGTCGCCTATCTCTTGGAGCAGCTGATAGCTGTGGGGAGTATCCCCTTCGAGGGTGCTCCGCTAGAGGGCTTGCAGGTGATGGGCTTTTTGGAGACCCGTACGCTCACCTTTGATTATGTGATCATGCTCAATGTGCAGGAGGGCGATCTGCCTAAGTCGAGCCATACGACGACGCTCATCCCCGACCTATTGCGACGAGCTGCTCATATGACCACTTACCGTACCGAAGACGATACCAATGCTTATCACTTCTATCGACTCATACAGGGCGCTAAGGAAGTGTATCTACTCCAAGATACTCGTCCTAAGAGCATCTCCTCGATGGAGCCTTCGCGCTATGTGGATCAGATACGCTATCTGACAGGCTTACCGCTCTATGAGTCTGCTTATGCTGACCCACTGGAGGCGAGAGACGAAACGGTACCCCAGATTACAGGCCAAGACGAGGAAGTGCGTCACTACCTAGAGCAGTTAGCTTCGGGCGAGAGGACATTCTCTCCATCTGACCTGATCACTTACTACAAGTGTCCTTATCAGTTTTACCTTAAGAAGATAAAGGGTGTCGGCGAGCCTCAGCCCGAGCCAGGAGTGGTGACACAGATAGAGCTGGGTTCGATGGTGCATGAGTATCTAGAGCGGTTTTACAAAGGACTGGTACAGAAGGCAGGGGACGTCATCACTCGGGATCAGCTCGAGCACAAGGTCTCCCGCCAGACGCTGACAGATATCTATAAAGAGATTGTCTCTGACAAGAGTACCCCCGATGAGATCCTCCTGACAGACCTGGAGCGATACATCTACAAGGCTCTAGAGATAGACCGCCTCTTGCTCGGGGACAGTGGCACGCTCCAACTGCTGGCTAGTGAGACGAAGATAAAGAACGTCTTCCAGTGGGACACGCATACCATACACATGACTGGTCAGCCCGACCGAGTAGACAAAGTCTGTGGCGGTGTCTGTCGCATCGTAGACTACAAGACAGGGACGATTAAGAAGGCTAAGAAGCTAACAGAGCTAGACTCCGATACGCTAACAAGCTGGCGCTTTCAGAAAAGCAACTATAAGCTAGGTGGCTACATGCTACAGTCTTATCTCTACGCCTTGCTCTATGCTCAGCAGGCAAAGGCTGGACTTCAGGAGGTGCAGCCTACGCTCTATTCGCTGGCTCCTGCTGTGCCAGCTAGTGAAGGGGCGATATACTTTGATGTCCCCAAAGATCTAGACGTAATCAGAGGGATCGTATTAGAATACTTGGACCAGCTAGTAAACCCTGAGAAGGAGTTCTTCCAAACCCCTGTACAGGAGATTTGCGAGGGGTGCGACTACAAGACAATCTGCGAACGCAAGTAGCTTGACCTCTGGAGATACCATATATATAATAGTAGCACGCCATATGAAGACTAGAAGCCTGATCCTATCACTCCTCATACTCGTCAGCTCTGCCGTGATACTCTCGGCACAAAGCGTCTCAGCTACTCCATCAGCTAGTCCAGGCAAGCTCAGCCAGCCCTATACACCCACAGGGCAGCAGGTGCAGCTCTTGGCTTATCATCCCACTGGTGGAGAGGGGAGTGGTGCAGTTACCTTGACCTTCCCCATAGCTACGGGAGAGCAGCTTTACAGCTACACCACCTCGATACAGGAGGCGCAGCCCGTCGCTACAGCGCAGTATGCGGGTACGACTGTCACCGTGCCAAATGCGCAGCTGGAGTGCGGGTACTTCACCGCTCAGCCTAGTCAGATTATGATGACTAGGGTCTACTACTGGGTCTTTGACTACAGCCGTGTCTCTCTGAGTGATCTCACTCTGACGGCAGACTACGATGCTGCCGAGCCTTGTCAGCAGGTGATGCTCGTCCTCTCTCGTCCGCTTGCTCCCATATCCTATCACACGCTACAAGGCGCTACGATGCAGGCGGATCGTGGCTTAGTAGTGCGCTACCAAGACTTAGTATACCAGGAGGAGTCTCACGCCTTCACCGCAGAGCAAAAGGAAGAGCAGCTCCCCGAGACCAATGGTGGGGTGTGGCATCTGATCGCTCCGCTCACAGACACCTCTTTTGCGATCATCGGGGACCGCTTTACCGAAGGTGTGGCAGAGCAGTACGGCTTGCCCATAGAGAGTCCCGTGCTACAAGCTCGTCGTGTCGAGCTACACGCTCGCTATCGGCTGCTTAGCGCAGGTCAGTCGCAGGCAGCAGACTCGACCGCAAGCAATGCTAGTCAACTCCCCTCCAGTCTCTCGGCTCCTGCCACAGTGGAGATCGATTTGGTCGCTAATGAACCTGCGGCGGTCATTTACCAGATAGTTATTGTCGAGGGAGCCGCCCCCTCAGAGCAAGCGCCCGTGGTGATGCAGTTCAACGGACGACAAGCTCAGTACACCTTCGACAAGATGGGTACCTATACCCTCTACGGCACAGTGAGCGACCGCACGGCTAGTTGCACAGCCTCCTCTCAGCCTATGGTGGTAACGGTGCAAAGCTCGAGGCTCGAGGTGCCAAACGTCTTTACGCCCTTTAGCAGTCCAGGAGTCAATGATCTCTTTCAGGTGGTGCATCAGTCGCTTATCTCTTTCGAAGGACGCATCTATGACTCTTGGGGCGGACTGATCTATAGCTGGAGTGATCCCGATGGTGGCTGGGACGGCACCTGTCGTGGCAAGCCCGTGCCGAGTGGGGTCTACTACTACGTCATCACCGCTGAGGGTGCCGATGGCGTGCAGTACCACAAGAGTGGAGATGTCAATATCCTAGAGAGCGACTACTCGCAGCAGCCCAACTTCAACTAATCTGAGGAAGCCTTACCGATGAAAGACTTTTACCACACCATTCAGTCGCCAGTCATTGACGAGCAAAACATTCAGCGGAGCCGCTTCATCGGTTACTGCTATCCCGTCGCTAGTGCTGAGGAAGCTCTGGAACGCATCTCGGAGCTTCGCAGGGAGCATTACAGTGCGACACACGTCTGTTGGGCTTACTTGATCTATGGAGCTGAGGAGTACGAGACACGCTCCAACGATGACGGAGAGCCCTCAGGTACTGCGGGCAAGCCGATCCTAGGACGCTTGATCTCTCGTGACTTAACTAACGTAGCTGTGGCAGTGGTCCGTTACTTCGGAGGGGTCAAGCTCGGTACCAGTGGACTGATCGATGCTTACCGCTCCACGACCGAGCTAGTCCTAGACAAGGCAACGGTCAGAGAGGTCATCCTATACAGTCGTGTCACGCTCAGCTTCCAGATGGATCTGATGGGACCCGTGATGCTCCTAGTCAAGAACTATGGTGCCGAGATCGTCGCTCAGGACTACACCTCTCAGTACCATCTCACGGTACAGCTACGACAAGGCGATATGCCCTCGTTTATCGCAGCGGCAGGGGAGATCTACGGAGTTACACTGCAGGAAGAGCAAACTCTCGAATAAGTACGTACGCTCGTAAAAGCTTTGTAGACAACAGCTTTCCTCGTTTAGATCGAAGCGATAATGCTAGATTCCACGAGTTTTTTGTAAGTTTGCATTGTAATTGTCTCTTGACAAGTCAAGGACGCAGTATAACTACAATGGCTCAACTAACGGTCGTACCGACCCCCATAGGTAATCTAGGAGACATCACCCTACGTGGATTAGAAGCTCTACGTGAGGCTGATCTGATCCTTGCCGAGGACACGCGCACCTCCTCCGTATTGCTACGGCACTACGAGATAGCGAAGCCTATGGAGAGCCACCATAAGTTTAACGAATACAAGACCTCCGAGCGACTAGCTCAGCGCATTGCCGAGGGTACCTCCGTAGCGCTCATCAGCGACGCTGGTACGCCAGGCATCAATGATCCAGGCGCTATGCTCATACGAGCCTGCATCGATGCGGGCGTGACGGTCACTTGCCTGCCAGGAGCCACTGCTTTTGTACCTGCATTAGTTGCTAGCGGACTGGACACGTCTCGCTTTTGCTATGAGGGCTTTCTCCCCGTCAAGAAGGGACGGCAGACACTCCTCACGGCACTAGCCATCGAGACACGCACCATTATCATCTATGAGTCGCCATACCGAGTCTGTCGTACGCTCTCGGATTTGATCACATACTTCGGTGCTGAGCGACAGGCAGCCACTTGTCGTGAACTGTCGAAGCTACACGAAGAGGTGCGACGAGGCACGCTACAAGAGCTGAGCGACCACTTTGCAGAGACAGCTCCTCGAGGGGAGTTTGTCATCGTTGTAGCTGGAGCCATGCCCATCAAGGCTTCTAAAAAGAACAATAGACATATAACAGAAGATACAACTATACAATTATGAAACAGTCACTATCTCTCACTTTATCAGCATTGGTAGTAGTGCTACTGATGCTCACCGCATGCGGTAAAAACAGCAAGCAGGAGCAAGAGCGACAGAAGGAGCTCACCGAACTGCAGACACTCCGCACGCAAGTTGCCGAGCAGGACTCACTAATCAATCTAGTGATTCAAAACTTCGCTCAGATACAGCAGCTAGAAGGCATGATAACGCTAGACAGCAATAGCGAGGTGCCCCAGTCTCAGCGAGCTAAGATCGAGGACAATCTGCGTCTGATCAATGAGAAGCTCGAGGCCAATCGTCAGACTATCGAGCTCCTAAACAAGAAACTCTCTCAGTCTGGAAACAAAAACAGCTCACTACAGCGCACCATCGGCACGCTACAAGATCAGCTCAATGCTAAGAATACTGAGATCCTAGATCTTACCGAGGAACTCAAGCGCAAGAACTACGCTATCGGTGTCCTTGACTCGATGGTTACAGGGCTAAGCAATAACGTAGAGAATCTAAGCAAGACTACTGCAGCACAGCAAGCTGAGCTAGAGCGTCAGGACGCTGCTCTCAACACCGTACGCTACTGTATCGGTACTTCTCGCGACCTTAAGGATATGAACATCGTCCGCAATGGTGAGGTCGTCACAGAGGGCTATCAGTCAGACTACTTTACGCAGATCGATCTACGCAAGGTTACTTCCATACCTCTCTATGCTAAGAGAGCAGAGCTCAAGACGAAGCACCCTCAGTCTAGCTACAAGCTAGTCAAGGGAGAGGACAAGAAGCTAACCCTTGAGATCTCTAATCCTAAGGAGTTCTGGAGCCTCTCTAAGATACTGGTCATACAGATCTATTAATCTGTTCCTTTACACACTACATTAATGCAAAAGGGGAGGTGCCTGTGACACCTCCCCTTTGAAGTTTATGAGACTCATCTCTAGTTTGCCTGCGAACATATGAAGTATAAATCACTACTCTTCGACCTAGATGATACGCTCTGGGCTACCTTTGACAATAATAAAGCTAGCCTGCACAGGCTCTACAATGAGGAGGGATGGGGGAGCTACTATGCCACTTTTGAGGATTACTTTGCCGTCTACTTCCCGCATCAGGAGCAGCTCTGGGACGACTACCGCAAGGGGTATATCAGCAAGGAGCCGCTACTCCTAGATCGTCTGCGCTATCCTCTACGGGGACGAGTCTCATGGAGCGATCAGCAGGTCAAGCTGCTCAACCAAAGGTTTATGCAGTACGTCCAGCAGCAGACGGGTCTTATCCCGTATGCTCTAGAGGTACTCGCAGAGCTACATAGAGACTACACGATCTGTATCGTGAGTAATGGATTTGAAGAGACGCAGTATGGCAAAATCAATGGCTCGGGTCTAGCGCCCTACATTGACAAAGTGATACTCGTCGACCATGTCGGTGTGCCTAAGCCTGCAACTGAGTTCTTTGACTACGCCTTGAAAGCTGTAGGGTGTAGTCGTCAGGAAGCACTGCTCATTGGGGACAGTTGGCCGAGTGACATCATCGGTGCGTTCAATAGTGGCATCGACTCCATCTGGTATAATCTATGGCAAGTGCCGATGCCCGACTACGACCAGCAGAGCCACTCAGTGCTTGAGATCAGAGATCTGCGGGAGCTACTACCCCTGCTCACACAGAGTACTGCATCGAGCTTATGATCACCACTGTTGAGGGCATCGTGCTGCGTGTCATCCCGTACTCAGACCGCTCACTCATAGCTACGCTCTACACCGACTTGTGGGGAGCTACAGCCTTTTCCGTGCCCATCGGTGGCAGGAGCCGGGCGACGAGCAATCTCTTCCAGCCGCTACGAGGTCTGCAGATTACAACCCCCTCGCCAGCCAGTCAGCCCGTCAAGCTCATCCGTCAGGTACAGCTCGTCCGTGGTACACTCCCCTTAGCTCAGCGCCCAGCTGCTAGCGGTTACTTCCTTTATCTTGCTCAGCTCCTCAGAGAGCTACTCGCACAGGAGCCCGAGGATCTGCAGTTATATACTATCGTTGTGCAAGCCTTAGACCAGCTAGACAGCATCGAGAGCCTTGAGGAGCTACAAGGCTTTGACCTAGCTCTGCTAACCTCCATACTACGTACCAAAGGGTATCTACCCGAGGGGCTAGAGATGCAAAGCTTGGACTCAGAAAGCTACAGGACACACTGGCTAGACCTCAAGCAGTGGACGATACTACCGCTACGGACCGACTACTCCGTGCCACTTACGCCAGAGCTCCAGAGCGCCTTGCCGAGACTCCTGCGATACGATCTAGAGCACTTTGCCCCGAATAGCTTCTCGCCCGCAGAGTACGAGACTCTGCGCAGAGTACTGCTCCACTTTACCGAGCTCCACTCGCCCACCTTCCGTATCAAGCACATCATGTCGCTCCCCCTGAGCTAGATATAGAAACGAGTAACCCTTTGCAGGGAATGCTCGGATAGAATCTAGTGAGAAGAGGAGTTGGCTCTTTTCTATACAAGCAGTGAAAAGGCGAGAGAGGTGCTACCATCACGGTAACACCCCTCCCTATCACATACACTAAACAAATTAATGTCTCTGACCCGCCTTACTCGTGGTCGTGATCGTGGTGATGATCACCAGGAGCATCGGTGGAGAGGATGATGGTGCGAGCCACCATCGATTCATTGCCTGAGCGATCCACACAGTAGACTAGGAGGTGGTATTCGCCAGGTGTCGCATCGGCCGGTATCTTGATGTCGTGATGATGGATAGAGGCGTTGCGCTGGTTGACGGAGTACTCCTTATTAAAGGTAAAGGGTTTCGTATTGTCATCACCGTGACGTAGGTCGCGGGTGTGCGAGTGCCCATCGAAGTTGTTGTGGATGTCGATCTTGTACGACTTGACTAGATCATCGTCCGAGAGCTTCATCTCGAAGTGTACACCATGCTCATCACCGATGAGGAGCTTATCATGATCCTCTGGTTCGATTAGCTCGATGATAGGCTTGGTTGTGTCTTTAGGCTCCTCCTTGCAAGCGGTGAAGGCTGTCGCCAGAGCGAGGCAGCTGAGGAGCGTGATTGATGCGAAGATTGATTTTTTCATCATAGTATTGAAGATTAGAATGATAGATTGATTGTTAGCAATAGGTTTCGTCCAGCCTCAGGGAGATTGACTCGCCTGTAGTAACTCATATGGTCATAGTAGCGGCTGTTCAGGATGTTTTGGATAGCTAGAGAGATGCGGTAGTTGCTCTGTCTGAGCTGTCCGTCGTAGGTCACAGCTAGGTCTAGTAGGGTAGCTGTGCCAGGTGTCGCCTCCTCATTGCGTGCTATGCGATGCTGAGGAGCGATGATGCGGTGCTTGAGCGAGAGCGCCCAGTGCTCAGGGTGCCAAGTCAAGTCGTGGCTCAAGCGTGCTGGTGGCGAGTAGGGGAGTGCTAAGCCGTCTGCCACATTGTAGGTGTAGACGTAGTCTCCCTGCAGGTGGTAGTCCCACTGCGGGTGTAGATGCCAAGTACCCTCCAGCTCGACCCCTGTGAAGAGCGCCCGAGTGGATTGGTAGCGGTATATCTGTCCCGAGTGAGGCAGTATAGACCACTCTCCCGAGGGCTGCAGGAAGATGTAGTTGGTAAAGTAGGTCACAAAGGGAGAGACCGTACAGCTCCACAGGTCATTGTGAAAGGCCACCTCGCTATCTAGTAGCCACCCCTGCTCACTGCCCAGCGAAGGGTCGCCCACCTCGTGGCGGAAGGTGCCGTGATGGATGCCATTTGCCGCAAGCTCGTAGATGCCTGGTAGGCGAAAGCTCCTGCCTAGATTAACCTTCCAGAGCCAATGCCGATCGATCTGCCAAGCTAAGCCGACACTCCCCGATAGGTCGTGCCATCTCCGCTCGCCCTCCTGGCTGCTGTAGTAGTACTGCGCCAAGGTTGCTGAGGACTCGCCACGCTCCTGGAGGTAGTCAGCTAGGTAAGTATCATGGTAGGGACTCATCGCTATGTAGCCTAGATCGTAGCGCAGGCCACTGGTGAGGTGTAGCCCCTGGGCTATGCGTCCCTGATAGGTCAGGCTCACGCCACTCGTCGCCCGCTGGTAGTCTGGTAAGAGGAAGCCGTAGCCTCTCCGCTTGTGCCACTGATACTGACCATCAGTCGCTAGCGTCCACTTGCCACCCCACGGGGCATAGTAGTTTGCCTGTAAGCGTGCTGAGATGGTCTTGAGGTCAAACTCAAACTCCAAGTCAGCGTCTCGCTCGGGTCGCTGCATCGTCCCGTAGTGCGTGTGGAAGGCGCTAAGCTCACGGCGCAAGTTCTGCTGCCAACCAAGCTCGCCGACCAATTGCCACTGCGGCGAAATCTTCCACTGGAGGCTACCTTGTGTAGAGATCTGGCGCACGGTGCTGTATGGTAGCTCGATGTCGTATCGGCTCTCGTCGGGTAATACACGCTTGAGGTCTGGTATGCCGTGCGCTCCTGGGAAGAAGCCACTGCGCTCGCCATTGACAGAGGCTTGCAGCGAAGCTTTGATCTGCTCTCCGAGCCATTCGTAGCGTAGTTGCGAAGCGTAGGTCTGTGTAGCACTGTTTTTCAACCTACCATCATATATAGGTATCCAGCGTGTGAGGTAGGAGATGCTGTCTGCCGTCACATTGCGGTCGCCGTGATACTGACCGCTCATACGTAGGCGGATATGGTGCGCTCCGTGCAGGTAGCCCATCATAAGACTGCCGCCACCGCCCATGGTGCTGCTTTGCCCCATCATAGTGTAGGAGCCGTAAAAGCCTTGCTTGTGAGGAGGTGTAGCTGGCTGCCTCACGATGACTCCTCCTAGGGCGTCACTGCCGTAGAGTAGGGAGCCAGCCCCCTTGATCACCTGTACGGGGTCTTGGTCGAAGGCGTCCACCTCCAGCCCATGGTCAGCACCCCACTGCTGCCCCTCTTGCTTGAGTCCGCCATCGACATAGGCGATGCGGTTGAAGCCTAGGCCACGGATCACAGGCTTACCGTAGCCAGAGCCGATCGTGATCACATTGACCCCAGGGAGGCTGCTCAGTGTCGCTGCAAAGTTGCCCGTAAAGTGCTGCGTCAAATAGGTGCTGTCGAGCCACTCGATCGTCTGACCGATACGAGCCGTCTGGAGCCGCTTGCTATTAGCACGCACCTCCACCGTCTGGAGCGTCTCGTCAAAGGCGTGAGACTCTAGCGCTACGCTATCAGATCTCGTGACGGATCTCTCAGCTAGAGCAACCATCGGGATAAGATATAGTAATGGATAGCAAATGTATCGACAATACATCGCAAGAATGTTGTTAACCAGTGAAATGTAAGGAGATCGTGCGCACCACTGCACCGATAGCTCAGCTCACACACAGCGGAGGAGCAGGCGTACGTAGGGGATTGCGTCACGTAGATATGGTCTAGCTATGCTAGGCGAGGAGAGCGACATCACGGTCACTCACACCATTGGCAGTCAGCCAAGGTAAGCGCACCAAGCGGCGTATAAGTGTAGAGCTAATCCGCTTGTAGCCACATCATCGATAGATGTGTAGCTAGCAGTATCTCACTGGTGGGGCTCTTAGAGCTTTACCCTCTCTCAGGGCTAGGTGTACAGCTTCGGGTTGTAGCTCGGGAGCGGGAGCATCCCACTCGTCTACTGCAAAGGAAGGTGCTACGGCACACCGATCGGTGATGCCGAGATGAAATTCGCAGATGGGGCAGGTCACGCTATTGACTAGATAGACCTCCGAACTCGTTTCACTTCGCTCCTCATCGTCTGTGTCAGACTGAGAGGCTATATAGCTACTTACCGAGAAGGCTCTTGCGTCGTGCTGGTGCATAGCTTGTCCCATCAGAGCCAGTATGTACACTAGCCCCAATAGCAAAGCCGTCATCCGTGTCGGCATATCGATATGTGTGAGTCTTCTCATATGCTGTATCGCCTGCAAAGGTAGTAAAAAGATTTCTCTCCGCAAGTGACCCGCCCACCTCAAATTTGCAATTACATATGCTACATATGCCACGCTATCGTCGAGAGGCAAGGCGATCCCCACGTGGGAATCTCTCCGTCCCCACGTAGGAATCTCTCCGTCCCTCACTAGGGATTCTCGATTTCCTACGTGGATATGGTTCCGATGAGCGAGCGGAGTGAAGATCTTGTCTGTGGCACCTTTTGCCTAGTTGTGCGAGGTGATGTGTAGTGGGGGTACTTTTTGCGGATTGGCGCAGATTGGGTACTTTTGCACTGGAGCTGGAGACAACTCTCTGAGCTTACAATCGTATAGACCTTAATTTCTAACTTTACAGAACGATAATAATATGAAGATAGCTATAGTAGGTGCCAGTGGAGCTGTGGGACGTGAGTTCCTACGTCTCTTAGAGCATCGAGACTTCCCGATAGATGAGCTACGACTCTTTGGCTCGTCTCGCAGTGCAGGCAGTGTAATCACTTTCAGAGGTAAGGAATACAAGATAAAGCTCCTAGCCCAAAACGATGACTTCAAGGATATTGACATCGCTTTCGTCTCTGCTGGGGGGCAGACGGCACTAGACTTCGCCAGTACGATCACCAAGCATGGCGCTCTGATGATCGACAATTCGAGTGCCTTCCGTATGGATCCCGAGGTGCCACTCGTCGTGCCCGAGGTCAATGGAGCTGATGCGCTACACCCTGCCAAGAGGATCATCGCCAACCCGAACTGTAGTACGATCCAGATGATCGTGGCACTGGCTCCGATCCATGCGTTAAGTCCCATAGAGCGGGTCCATGTGGCTACCTACCAAGCAGCTAGCGGTGCGGGCCACGATGCGATGCTAGAGCTAGAGGGGCAGGTGCGTGACCAGGCGATGGGTAAGCCACTTCAGACGAAAGCTTTCGGCAATCAACTCCTCTATAATCTCATTCCGCAGATCGACCTCTTTACGGACAATGACTACACGAAAGAGGAGATGAAGATGTACAATGAGACCTGCAAGATCCTGCACAACGACGAGATACGTGTCAGTGCTACCTGCGTGCGTGTCCCCGTGCTACGAGCTCATAGCGAGGCTATCTGGGTGAAGTGTGCTGATCCGCTTACGGTCGAGGCAGTACGCGAAGCAATGTCAAAGCAAAAGGGACTACTCCTGATGGACGATCCCGCCAAGCGTAGCTACCCGATGCCTCTACACTGCTCTATGCAGGAGCCTGTCTATGTAGGACGTCTGAGGGCTGATCTCGCTGAGCCTGGCTGTGTCACCTTCTGGTGCGTGGCTGACCAGATTATGAAGGGCGCTGCGCTCAATGCCATTCAGATTGCTGAGTACCTAATTCAGGAGGGTGCTTTTGCTAAGTAAAGCCCTAATCCATTGGAATGCATATGGAGCAAACGACTGAGAGCAATCCGCAAGAGCTAGTCGCCTTTCTCACGCTGTGCAAGGACTACTGCGCGCTCATAGAGCATGCCTCCGAGTATAGTCGGACGGACTTTGTACAGCGTACTTACGGCTACCTGCCGGAGATCTTTAGCTACTTATCGCATATGCCAGAGACCTCTACGGAGGAGCTGGAGGATTGGCTTACTAGCTACACGCAGGTGATCTCAGACGAGACGGTGAGCTACTACGAGGAGCAGGTGCGTGCGCTACTGGGCGAGGAGCTAGATCTCTTCCTCCACTACCCTGTGGGTGTAGCGCAAGATGGCGAGCTACAGCCTGAGCGACTCTCACGTCTCTTGGTGCTGATCTACCGTGAGCTGGGTACGCCTCTGCTGGTACTTAGAGAGGATGCTGGCGAGCTACTCGTCGCAACGCTCGCTATACTGCAATACGCTTTTGATACCTATATGGGAGATGCGCTCCTCTCTGCCCTGCGTGTGCTGCACTATCACAAGCAGGCCGAGGGGCTAGAGGAGGACTCTGACCGCTGGCAATAGAAGGCATACAATAATAAAAGAGTAAACAATCGTGCTGTCATCAATTACTAAAGAGGAAATAGGCAAACTAGCCAAAGCGACCTTCACTGGTGAAATCGTTGTCGTGGATTCGCTCCCGCAAGTGGAGTCTGCCGTAGCAGCTCTAGAGCAGTGTGCTATAATCGGTATGGACACGGAGTCTAAGCCTGTCTTTAAGAAGTATGAGCGTCAGTCTGTAGCACTTGTTCAGCTATCGAGCGAGAGTTGCTGCTACCTCTTTAGGATCAACAAAATAGGCATTCCGCCTCGGCTACAAGGACTACTAGAGCGTGAGGATATACTCAAGGTGGGACTAGACCTCTGCGGGGATCGAAGACAGTTGAGGAGGTTCTCGAAAGAGTTACAGCCACGAGGCTTCGTCGACCTGCAGCGTCTCACACCCGCCTATGGTATCCAAGACTTGGGTCTGCAGAAGATCTATGCGATACTCTTCGGCGAGAAGATTAGCAAGCGTGCCCAGCTAAGCAACTGGGAGGCGACTACACTAACGCCTGCACAGCAGAGCTACGCAGCGCTAGATGCATACGCTTGTCTCCGTATCTATCATCGTCTAGAGTCAGAGCCTATGCCACTACTTCACCATTTCGGGCTCTGCCCTGAGCAGCCTGCCTAGGACTTTACCACAAGAGCTACAACCTACCACCACCCCTATGTACCAGTTATACCTCAAGCCTCATCGTGAGGAGCCTCTCCTCAGACATCATCCATGGGTTTTCTCGGGCGCACTGCAACGTAGCAAGGAGAGCATACCACTGGGATCGATAGTGACTATCTTCAACCACGATGGCTCTCTGCGATTGGGGCAAGGAGTCTACGAGGGCGGGACGATAGCCGTCCGTATGCTGACTTTTGGCGAGGAGGAGATAGGGGAGTGGCGCACATTCTTTACCACACGTCTGAGTCAAGCGCATCAGCTGCGCAAGACGCTCCTCCATAGCCAAGACGACAGGCAGACAGACTGCTGGCGCTTGTGTTATGGCGAGAGTGACTTCATACCAGGGCTAGTCATCGACATCTACCGAGAGGTGGCGGTGATACAGATACATGCGCTGAGCCTCTACCCACTACGTCAGTTGATCGCTGAGGTGCTGTGCGAACTGCCCGAGCTAGCTGTGCACTACGTCTACGACAAGTCTGTTGAGACGCTCCCCGCACAGACCCCTAGCGACTGGATTATGCCGAATGGCTACCTAGGCAAGGCTCCTTCGGCTGAATACAATCGTACGGTGCAGGAGTATGGTTACAGCTTTATGCCAGACTGGGAGCGGGGACAGAAGACGGGCTTCTTCGTGGACCAGCGTGACAACAGACGTCTTGTCGAGTCTTACGCTCGGGGGCGCAATGTCCTCAATATCTGCTGCTATTCGGGTGGCTTCTCCGTCTACGCTCTCGGAGGGGGCGCCCAGCGTGTCGTCTCGATAGACAGCTCTGCACGGGCTATCTCTCTCTGCGAGGAGAGTGTGGCGATCAACTTCTCTTCTGACCCAGAGAGGCTCCAGAGGCACGAAGCGGTTGTGGCTGATGCTTTTGACTACCTATCTGCTATCGAGACGGGTGCTTACGACCTTATCGTCCTAGATCCCCCCGCCTTTGTCAAGCAGCGCAACCATAAGCAGCAAGGGCTGGGCGGGTACCGTCGATTAAACGAATTAGCACTCAGAGCGATCGCCCGTGGTGGACTGCTCTTCACATTTAGCTGCTCGCAGGCCGTCACGATGGAGGAGTTTACCCTAGCGGTGATGACGGCTGCCACACTTGCGGGGCGTGAGGTGCGCATCCTCAAGCGTTTGGGGCAGAGTCCCTGTCATCCGATCAACATCTTTTACCCAGAGGGGGAGTATCTCAAGGGACTGCTCCTCTATGTCTCTTGATCCATGTCGCCTAAGCCCAAAGAGCCTACCTCAGACCTACTCTCGCCACAGACGACCAGTGCCGTGGCTGGCGGTATAGACTGCGAGCAGCTCTTTGCCTTGATGACGCAGCAGCTCAAGCTTGTCGTTGATACAAGGCGCTCTGGCAAGCTTTATAGCCTTCTGCAGAAAGCTCTAGAGACCCCGACTGACAATCTTAAGCACCTTCAGACAGAGGGTCTACACTGGCTATATCGTGCGGCTCGTCACGACTCGCTCCCAGCGATCGACTACCTAGTTAAGCTCTATCAGTCGCACTCCGATAGGGTCGCACAAACCTGTCTGAGACGCTATCTGCGCCAGAGAGTAGCGCTGCGGGGAAACGTGGAGGATCTCTATGCTCTGGCACTACACTTGACAAATCCGCAGACGGGACTGAGGAAGAACTACCGAGAGGCGAGCGACTGCTTGCGTATGGCTATTCAGCTAGGGCATCCGCAGTCTCATCTCCTCTTAGCGCAAATGTACCAGCGAGGCTTGGGCGTAGTACGTAGTCACGAGCAGTATCTCTATCACTTAGAGGCGGCTGCCGAGGCGGGACTCGTGGAGGCGCAGATAGCACTCGCTAGGGCTTATGCTCAGGGTGGGCTCTTCGTCCAGATGGATCGTGTGGAGTACTGGCTCACGGCAGCCTTTAGGCAAGATGCTCCCGAAGCGTGCTACCTGCTAGGCAAGCTGTGGTATCATCAAGATGGAGACTGCTACAGCTCTCGTGTCGTCTCCCTGTGGGAGCGAGCTGCTGAAGCAGGTATACCCGAGGCGTGCTATGAGATAGGACGGATGCTACTGACAGATCCGCTACAACCCCATAATCGCACGGAGGCTATCCGCTACCTGTGCCAGGCAGCGCAGGGCGGAGTCTTCTTGGCGAATCAATTACTCTATCGACATCATTATGACACTAGTGGACGCTACATCGGTATGCTTCGTGAGTCGCTCTCGGAGTATGTCGCTGAGGAGCAGATGCTCTTTTGAGTCCCTAGGAGGTCTTACTCTAATAACATACTAAACGAATAAACGATATGAAATCACACTTAGTCAAGCAGGGAGCTTATCTCTCGCAAATAGATAATCAACGAGGAAGCAGTGTCACGATCGACCTTCCAGTCGCTTCTGGCGGTACGGATCAGGGACCCACAGCCTTCGAGCTCCTCGCTATGTCGCTCAATGGTTGCATTGCGACAATCTTTACCACGATGGCTGAGAAGAAGCGTCTCACCATCGAGCATCTAGAGGTAGATCTAGAGGCAAAAACGACAGATGGAGAGGTGGATGCGATCGACTACACGCTACGGGTCAAAACGACCGCTTCTGACAAAGAACTAGAGAAGTGCCTCGAGCTGACCGAGAAGGTCTGTCCCGTAGGGCGACTCTTTCACCGAGCTGGTGTCCCCTTCACCCATCGCATCGAGCGACTGTAAGGAGTGTGATTTACTCTTCTAGAGGAAGCAAATAACGAGCCAAAGCAAAACCCCACCATTGTGTCTGTACAATGGTGGGGTTTTGTAGTTTAGAGTTGGCTCCAGAAGCTTGTCAAGCGATCTTCAAGAGCCTAGTGCTAAGGGGGACTGAGCCTCTCTGGTTAGCCACACTTTGAGGAGCCACAGTTGGTGCAGATGAGGCAACCCTCCTGATAGACCAGCGTGTGCTGTCCACAGTTAGAGCAGGCTGCAGATACGGCTGTACCGCTAGGAAGGTAGCTTTTGAGAGCACGTGCCACACCGTTTTTCCAGGTGTTGATACTTTCATCGTTGAGCTCCATGCCTTGGACCAGGTTGATCACCTGGTCTATCGGCATCTGGTAGCGTAGGACGCCTGAGATGAGCTTGGCGTAGTTCCAGTACTCAGGGTTGAACTTTGTGTCCAGTCCCTCTACCGTAGTCTTGAAGCCACGCTTGTTGTGAAACTGAAAGTCGTAGTGCTTCGTGCCGTCCTCATCGTAGCTACGGATGATCTTACCCTTCGTCACGCTCTTGGGGAGCATGATCCCCTCGTCATCGTCAGCGATACCTGTGAAGACCTCATAAGGCTTGCCATCGAGCAAACCAACGAAAGCGATCCACTTCTCCTTATTATTCTGGAAGCGTACGATGTCCGCCTCTAGTACCTTGGGACGCTTGCGAACCGTCTGAGACATGGGCATAGGCTCTACTGGGATCTCGGGTGCTGACTCTTGCTCCGCCTTTGCTTTTTGCTCCTTCTTCTGCTGCTCCTCTGAAATGAGCACGCCAGAGCGAGAGCCCTCTCGATATACGGTGCAACCCTTGCAACCAGCCTTCCACGCCTCGACGTAGAGCGTAGCTACCATCTCCTGAGAGATATCGGAGGGGAGGTTGATCGTCACGCTGATGCTGTGGTCCACCCATTGCTGTATGCGTCCCTGCATCTTGACCTTGGCGACCCAGTCCACATCGTTGGCGGTAGCCTTGTGGTAGGGCGACTTAGCGACCAGCTCCTGTAGCTCTTCGTGCGTATAGTCATGGTCGGTGTCGTAGCCGTTGACCTTCATCCAGGTGAGGAAGTTGTGGTGGTAGACGATGTACTCCTCAAAGGTGTCGCCCGTCTCGTCCGTGTAGTCCACCTTGACATTCTTGTCGTTGGGATTGACCTTGCGTCTGCGCTTGTAGACAGGCATAAAGACAGGCTCGATACCCGACGAAGTCTGCGTCATAAGGCTCGTCGAGCCCGTAGGAGCGATGGTGAGCATAGCTATGTTGCGACGACCGAACTTCTTCATCTCCTCATAGAGCTTCGGGTCAGCCTTGGCAATGCGCTGGATAAAAGGATTATCCTTCTCACGCTCTGTGTCATAGAGGTCGAAGGATCCGCGCTCCTTAGCTAGCTCAACTGAACTAGCGTAAGCTGATAGACAGAGCGTCTTCTGCACCTCCTCTGCAAAGTTGATCGCTTCGTCCGATCCGTAGCGCATGCCCATCGCAGCGAGCATATCGCCCTCGGCGGTGATGCCGACACCCGTACGACGTCCGAGGAGCGTCTTGCGCTTGATCTTACGCCACAGCTCACGCTCAGCTGATTTGACCTCTTCGGTCTCCGTATCAGAGGCGATCTTCATAAGGATCGCATCGATTTTCTCCGCCTCCAGGTCAATGATGTCGTCCATGATGCGCAGTGCCTTGGCAACGTGATCACGGAAGAGGTCGAAGTCAAACGAAGCGTCTGCCGTAAAGGGATTGCGTACATAGCTATAGAGGTTGATCGCTAGCAGACGGCAGCTATCGTACGGACAGAGAGGAATCTCACCGCAGGGATTGGTCGAGATAGTCTTGAAGCCTAGATCAGCGTAGCAGTCGGGTACAGACTCACGAATGATCGTGTCCCAAAAGAGTACCCCTGGCTCAGCACTCCGCCAAGCGTTGTAAATGATCTTGTCCCATAGCTTGCGCGCCTGGATGGTACGGGTGAACTTAGGATCCTTCGAGTGGACGGGGTAGGTCTGTATATACTCTTTGTCCTCTACGACAGCCTGCATAAAGGCATCATCAATGCGTACTGAGACATTGGCACCCGTCACTTTGCCTTCGGTCATCTTAGCATCGATAAAGGATTCGCTGTCTGGGTGATTGATCGAGACCGTGAGCATGAGCGCACCACGACGACCATCTTGTGCTACCTCACGGGTCGAGTTGGAGTAGCGCTCCATAAAGGGTACCAAGCCTGTAGAGGTGAGGGCTGAGTTCTTGACAGGCGAACCCTTAGGACGGATATGCGATAGGTCGTGACCTACACCACCGCGGCGCTTCATCAGCTGTACCTGCTCCTCATCGATGCGGATGATGCCACCGTACGAGTCGGGCTCGCCGTCTAGACCGATGACAAAGCAGTTTGAGAGCGAGGCAATCTGGTAGTTATTGCCAATGCCCGTCATGGGGCTACCCTGAGGTACGATATAGCGAAAGTGATCCATCAGATCCATCAGCTCACTCTCAGAGAGTGGGTTGGGATAGTTTTGTTCTACGCGAACGAGCTCTCGTGCTATGCGCTGATGCATGTCACGAGGAGTCTGCTCATAGATATTTCCATAGCTGTCCTTGAGGGCGTACTTGGTCACCCACACCTTGGCGGCCAGCTCATCACCACCAAAGTACTCTAACGTGGCTTGATAAGCCTCATCAAAGGAATATGTCTTTTGCTTCACTTGAATAGATGTATGAAGGGTTACAAGAATAAGTCTATCTAGAAGTCAGATTATAAAGAATCTAAAATCTGACTCCGCGAAATTCCTTGCAATATTACAACCAATAATTGACGTGGGCAAATAAATCAACTGGAAAAACATCAATTGTTGAAAAGTTGTCCAAGTAAAAAGCGTATCTCTCTCATATATAGACTTATGCTAATAAGCTGTCTGCTGATAAGTTGTCCATTTTGAAAACTCTCATTCGTAGGAAACTGTACAATGCTAGCGTAAATGGTTGACTATCTGACTTAAAACGGTCATTCCTTCAGGATCATCTGACTCTCCTCCTCGAGATAATCTCGATCCAGCTCAGGCGTGTGGTCGATTTCCTACGGAGGAAATCCTAAATAGCTACGGAGGAATAGAAAATTCTCCACGTGGGCATCAGATAAAACTTCGGACATATCATTTGATTCCTCCGAAGTTTTATTTCGTCCCTACGTGGAGAATAATTAATAGTCACGTGGATATTTTGAATTTCTCACGTGGAGAGTCACTCAAGAGTCTGCATAGACTGCTAGCTTCCTATGATTGGTCTCTTTTTCTGGCGCTACATTTTTAGGAAGATTTGCAACATTTGCCTCTCATGCTCGTCTATCATATAGTAGCGCCTACACTGCCTATGACGGTGGTGTCATGGCTCTATCTGAAATAGTTGTAGACTAATTATTTATCAACCCGATATTCTTATATGAAACGAATCTCTTTACCCCTGTTGTCTAAACTGGTTGCTACGCTTCTGGTGCTGACCGTAACGCTAGGTGCTATGGCACAGACTAGCCCCTTCAAGTATGTAGATGCCAAGGCACTACCCACGGCTGCGGATGGAGTCCAGGTCTTCTCTTTCAATGAAAACCTGTTGGATATGATCCCTATGGAGAGTATCACGAAAATGATCAAGGAGGATAGTAACTCCTCTGTCATGGCTAACGTCAAGACGCTCCTCAAGAAACTGAAGTCTCTCGACGTATACATCGCCTCAACGCCTGAGTCTATCGACAAGCTGCAGAAGGCGTTTGCCCCGATGCTGACACCTGGACTGCATCGCTCTATCAAGCCAATGCTTACGGTCAACCAATCAGAAGATAATCTCAAGGTGCAGATCGTCTCTCGAGAGTCTGGCATCTGGTGCTGGCGCAAGTGTCCAGAGTTACTCATCTCTGTCCTAGATGAAGATGAGTACTATATAGTCGGTCTGACGGGCGACTTTACTCCGAAGGACATCCAGAAGCTCGTCTCCTCAGCTTTTCCCTCAGACAAGTAACCCAATCGTAGCGGCTGAATCCGTTATATAAAGAGAGCTCCGCAAGTCTATGCAGACTTACGGAGCTCTTTCTTGTAGTTGTTTATCTTTTAGCTAGGATTGCTCTATTGTGATGATGAGTTGCTGTGCATCACGAGGATAGGCGTCCCTGCGTGAAAGAGCATACGTCGTGCCATCGTCGGGTTAAAGAGCTTAGCTAGTACACGGCGCTTGTAGGTATTGACCACAATCAGCTCGACTTGATGCTCTGCGACGAACTCCTCTAGAGCTGCATATAGCTCTCCCTCGCTGAGCTTAGTCCACTCAATGTGAGCATTGGGGTACTGCTGCTTATTGTACTCCTGTATAGCTTGCAGCTGTACGTCTCCCCACTTACCCTCAGAGCGTGACACATTAAAGAGTCTATACTCAGGCTCTAGGGGAGCCATCAGCTGCATCATCTGATTAAAAAGTACCAAGTCTCGCTGATCGAAGCTAGTTGCTACGCCTACATGCTTGACCTGCATGAGATCATCTATGGCGACCCGCTCTGGTACGACGAGTACGGGAGCTTGTGCTCGATCAATGATTTCGGCAGC
Organism: uncultured Porphyromonas sp.; assembly: GCA_900539765.1. Taxonomy (GTDB): domain Bacteria; phylum Bacteroidota; class Bacteroidia; order Bacteroidales; family Porphyromonadaceae; genus Porphyromonas. Next base: position 13,258 of record UQDF01000010.1, on the reverse strand, counting down.
GACACTACCGACGATATAGTCACTATCCTCGGTCTTGCCACGTGTGCCCATAATGATGATAGCTGGTAGATTGCGCTTAGCGTAGCGTAGTATCTCATCTGCTGGGATACCATCACGGATAGAGGTGCGGTAGGTGACCTTGGGGAGAGTCCCCTCAACTATCTTAGCATCTATCTCCTTGGTCAGCTCATTCATCTGTTGCTCAGCTCTTTTGGCCTCTTGGTGAGAAGCTGCCTGAATCTGTGGTAGGAGTGCTGTAAAGTCTCCATAAGGGAAGTTCATCTGTGGTACAGTGCCAGTATATACGTGCATAAGAAGCACGTGTAGCTGTCGACGGGCTGCAAAGTTAAAGCCCAGCTTGACAATCTTGTCCGTATAGATACTGAAGTCGACAGGGATGAGGACATACCCTCTATATGCAGCGACGTGAGCTGAGTCTGGCGATTCTTTGGCTAGCTCAGTCTTCTCCTGTAGGTCATCGTATGCCTCGTCTAGATCCCACTTGAGATCCTCTATGTAGGCTAGTGCACGAGGTAGGTCATGCTCTGCGATGCGTACACGTACTCCCGTAGAGAAGATAGGCTGTACAGTATTTACATTGTGTAGTGTAGCTGGTATCCCTTGGCTTTGGAGTAGGCTCTGGAGTATCTGCGCCTTCTCGTAGGTGTGTATAGCTACAGTCACCAGCTTGGTTTGGTCTTTGTCTTGTGGCATAGATGTGGTGATAATGGTGGTGGATATGGGAGAATTGTCGATAAGTCTCGACAATCCTATGGTAAGGTCATAGAGGAGCAGTCAGTGACTAGTAGAGGTCACTGACTGCTGACTGCTTTTTCTTTAGAGGACAGGCTCCTCTCCTATGATGGCACGTGCCTGATTGAGGATGGTGTTGTCATCGATGACTACAACCCCCCCTTCGGGGCCTGCCTCGATATGTACCCCAGCGCCACGTCCCTCCTCGTAATTGGCTCCTCCGAAGTAGTTTCTGACGGTGTCTACACGGAGACCCAGCTTCTCAGCGATCTGATGAATAGAACCATCGGGTAGGCTATCCTTGATGCGACGCAGTTCGTTGAATGAGATTGTTTCCTTTGCCATAACTGTATGTACTTAATGATTTGTATGAGTTTCTTTAATCCGCTACTAACTTACAACATTTTCGCTAATTGTGCAAGTACTGCGAGGAGAAAGTATCAATTGTCTGCATCGGAGAGGAACATGGAGATGGTTCCTCCGCTGGCTATCTGGCTGTGTTTGACCCAGTAGACGGTATGTGGTCGTCCTCCGAGGGTGAGGTCTGAGATATACTTATTGACTTGAGAGGCTCCCTGCGCTTTGATCGTGAGATGGCGTCCGCCTCCCATATCGATATTGATCTCGTTGAAGGAGGGTGCAACGATCGAGTATCCGTTGATACCAGGAGCCACAGGATACAAGCCCATCATGGCAAAGACAAGCGATGCGCTGAGAGAGCCGTAGTCGTCAGGGCCAGGATAGCCGAAGGAGCCTACCCCAAAGAAGTAGTCGATGGTGTGGCGTACGAACTTCTGCGCATCGTGTGGACGACCCATCAGGTTGTAGGTAAAGAGAAAAGCGAAGAGGTCGGGGTCTACATTGAGCGAGTGTAGCGAACTGCTGAAGAGACTGTCTATATTGACCTGCCCCTCTGGGAGTAGTATAGGCGTAGCATCGCTGGGGTGTTCCAAGATCGATGCGACTTGCTGTGCCGATAGTCGACCTGGTGACGGGTGATAAGTATCGCTGAGCTTTGCGTACTCTCTAGCCAGGGGTGTATAGCCGATACTATTGGCTAGCTGTGAGAGACACCAGAGATTGTAGCCCGATCGTCGTTCAGGCTCGGCATCGATGGCGGTGCGTAGCACTTCAAAGGCTTGCTTGATGTCTTGGTCGAGGAGCCCCTTGGCGAGTGCATCGGTCAGTAGGTAGAGGAGAGGTGACTCCTCCGTGTAGACTACACTGCCTAGGTCGAGTGTCTCTAGAAGTCGTCCTCCTGAGTCTCGTATAGCGCGTAGATACGACACAATAATCTCCTCCATCATATCAGGCGCATGGAGCATCAGGAGAGGATAATTAGTCTCATAGGTGTATCTCAGGTCGTCTTGGCTGTACTGGGTGATCCCCTCATCGCTATGTACCGAATCGTCGATAGGCGAGTAGTACTGCCCATCTTCGGAGATGCTGACGGGCCATAGGTGCGAGCGGTATAGTGCGGTGTAAAACTTGCGCATATTGACCTCTGTACCACCCGAGACCTCTACTCGGCGCAGGGTCTTCTGCCACTCGTTGCGTGCCGCTTTGACCAGTGGTGAGTACTCGAAGCTCTGGATCTGCGTGGTTAAGTTGCGCTTGGCCTGCTCGCAACTAATGAGAGATATGGCGTACTTGGCGACGATTCGCTTGCTTGGCTTCTGAAGTTGTAAGGTGAGGCACTCATAGGTGCTGTCGCTGGGGGATATGCTACTCGTCATCTGCTCTATATTCGTATTGAGCTGTAGATAGAGGTAGATGCGTGTCGGTGTGGTGCCCCCATAGGCGACTTCAGCGGTGATGGCATCGTCGCCGACTTGCTCCCACGTAGTCGAGTCACGGCGGTCTAGATATAAGGAGAGCTGATGCGTGTCACTGCCATTGTAGTCTCGTGAGGAGAGGTTGTAGAGGCCACTCATAGAGGTGAGCGAAAAGTCCACATTGATCTGTAGCTCATCGAGGTAAAGGTGGTAGCTATATGGAGTGATCTCCTGAAAGTCGAAGCTCAGTCTCCCCGAGGGGTCTTGACTAGGATGAGCACTCCCAGGGATGAGATAGAAGATCGGGCGACCATCTATATCTGGTGTGTAGAGCGGTAGCCCCTTGATGCGAGCCGATCGCAAGCTCTCCTTGAAAGGGATGATACGCAGTAGACTGTGTGGAAGCTGTACGATGGGAAATATCTCCTCGCTATGCTCAGCATCCCACGTCCCTTGATGCACATCGACATAGTCTACGAGGAGGGGGGGAGAGCTAAATACGCTCTCTCGGACTTTACTACAACTAGTGCTGATGAGTAGCGGGAGCAAGAGTAGCGTCGTCAGGAGCGTGTACTTACTAGTATGAAAGAGGAGGTAAGAGGGTCTTTGCTTCATCGGATTATGATTTCGTCTATAAGGTCGTACTGTAGGTGTGCATTGATCTGCTCTATGAGCTGCTGCTGTGTGAGCCGTATCTCTTGTCTCAGGCTAGCTGAGGTGATGCGCATCTGCAGTGTATGGTCTGCGATCGACAGCTCACGTATCTGTCGCCTGAGCGGGTAGAAACGTGTGCGCAGGTATTGGAGTGCCTGGAGCTCGAGGAGACCTTGGTCTACCTCTGGACTCTCGGAGAGCCAGTCTGATATGATTTCCCCTAGAGGCTTAGGATCTTTGCGCTGCATGTGAGTTGTCTATCGTTTGTTAAGTGCAAATATAAGAAGAATGATAGACTTTAGAGGTTAGAAATTAGAGGTTAGAGATTAGAAATAAGAGAGCGAAGGCTAAGTGGTTGAGATGACCGCTTAGCCTTCGCTCTCGTTTGTGTGCCCAGAGCCGGGATCGAACCGGCACAGGTTTAACCCCATCGGTGTTTGAGACCGACGCGTCTACCAATTCCGCCATCTGGGCGATGTATCTAGCTAGACGATTGCAAAGGTACGAAAAAAGAATTTAGAACCAGCTACCTCCGCCAATAGTCGAAGAAAGCATACGGCTTGCGCTGCTGAAGGTACTCAGGATCGTCCTGATGGGCGTAAGCCTCCTGCTCGAATGAGATAGAGCGGTAGGCACTCTCGGCATCACGACAGATAGCGAGACGTACCAACCACTCTACTACATATAGGAGGTAAAAAGGGATCACCAGCAGCTCCACCATCTGACGGGTGTGGATACGCTCGTGACGTACGATGGTCTCTAGCCAGAGCGGATCTGACAGATACTCCTCGGGTAGATCCTTGCGCACGAAGATAACTCCGAAGAGGTTGATAGCCCAGAAGCCCCTAAAGGGGATCCATCTACTACGCACGATCTTCATACCACTCCTCTGCTTGTGCTGTTACCTCCATCATCTCTCTGAGTGTACCCTCTGCCACTTTACCATTTTCCAGTCGTGGCAGCACTGCTAAGCGTAAGATCCTCCCAGGCATCTGGTAGCGAGGCAGCTTTGCTGAGAGCAAAAGCCGTAGGTCTTCCTCTGAGGTAGAGCTACGATCCTCCTTTAGGACAACGAATGCTGCCAGCCGTGTGCCAAACTCTAGATCTGGATAAGCTATCACAGCCACGTCCATCACCGCATCAAGAGCTGCTAGAGCTTCGCGGAGTACCTCTGGGTAAGCGTTTTCGCCACCTGAGAGAATCATCGAGTCATCTCGTCCTCGCAGGAAGAGCACCCCGCTTTCGTCCATCCATACTAGATCGCCCGTCTCCTGCCAGCTCCTCTTACGCTCATCCATAGCCCAGCCACTGCGGACGGCTAGCACGCCTACTCCTTGACTATCAGGTCTGACAATTTTGCACCGCACACCACGTATAGGCTTGCCCAGTGCTAGAGGTGCGTTGTGCAAGATCTCAGGCGTAGCCAATATAAAGAATCCGGCCTCGCTCGTCCCATATAGATTGTAGAGTACAGCTCCCCAGTGCTGCTCTACGGCTCTCACTAGTGGTGTGTCGAGTGGTGCTCCGCCCGAGAGTATACGTCGCAACGATCGTATTTCGCTTGGCGACTCGTTGATCAGTCGTCGTAGTATGAGTGGTACTGCTATGAGTACTTCAATGGAGTGCTCCGAGAGTAGTCGTGTAGCGGACTGAGCGTCAAAGCGCTTGCGTAGGTAAACGCTACGTCCCATCACCAGAGCTACAATCAGCGAAGCTAAGCCAAAGCCGTGGTAGAGTGGTGGGGCGATGTAGACCGATCGGCACTCATCTAGTCGGATCTCTCTGAGCAAAGCAAAGAAAGGATGCAGGAAGGCGGTCACACTAGGCTTGCGTGCAGCTACCTTGTAGTGACCCGACGAGCCACCTGTCAGAACGATGATACGTCCTCCACGACTTCTTGGGATGCGCCTTGGACCGAGACTTTCATCGCTCTTGTTCAAGTTATCCAGTAGCTTGACGTCTAGATCGACAGGCATTCGGTCGGCATACTCCTCCTGCACGAGAGCCGTCTTTATCTGTCGCTCTAGACATAGTTGTCTCACTTGCTCCTTGCTTAGATCTGTACTCATATAATATATGTGTACCCCGAGACGCGAGAGAGCTAGAGAGGCGATCACCATCTCCGACGAGTTACGCCCTAGCAGTGCACAGTGCATACCTCGTCGCCAGCCTTGCTCGTAGAGGACACCAGTCCAAGCTCTAGCTTTGGCATGGAGTGTTGGATAAGTGTAGTGATGCTGCTCATCAGCGACAGCTAGCATAGAGGGATAGTAGTGTGCAGCAAAGCGGGTCACCGCCATCAAGTTGACACCCTCACACCATAGCGCATGGAGCAAGCGTGCGATACCGCTCGGTGAGAGCAGGTGCAGGCGATATAGTTTGTGTAGTAAGCTCCGACTCATAGATGACGCATAGCAATAGACTGAAAAACTGGACGCAAGAGAGACATAAACGGACGAGCTAACCGCACCCACCACGGGATAAAGCTATCTCGTCTACTACAGAGTAGGCAAGCTATACGCTCGGCCGCCTCTTCGGGCGTGAGAGCTGGCGCAGAGCGGTACATCTCAGTCGGTGCGATCATCCTCGTGCGTACTAGGGGCAAGTAAAGTAGCGATACCACCACCCCTCTCTGTCGTAGCTCTGGACGAATAGCTCGTAGGTAGCTGTCTTGGGCACTCTTGGAGGCTTGGTAAGCAGACCACCCTGGGGCTGGAGGCATCAAGGTGCTAGCTGCATTGGAAGCGATAATCTGACTACCATAGGGTAGGAGCGAGGCTAGTCCCATGATGAGCTGCACGGAGCTGGTGTAGTTCGTCGTGATCGTTCTCGTCACATCGTGATACCTATCTAGCGAGTCGTAGAAAGCACGATGTATCGACTTCCCCGCATTGAGTATTAGCGTATCGAGCTGTGAGTAGCTTGCTCGTACCCATGCGATTAGATCCGCCACTTCTTCTTCATCTCTCAGATCCGCGCTCCGCCACTGCACGGAGGCTGCCGTTGTCGCTAGATCATCTGCTAGCGCCTCCAGACGCTCAGCTGTGCGTGCTACAAGGATCAAGTGTGCACCAGCCTCAGCAAGACGATGCGCTAAAGCCTCCCCGATACCATACGATGCGCCTGTGATGAGGATCGTCTTGCCCTGTACCGCCTCTACGAGCACATCGATAGCGAGATGCCTCGGAGGAAACAACAGGTTATGTAGTAGTCTGGAGGTCGGCATAATAGTTGATGATGAGCCTGTTCGTTGACTGAGCGTAGCTGAGTGCGAAGGTAATGTTTTTCGTTTAACTGTAAGAGAAGCTATTGTTGTCTATCGGAATGAGATAAAGTAGCAAGCCCAACCATCTCATCGAAGTGATTGGGCTTGCTCTAGGTACTCTGTATAATTTGGCTCAGATAGCGACCTACGCGATAGTTATGCTATCTGATGAGCTTAGGAGATGGTCGCTGTACGACTATTCGACTACTCTTCGGCACGAAACATAGGACTCCATGGGGGAAGCAGCTTGGGTGTCTTGCCCTGTAGCTCTTTGGCACGTGGCGTGAGGTACTTCTTATGAACCACAAGGCGGAAGGTGTATGCGTCAAACCACGCGTCCGTCATGATCAGATACCCCTGATGTCCTGCAGTAGCTCCCCAGCTGTTCTCGACCATCCACTTGGTGGGCTTGCCTGACTTGTCTAGATCTACCGCTACGAGCGTCATAGCGTGTGTGGAGCCGCTGTCGAAGGATGCGATGCGCTCGCCCTTTGTCATAGTCATCGGGACACCCGTGATCGCCTCATAGTCGTCGTAGCCGAGCGTGAGTAAGCCTGACTCTTTATTGAGTTCCTTGCCTACGTCGCAAGAGTAGTACATCATATTGCCCTCCTTGAGAGATGCTATGGCCATCTCCTTGATCTCCTCCATGGGGAGGTTGATGTAGGTCCAGTCCTTGCCGTCCCAAGCGTGGCGGTCATACTCGATGGCATAGGTCTCGTAGTAAGGCTGTGAGGGGTCGTTCATAATCATCACGTAGTCATCCTTGAGATTGACTCCGACATGCTCTTGGTAGAAGCTCAGCGGGGTGTACTCCTTGGTCGAGAGCACCTTGCCGTCGGCATCTCTGAGGGTATACTCAAAAGTGGTGGGCGGTGTGCCGAGGTTAAGGCAGAGGAGGCGATAGATAGCTTGTAGTGTGGTCTCCTTGTCCTTGCGAAGCTCTGCCAGTGTGGCACCTTGCTGAGCTTTGCTACGTAGCTCCATACCGCCCTGACGGAGGAGCTTGGCAATGAGTGAGGAGAGACGTGCGGTGTTGTTGCTGCTGTAGGTCTCAGGCATCACGTCGCTGGGTACGACACCATACTTGAGGAGGTTGTCTGAGATGCCAGTGAACTGCCCTCCGTCATTAATTGGGTGCTGGAAGAGCCACTCTACCTTGCGGTCGGTGATGGGGAGTGTGCGGGTCTCGAGGATACCCTCGAGGAAGAGATTGGCCTTCTCTAGCTGATCCCAAAAGAAGGAGTAGCAGTGGGAGAAGTAAAACTCTCCGAGGTTGTTGTCCTTGATAAACTGAGCACGTAGCACATTGAAGCCAGTGAAGAGCCAGCAGCGACCAGATCTCTGCTGATCGGTAATACCCTTCGTAGGTACTCGGTAGGTGAAGTGGTCGTCGGGCGGTGTCATAAGCTCGGCATTGGCGAGTACCATACCGTTCTGGACGATGCTGTTGTGCAGGGCTCGCTCAGCTGGAGCTTTTGGGGTGGCTTGCTGGAGCTTCTGCAGGAGCTCTGGCGTGATGGCTCCGTCCGCGCGATTGGCGCTTTCACTCTGTGCTAGTAGCATGATGCTGGATAGTAGTAGGAGTAAGGGAAAGAGAAGTTTCTTCATAAAAGCGTATGTATAGATTATATGACGGCAAAGGGTATGGAGTAGCTGTGCTTGCCCTCGCTGTCTGATAGTAATGCGTGGTAAATGCCTGAGGGGTAACGCTCACCACTCGGCAGGCGGGTGGTGATGGTGAGCTGCCCTGTGAGTGCTACCTCCTGATAGATCAGATTGCCAGCACCATCTAAGATGCGTACTGTGGTACCTGCGGGGAGCTTGGAGATCGTGATTTGGTCGGGGGCTTCGGGTCGTAGCGGATTGGGGTAGATGTAGACCTCTTTGCTTTGTGTGGACCAGTCGCTCGTCTGACCGATATATAAGGAGACAAGCCCCGCCGAGCTGGCTATGTAGAGTTCTCCCCGCTCCTGGTCAATGGCGAGAGAGAGTACATCGTTGGTGAGCAGAGGACTATTGTCCTTGGTGTAGTGAGCTAGTAGCTGCGTGCCGTCTGGCGAGAGGAGGTAAAGGCCGTCAGAACCAGTGCCGCACCACTTATTGCCGAGCGCATCAATGGCGATGGCGGTGATGGGCATATTGTCTAGAACATAGTAGAGGTTGGGCTCCTCGCCACCTACGGGTCTAGAGGCTAGTGGGGTACTCTGCGAGATGAATGTGCTGGGACTAGCAACGCTGATAGGCCCTTTGTCTGTGGCTATCCAGAGACTACCAGAGGGGTCTAGAGCTAGGTCGTAGTAGTATTTGGCAGCTATCTCCTTGCCAGTGCGATCGACGAACTTAGTGACGAGGCGGTACTCATCGTCTGACTGATCTAGAGGTGTACCCTTGTCGTCAAAGATGAAGACACCATTGTTGCCATCTGCGCTTCGGTGGAATATAAGCAACCACTTGACGCCATTGGGTAGAGCCAGCATAGGACCGAAAGCATTAACCAGCTCTATGTCTGGGTACGAGATAGCTTTCATCGTGCCATCAGGAGTGCACACTACGAGGGGGTTGGCTATCAACCCTTGACCTTGTGCCATCCATAGATTGCCTCTATGGTCGTAGCATAGCGAGCCGACACGGACGTTGTGTGCTGTGGGTGAGTCATCGGGCCAAGCTCTGACGAATGGAGCATTGTCTGGAGTGTATCGATTGATGACTTGGTCGCCTTGTATTTCGTAGAGACCATCTCCCCACGAGCCGACGAAGTAGTGATCAGCGTCACGAGGGTCTACGGCTATGGAGACGAGGTCGTAAACGGGGATATCGCTCGTCTGCTGCCGGATCTCGCGATAGTCCCAGGTGCGCCAGAGGGGTGGGGTGTAGATCTGTATGTAACCAGGCTGCCAGTAAGCGTTGGTGCGACGTCCTCCACTGACGGAGTAGAGCTTGCCGTGCTGGTGTGTGAGGTAAAAGTGCTTGTTGGACTTCGGAGCATTGGCTTCTAGTGCTAGCTTTTCGAGAGAGACGTTTCCATTGCTAGCGGAGGCGAGGTTAGCTTTGTAGAGAGCGCCATCGGCTGTGAACCAGAGCTTGTCTGGAGAGCTGTCGCCCGAGAGGCTGTGCAGATGAGCGGGGAGATCAATGCGAATACGCTCGCTCTCAGCTCGCCATACGAGAAGCGAGTCGGCTCCTGCGACCGCTACCCCCTCGGCTAGCGGGAAGAGTCGCTCAGCCCAGCCGCTCTGCGCCATCATCTGAGGGGTGGCATTGGCTTGGGCTAGCGTGGTGCGATAGAGATTGTTAAGGTTGTCGATGTACCAGAGCGAGCCGTCGGGGAGGGCGGTGATAGCGGTGATCCCCTTCTGCGGTAAGCCCGCAACGAGACTCCACGAGGCGGGGTCTTGCAAGTTTTGCGAGAAGGTACTAGAGCGTAGCCCTTCGTTGGTCAGCGCATAGAGCTTTTCATCTAGAGCAAAGGCGTCTAGCACCTCTTTGCCTAGAAAGGCTGTGGCTACGATCTGATGATTGCCGAGGTCGATCTGCATGAGTCCGAAGTGACCTGCGATGAAGGCATACTCCTTGTAATAGAAGATGCGTGTAGCGGTCTTGTCGTTGAGCATACTATTGTCGCTGATGCCCACTAGGTTGTAGATGCGGTCGCTGTAGATGAGGTCTATACGCCCAGATGTGTAGTAGGCGGTAGTGACCTGCTGGCTGGGCGAGTAGCGGATCATCTCGGCATCAAGGTCGCTGATAGGAGTCATACCATCGAGGAGATGGATCTCGTCAGGATGCTCTGGAGAGACGGTGCCGATGACGCCCCCCGTGGTGAAGAGTACCTGCTCGGGCAGGTCTGCCACAAGCTCTACATCTCCTACGGCTAGATGCCACTGCCACAGCTGCTCCTGAGCTGCTAGCGGGAGGGTGCATAGAAGGAGCGGGAGGAGTAGGTGTATAGGGGCTTTCATAGGCTGTGCTTGGTAAGGTAAGTGCGGAGCTGGTCGACGGCTCGGGTGCGGTGGCTGATAGCGTTCTTCTCTTGCGGACTCATCATAGCAAAGGTCTTGTCAAAGTCCTCTGGCACGAAGAGGCTGTCATAGCCAAAGCCCTCGGCACCCTCCTCGTGGTCTATGATCCGTCCCGCGACACGCCCTACGAAGTGATGCTCCTCGCCCTGGCTGTCGATCAGTACGATGACGCACTCGAAGTAAGCTCGCCACGGCTCGGGGTGTGAGGCTAAGGAGTCTAGGAGATGCTTCCTATTAGCCACATCGTCACCATCACGACCAGCGTAGCGGGCTGAGTGTACGCCTGGGTCACCGCATAGCGCCTCGACAAAGAGCCCCGTATCGTCCGCAATGCAGGGCTTGTGGTAGAGGTCGTAGAGAGCTTGTGCTTTGATAGTTGCATTGCCTAGGAGCGTGGAGGCGCTTTCTTCGGGAGCTGTGTAGTGACCTAGCGAAGAGGCTGAGCGCACCTCGCAAGTATCTCCGAGCATTGACTGGATCTCGAGGAGCTTGTGAGCGTTGTGTGTGGCAAGGTAAAGGACTTTCATGTAACTTTGTGGAGGTTCTATAAGACTGATTACAAAAGTACTGAAATGAACGGGATAAGCCAAATAGATGAGCTCTGTCGCCAGTTGCCCTACTGCGAGGTGGATGCGCCGTTTGGTCCAGAGGTGGTGACCTACCGTCTGTCGCGACGCATCTTCGCGCTGCTATGGCTGGAGCATGACCCAGGTATGGTGTCGCTCAAGGTGACCCCAGACTTGATAGAGCCACTGCTAGACCGGCATAGCGACCTGCAGCCCGCCTTTCACCTCAATAAGAAGCACTGGATACAGCTGGAGCTACCGACTAGTGAATCTGAGGAGTGGATCGCTCGGCTCCTACGTCACTCCTATGCGCAGGTGTGGCGCAAGCTCCCGAAGGTTCAGCAGCGTCTTCTGCCTCTCGGAATAGAAATCTACAATCAAGCACAGAATGAGCAAGATCTCCTTTGAGATAACCGAACTAGACCACCCCATAGCGAGTACCTACGACTACCTAGTCAAGCTCCTACAGGAGAGACCCGACCTTCCCTCGGGGACGGTCATACATACGGACTATCAGACGGCGGGGCGTGGACAGCTAAACAATAGCTGGTTTAGTAGTCCTCGGCTCAACGCGCTCCCTTCGATATACCTTCGCCTCGATCGACCTTTGCAGCAGATCTGGTCTATCAGTGAGGCGACCGCCATAGCGGTTTATAAGAGTTACCAGGAGCAGCTCTCGAGCGAGGATACTATTGAGATCAAGTGGCCCAACGATCTCTTCGTCAATGACCACAAGATTGCAGGTATACTGATCCACAACGCTCTGGCGGAGGGCTCTGTCGCAGAGACGATCATCGGTATCGGTATGAATATCAATGAGGGAGCTTTCCCGCCTGAACTCCCGCAAGCGATCTCTTTGCACCTCGTAACGGGGCAGACTTACGATGTAAAAAACCTGCTCCGCCAGATGCTACGTCATCTAGGGGAGCAGCTGGCTCGTCAAGACTATGCGGCACTGCACGCAGAGTACAACGATCTCCTCTACCAGCGAGGCATCCCAGCTCGCTACCGTGATGTCGCCACCGAGGAGGAGTTTGATGCAACGATCCAGGAGGTAAGCCCTCAGGGGCAGCTCGTCCTAATGACCACCACGGGGCAGGAGCGACGCTACGCCTTCAAAGAGATTGTTTATCTATAATAGAAGAGTATGTCTGAGCGCACAAAGATAGAGCACCGCCCCCTCACGCATGCAGAGGTGAAACTGATTAAAAGCTTGCAGCTGGCGAAGCATCGCAAGCAGTCGAACCTATTTATCGCTGAGGGTGAGAAGCTGATCGGCGAGATGCTCCCAGCTTATCGCTGCCAGCTACTAGTTGGTACAGAGGAGCTAGTCGAGCCACTGTTAGAGCGATGCCCAGCGAGCATTGCCGAGGCGGTGATCCTGCCTGATCCGAAGCAGATAGAGCGAGTGAGTGGTCTGAAGAGTCCTCGTCCACTACTGGCACTTTGCGAGATCCCAGCGGTAGAGGCACCCAAAGCGTTACAACAACCCACGCTCCTTCTAGACGATGTGCAGGACCCCGGCAATGTCGGGACACTGCTGCGTACTTGCGACTGGATGGGCATCAGACAGGTGCTCTGCACAGAGGGATGCGCAGACGTCTATGCGCCCAAGGTGCTACAAGCAACTATGGGTGCTTTGGCTCGGGTGCAAGTTTATCGCTACACCGATAGGACGGCTCTGCTAACGATGCTAACGCAGACGGAGACACCTGTGATAGGGACCTTCATCGATGGTGCACCGCTTCGCACGTTGCGACTAGCGCCTGAGCAACCTTATATATTGGTATTAGGGAACGAGGGCAATGGTATCTCGTCCGACCTCTCTGCGCTAGTCTCTCAGCGGATTACGATCCCGTCGCCTGTCGATAGCCACTGCGAGTCGCTCAACGTGGCGGTCGCCGGCGCTATCGTTATGGCGCATCTGATGCTTTAGCTAGTTTGGCTGGGAAAACTCGATGCCGGCTAGTTACAATAATTTAGAACCGACTACATGTCGACACGGTGACGTGTCGGGGAAAAGTGATTTCCACGTGGATATTTCGAAATCTCCACGTGGAGAATAAAAAATTCTTCGGAGGAATGAAATGAAACTTCGGAAGAATGAAATGAAACTTCGGAGGAAATGAATGACGCCCACGTGGAAAATAAAAAATATCCACGTGGAGATTGTCCTCTTCCTGAAAAAAGTACACAGTTGGGAAGGTGTTACTGAGATGGTAC